>JBEKIN010000028.1:0-24549 GCA_050011735.1 Acidobacteriaceae bacterium | reverse complement strand
ACCGCTGTGGCCCAAACCGACAAGCCGCAGATTTATCCACGCGTCGACGACGACGCCACCATCATCCTGCGGTATTCGCGCGCCCAGGCCGTGCTCATGCCTTCGTGGAACTGGCCCTTCGGACGCAAAGACACCGAGGTCTACGGCGCAACCGGATATGCTATCGCGGTCAACTCAACGCAAATCCGCGAGCGCGTCAGCGAAGCGTCACCCGAAATCTCCCTCACGACGCCACCGCTCTCTCCGCCGGAAGACTCGTCCCTCCACTACCTGGCCGCGGTCGTCCGCGGCGAATTGCAGCCGAGCGGCGACCTGACCGCCCTCGACACCAACGTTGTCGTCATGCAAATTCTCGACGCCGCCCGCCAGTCTGTCCGCACCGGAAAAACCGTGACCCTCCATCCGCTGCCCTAATGCGGCTGCGCTGCAGCGTATTCTGAAGTGTGATCCGCTTGCGCGCACCCATCGTCGGCTTCGCTGCCCTCAGTTTGGCCCTGAGCGCCGGCCTCGCGCGCGCTCAGTACTCCGCCGACCGCCCCGTTGGCGCGACAGCCCAGCAAACACCCTCCTGGCAGAAGAATGCGGGGATCGATCAGAACCTCAATCGCGCGCTGCCCCTCGGCGATTCCTTCAAAGATGAATCCGCCCGCGATGTGAAGCTCGGCGACGAGTTTAACCACAATCGCCCCGTCATGCTGGCCCTCATGTACTACAACTGCCAGATGCTCTGCCCCCAGGTGCTGAGTGGCATGGCATCAGCGCTGCGGCAGAGCGGCTTCCATGCCGGTCGCGAATATGACGTCGTCGTCGCCAGCATCGATCCCGCGGACACGCCGGCGGACGCGGCCGCCGAGAAGCAGCACTTCCTCTCCATGATCGACGCCGCGTCCGATGCTGCCGCCTCGGTCCACTTCCTCACCGGCCCGCAAGCTTCCATCACCGATCTGGCGCAGGCTACCGGCTTCCACTACGTTCGCGTCCCTGGGCCCGACGGCAAGATGACGCAGTTCGCCCATTCCAGTGTCATCATGATTGCCACGCCCGACGGTCGCATGTCGAAGTACCTCTTCGGCGTCGACTACCAGCCGCGCGACGTGCGCCTCGCCATCATTCAGGCAAGCACCCATCACATCGGCACACTGAGCGACCTGGTGTTGCTCTACTGCTGCAGCTATTCGCCCAGCCAGGGCCGCTACACCGTCGCCGTGTTGCGCATCCTCGGCCTCGCCGGTCTGGGGTCGGTCTTCGCTGTTCTCTTTCTGCTTTATTTGCTCACAAAGAAACCGAAAAACATGCCCGTTGGCGTCTGACTTCGCCGTCAAACCACTCCGCCGAAAACAAAGCGACCCTTGCGCGCCCAGGCTCATCCCACCGTCGGAGGGGACTCTGCGATGAAAGCGGTTGTTCTGTATGAGTACGGCGATATCGACAAGCTGCAGTACGAAACCAACCAGCAGGAACCGCCCTTCGGCCCGAATGAGGTGCGCGTGCGCGTGCGCGCCACCAGCATCAACCCCATCGACTGGAAGCTGCGCAGCGGCGCGGCTCGATCCCGGTTTCCACTTCAGTTGCCTGCCATCCTCGGCCGCGATCTGGCCGGCGAAGTCGTCGACCTTGGCCGCGATGTAAAGAATTTCAAGAAGGGCGATCGCGTCATGGCCCTGACGAATGCTACCTACGCAGAATTCGCCACCGTCGGCGCCGACATCCTCGCGCCGATTCCGGACGGGCTCAGCTTCGAACAGGCGGCTGCCCTGCCGCTGGTGCTCACCACCGGTGCACAACTCATCGAACTTGGAGTCAAGGTTCAGCCAGGCTGGACGATTCTGGTCACCGGAGCCCTCGGAGGAGTCGGACGCACCGCCGTCCATGTCGCCCGCAAGCACGGGGCGCATGTCATCGCCGGCGTGAAATCCTCCCAGCGAGACGACGCAGCGAAACTCGGCGCAGACCGCGTCGTGGCTCTCGATGGCGACAAGGACATCGCAACCCTGCATAACCTCGACGCCATTGCGGACACCGTTGACGGGGAGACGATCGCCAAATTGCTGCCCGCGATCAAGCCCGGTGGCGTGCTCGGCTCCGTTCTTGGCGAGCCCAAAGAGGCCGCAGGCAGAAACATCCAGGTGAACGCTATCCGGGCGCAACCCGACGCCACGCGCCTTTACGAGCTGGCACAGGATGTCGCCCGCGGGGAATTCACCATCCCGATTGCGAAAGTTTTCTGGCTGGAAGAAGCGGGCAAGGCTCAGGACTTCGCCGAACACGAGCATCCCAACGGCAAAGTTCTGCTGGTCACTTAACGATGATTCAGCAGCGCCGTGCCGGGCTCCTGGGCCTCCGCCTCGCTCTTGCCCTTCACTCCCGCGTGACTCGCGGATTCCCGATCTTCTGCGCGATCCTGGCTCCGCACCATCATCGCCGTCACATACGCCGCGCCAAATCCGTTGTCGATATTCACCACGCACACGTTGGGCGAGCAGGAATTCAGCATCCCCAGCAGCGCCGCGACCCCGCCAAAGGCGGCGCCATACCCGACGCTGGTCGGCACCGCAATCACCGGAGCAGCCACCAGTCCCCCGACCACGCTGGGCAGCGCGCCTTCCATGCCCGCGCACACGATCACTGCCCGCGCCGCGGTGAGCTCTTCGCGAGCCGCCAGCACGCGATGCAGTCCTGCCACGCCGACATCCCAGATGCGCGCAACGTCGAGTCCCAGATACTCGGCCGTGGTAGCAGCCTCTTCGGCCACGGGCAAGTCGCTGGTCCCCGCGCAAACCACGGCCACCGGCCCTGACTTCTCGGCTCCGCCCCGTTTCAACCCGATGATGCGCGCCTGTTCGTGATACACCGCCTCCGGGACACGCAGCTTGACCGCCGCATACGCATCGGCGTCGGCCCGCGTGGCCAGGACGCTTCCCCCCGCCGCCGCCATGCGCTCGAAAATCTCCGCCACCTGCGCTGGAGTCTTTCCGGCAGCGTAGATCACCTCCGGCAAACCCAGCCGCAATGCCCGATGGTGATCGATGCGCGCAAACCCCGCATCCTCGTAAGGCAGTCGCGCCAGCTCGCGCAGAGCGGCTGACGGAGTCGTCGCGCCCGCCTGAACGCTCTCCAGAAGCTGCAGAATCACTTCGCGCGTCATGCTTTCACCTTCGCGCTGCCGATCTCGCTATACGCTGCCATCGCAGCTTCCATCACCGCTCGCAACGCTACCCCATGCTCGCGCGCCGCGCGCCGGCAATCCTCGTACTCGGGCATTGCGTTCAGGATTTCGCCCGTTGCCGACGCGATTTTCATCCGAACCTTTCCATATTGCGTGTCGACGGTTACAAATTCCCGCTCCAGAATCACGCGCTCTTCTTCGCGCCGCCGGATGCCCAGCGTCGTCGTCTCGCGGAACAGCAGCTTCTCCAGCTCATCTTCATGTTCCGGCTTGCAGAGCACGGTCAGCAACGTTCCCAGCCGGCCTTTCTTCATGGTCACCGGCGCGGCCATCGCGTCCAGTGCGCCATGCTCCAGCGCGAGTTCCATCGCGTGCGCAAGAACCTGCGGCGTCGCATCGTCCAGGGCGCATTCCAGCACTACTACTCGATCTCCTGAGAATGATCGCTTGCCGGTGTCGCGCTCGGCTGGCGTTCCAATCGACAACCGCAGCACGTTTGCAAAGCTCTCCGGGTTGCGTCCGCCTGCGCCGTAGCCGATTGCGCTCACAGCCAGCGGCTGCTGCGTATCGAAATCGCACCCCAGAGCCCGCAACATCGCCGCCCCGGTCGGCGTCGTCAGTTCCATCTCGGGCCCCGCAGAATACACGGGCACGCCCTTCAGAAGTTCCGCCGTCGCCGGAGCCGGAACCGGCATGCGCCCATGTGCGCAATTCACAAATCCGCTGCCTACATTCACCGCCGAGCAGCGCCATTGCGTCACGCCCAGCGACGACAGCCCCACTGCCGCGCACACGATATCCGTGATCGTGTCCACAGCGCCGACTTCGTGGAAATGGACCTCCTCCGGTGCAATGCCGTGCACCTTCGCCTCGGCTTCCGCCAGCAGCTCAAACGCCCGCAGAGCAATCTTCTTCGCCGACGCAGGCAGTTCCGCGCCAGAGATCAGCGCCCGAATCTGCGGCCAGTTCCTGCTGTGCGAGTGCCCGTGTCCACCATGATGATGGTGATCGCTCCCAGGATGGTCGTGCCCGTGGTCTCCTGCACCCTCCGCAGGAACCCCATGTTCCAGCACGTCAACCTTCGTAGCCCGAATCCCGCCGCGATCCACGGAATGGATCCGCAGCTCAGCCCCAATCTTCAGCGCCGCAGACGCCTTCTGCAGAACCTCCACCGGCACGCCCGCATCAACCAGCGCCCCCAGCAGCATGTCTCCGGAGATTCCGGCAAAGCACTCAATCTTGCCAATTTTCATAGCGTCATTGGTCGCTGACCGGCCTTGCCGACCGCTTCCTCGCTCGCCGTGCGTGAACCCTGGTTGCCCCGCAGCATCTCCGCGGGCAGCAGTTCGTTCATCGAGCCTGAGCGGTACCCGTCGCAATCCACCGCTACATAAGGAAAGCCCGCACTCCGCACCGCCGCTGCCATCCTGCGAAAGAAACCCGGCTCCAGCGCTGTCGCCATCTCCTCTTCCGCAATCTCAATTCGCGCTACGCTCCCGTGATGCCGCACGCGGAACCGCCGCAGGCCCAGCGCCCGCAACGCCTCCTCGGCATCCTCCACCTGGCGCAGCGCATCCGTGGTCACGCGCCGCCCGTATTCGATGCGCGACGAGAGGCACGCCGACGCGGGCTTGTCCCACACCCGCAATCCAGCGGCCTCGGCCAGCGAACGAATCTCCGCCTTGTTCAGTCCAGCGTCGGCCAACGGAGCCACCACATGATGTTCCGCAGCCGCCCGCTGCCCGGGGCGAAAATCTTTCCCGTCATCGAGGTTCAATCCATACGCTACCGCGCCAAACGCCCGCCTCGCGCGCTCCGTTTCCAGAACCGTGAACAGCTCATCCTTGCAGTGGAAGCAGCGATCGCCGTTATTCGCGGCGTACGCTTCGCGCTCCAGCTCCTTCGTCTCCAGAACCAGCAGTGGAATCCCGTTCTCCTCGGCGAATGCCAGCGCGTCGGCGTAGTGGCTCCTCGCCAGCGACGCTGAATCGGCCAGCGCGGCCAGCATCTTCTCGCCCAGCACGCGATGTGCGACCCACGCCAGGTACGCCGAGTCCACGCCGCCCGAGTAGGCAACAATGACGCTGCCCAGCGTCCGCAGCCGCTCTTCCAGCGCCGCTTGCTTGTCCCTGAGGTCCATGCTGTTTACGCCGCCTGCTCCCTCATCGTAACCCCGCAAACCCTCCCGTGGAAATTTGTGACCCGCCGATGCGAAGCGCGAATCACGCGGCATCCTGGGCGAGCGCAGAGAGTCGAAGGACCCCCGAATGAAATGAGGCGAGCAATCCGAGGTTGCGCCTTGAGGCGCACGTCTTCTCTTGCATCGCCAGCGCCACGCCACTACGCTCAAGATTCAGGGATTTGCGTCGTTTCCGCCCATGCTCGGTCTCTACCAACGACTGATCCTCGGCTGTCTTCTGCTCATCGCGCTGGTCGCCACGGTCAGCCTGCTGGTGCGCACCTCCTTCGTGCGCCTTGCGGCGCTGGATGCGCAGGTTCATGTCGCCGAAGCCGCCGTTGCCTCGCTTGCTTCGGCCCAGGGCGCTCTCGCTCATGAGGAACTGATTGCCGCCCGCATCGCGACCGGCAACGCCACTTTCGCCGAGTTTCGCGACCAGGCAGGCCACACCCAGATCCTCCTCCGCGCTGCCGCGGATGATGTGCGCGGCTTCGATCCTTCCCTTCCCGTCGACCGGCTCGTGCAGGAACACGAGCGCCTCGCGCAACACCCGACTGAGGACTCGACCCAGCTCACCCAGTCGCTCGAATCCCTTCACGTCGAGCTGCGCCGAGACCTGGATCAGCTCTCCACGCGCCGCTACACCACCGTCACCGCACTGCGTGGTCATCAGAATGAGCTTCGCGCCCGTCTCATCGCCGCCTGCGGCCTCTCCATCGCCGCTGCCGCCATCATCTCCGCGGTCATGCTCTTCCTGGTGATCACCCCGCTGCGTCATACCGCGCGGGTGGCGCGGCGCATCGGCCAGGGCGATCTTCATCAGCGTGTCGAGTGGCGCTCCAAAGACGACCTCGGCACGATCGCCACCGAGCTCAACCGTCTCGCCATCCAGCTCCGCGACCTTCGCGAAACCGAATCCGGCCGCCGCCAGATGGAGTTCCAGCTCATCGACGCCGTCGTGCGCTCCATCTTTGAGCCGGTCATCGTCACCGACGGCAAAGGCCAGGTGCTCAAGCTCAACCAGGCCGCGGTGGAGTTGCTGGGTGGCACGTCGGGGGGCGCGGAAGTCGACCGCATGGTCCTCGCCACCACGCCCGGCGGCGACAAAATCCTCAACGCCATCCGCGCTGCCGTCTCCATGCAGCGCGCCACCACCGCGGAGGAAGGCCAGGCCGCGCTGCTCCCCATGCGCATTGGCAAGGCGGAGCGCAGCTATCGCCTGCGCACCACGCCCATGCGTGACAGCGAGGGCAAGCTCCTCGGCGCCGTCACGCTGCTGGAGGACGTAACCGAAATCGCCGAGGTTGACCGCTTCAAATCCCGCTTTCTCTCTGTCGCCTCGCAGAAGCTGCGCGAGCCCATCCGGCGCCTGCGGCTTTCCCTCTATGCGCTCACGCAGAACCACGCCGGCGAGCTGCGCCCGCTCCAGATGGAGATCGCCACCAGCGCCGCCCAGGAGGCGGAACATCTCGACGATCTGATGCTCGACCTGATCGAAGTCGCCGAACTCGAAACCGGCCGCCGCCAGCTCCGCATTGAGAAAGTCCGTCCCATCGACGCCCTCTGCGATGCCATCGTGCGCTCCCGCGATGCGGCTCACGACAAGAACATCGACATCGAGCTCATTGCCTTTGAGGATGTCGCCTACGTTCAGGCCGATCGGCGCGCGCTCCGCACCGTCCTCGACAACCTCATCGCCAACGCCCTCCGCTATACGCCGGAAGGCGGACACATTCGCCTCGGAGCCGCCGAGCAGCAGGAGCGCGTTCAGTTCTTCGTCCACGACAACGGCCGCGGCATCGAAGCCGAGCGTCTGCCCACCATCTTCGGCAGGTTTACGGGCGACCCCGCCGGCGGCGGCTCCGGGCTCGGCCTCGCGCTCGTGCGCCGCCTCGTTGAGTCTCAGGGTGGCCAGGTGTCCGTGGAAAGCCGGCTTGGCGCGGGGACAACCTTCCGCTTCACGCTCCCCATCGCCGTCGCCGAACCAGACCGTCACCCCGTGGAGGTCGGATGACCACGCCGCCCGTTCCACCTCCCGATCCGACCCAGGGCCTCGCGCGCGACCTCACGCCGCCCCATTCCGATACTCCAGAGCCTGGCCGCCTTCGTGTCTATCTCGGAGCCGCTCCCGGCGTCGGCAAAACCTACCGCATGCTCGAAGACGCGCACCTCATGCGCCGCCAGGGCATCGACATCGTCATCGGCCTCATTGAGCCTCACGGGCGCGCCGAGACCGCCGCGCTTGTCGAAGGCCTGGAGATCGTCCCGCTCCAGGAAATTCAGTACCGCTCCGTCATCCTGCGCGAGATGAATCTTGAGGCTATCCTCGCCCGTCATCCCGCCTGGTGCATCGTCGATGAGCTGGCCCACACCGACGTCCCCGGCTCGCGCAACCATAAGCGCTACGAAGACGTCCTCGAGCTGCTCGACGCCGGCATCAACGTCATGACCGCCATGAATGTCCAGCACCTCGAGACGCTCAATGACGCCGTCGCCCGCTCTGCCAGTACCCAGATTCGCGAAACCGTCCCCGACAGCTTCCTGCGCCACGCTGACGAGGTCGTCAACGTCGACATCACCATCGACGAGCTGCGCGATCGCCTCCGCCAGGGCAAGATCTACGCCCCCGAAAAAGTCGAGCAGGCCCTCGCTAATTTCTTCCGCAAGGGCAATCTCAACATGCTCCGCGAACTGGCTCTGCGCACGACCGCCGAACAGGTGGGCGCCGCCGCCGCCGAGTACCGCCGCAATCAGGGACTCGAGCAGGCCCCCATCCCCGAGAAGGTCATGGTTTGCCTCTCGCCCCGCGCCGGTATGGAACGCCTCGTTCGCGTCGGCGCCCGCATCGCCGGCCGCCTCGCCACCAACTGGTACGTTGTCTACGTCGAAACTCCCGACAGCGACCATCGCCACGGCGATCCCGAGGCCTTCGCCCGCCTCGAGGACTATCAGCGCATGGCGCGCGATCTGGGCGCGCGCGTCGTTACCCTCAAGGACAAAAAAGTCGCCGACGCCCTCATCGAGTTCGCCCGCAAAGAGAACATTTCCCACGTCGTCTTCGGCCAGTCAGCGCGCTCGCGCTGGGATATCCTTCTGCGCGGCTCCATCATCAATCGCTTCCTCACTGAAATGCGTGACACCACCGTTCAGGTCGTCCCCGTGCAGAAGGAACGAAGATAGGTCCGCTGTGAATTGCTCAACCCGTTGTTTGCTCCGGCGCTTTCTCGGTTTCCCTCTGTTCCTGCTCCTCCTCGCACCGTTCACGAGAGCTGCAGACACAGATCGCCTCAACGCGCTCAGGATTGCCGACGGTGTCTGGTTTCTCCCCGGCGATTCTTCGAAAGGCTACTGCAATAACGTCGTGATCGAGATGAAGGACTACCTCATCGTCGTCGACGCCAATTATCCCGGCCGCGCCCGCGAACTGGTCCGCGACATTCACCAGCTCTCTCCCAAACCCGTCCTTTTCGTCTTCGACACGCATGCCCATCGCGATCACGCCTACGGCAACATAATCTGGACCAATGCAGGCGCAACCACCTTCGCCTACGAGGGCGTTGTCGACGAAATGAATCGCTACGAGCCGCAGCGATGGCTGGCCACCGCGGACGAACGTGAAGATGTCCGTTCCCTCCAGCTCACCGATGCTCCCCGCCCCGAGCTCACCTTCCGCACCAGTCCCTTTATCCTCAAAGACAGCACGCGCGAAGTGCAGTTCTGGTTCCTCGGCTGGGCCCATACGCGCGGAGACGGATTCGTCTGGCTGCCAAAGGAGCGCATCCTCTGCACTGGCGACGCAGCGGTCAACGGTCCGCGCAACAAGCTCTGGGATGCCAACATCGCCAACTGGCCCGAGGTTCTGCAGCGCGCCGAGCAGTTCCACCCGCTCCATGTCGTTCCCGGCCACGGCGACGCCGGCGGCCCCGAGATTCTCGCCGGTCAGCGAACTTTTCTCTCCGACCTCTACAACGCCGTGAAAGCGCAGGTCGACGCCGGCAGGACCCTCTCGCAGCTCAACCTGTCGTTACCCGATCGCGATCGCAACTGGGCGCCGCGCGACCTCAGCACCGACTTCGCCATTACTTACTCCGAAATTACCCAGCACAAACCGGCCGGCGACATTCCTCACGTCTGGAAATAGGCCAGCTCGCGTCGCTGCGTCTTTAGCCAAGCCGGAAAGAACGTGAATCGTCTTACGCTGCCCCGACATCAGCCGATTTTCCCCGTTGACAGTTGGCAGGCAACCGGTCAATATGGTGTGCCTTACTGCCTTACTGCCTTTACTGGCCCCGGATGATCCCAGGAGAGTTCGCTTGCGAGCCTCCTCCATCGCGCCCTGCCGCTTGCGTTACCAACCTGCGGGGACTGAGATCAGGGAGTACGCCGCTGCTCATTTATCCTCATCCGGAGATACGCCCATGCGCCAGAGTATCGCCCTTCGCCAGCAGCTTCGCGACGCCATCAATTCCGAAATCGCCGACCGCACAAAACAGCATCAGGCGAAAATTGCCGCCATCAAAGCAACAGCTCACACCGCAACGATGTCAGCTGCGCCGGGAGGGATTGCGGCGGCAGGCCCCGCGCCGGCCACTCCACTCGTCATGCTCGCGCATGGCGATTCCTGGTTCGACTATCCTCTCGACGGCAACGGACTCTCACTCACCGGCGACACCGACATCATCGCGCAGCTGCAGAAGATGGGGAACCCCAATCCCGCCATCCAGAACGTCTCCCACTTCGGCGATGCAACCAGCGAGGAAATGTCCGTGCCAAAACAGGAGCGCATGATCCAAAGCATCCAGGATCCCGCGAATTGGCTCAACCAGGGACCCGACGCGATCCTGTTCTCCGGCGGCGGCGACGACATCGCCGGCAATCAGTTCTGCATCTTCCTCGATTACGCCGGCGGCGGGCTCGACGCCGCCCGCTTTCAGGGCGTGCTCGACATGGTGGAGGCCTCCTACCGGGACCTCTTCGCCTTCCGCGACAGCTATGCGCCCGGCGTGCCGATATTCGGCCATTGCTATGACTTCCCCATTCCCAATGGAAGCCATCCCGTGTGTGCAGGCCCCTGGCTCCAGCCATCCCTCTCGTTTACCGGCAATGCAGCCAACGGCACGGCGCTCCTCCATCAGGCGCTGATCAGGTTCCACGACCTTCTGTTCCAGCTTGCGGGCGATCCAAACAACAACTTCACTCTGATCCAAACCCAGGGCATCCTTGCCACAGCCGACTGGGCCAACGAACTCCACCCATATCCATCAGGATTTCAAAAACTCGCTAACGCCTTCTTCAACGCTCTACAGGCCCGATTCCCAGGAAGAATCTGAAAATCGGCAACCCGACTTTCGAATCAGGAGATCCCATGGCTCGCAAACTTGGACGTCTCGCCCGAACCTACGACCCACGCATTCCCCACATGAGCGCTCTGCTCGCCGGCAAAACGATCGCTCCTCCGCCGCCGGCCTGCGACTGGACCGCAAAGATGCCGACAAACCTCGGCATGATGCTCAATGACACGCTCGGCGATTGCACCTGCGCCGCGTTCTATCACGCGCTGCAGGTCTGGAGCATCAACACCGCCGGCGCCATCGACACAGAGCCCGACTCCGACGTTGAACAGCTCTACATTCGCGCCTGCGGCTACACACCCGGAGAAAAAGGGGAAGGTCCCGGCGGCAACGAACAGAAGGTGCTTACTTACCTTCTGAAAACGGGAGCGCCCACCGGGCCGACTGCGGCAAGCGTGCAAAAAATCTCGGCGTTCGTCGAGGTCGATCCCCGCATGGTCGACGATGTGAAGCACACCATCTACGACTGCGGCGTTGCCTACATCGGCCTCCAGGTGCCCTACTACATTAATCCCGATCCGCCCGCGCAGACCCCTGCCGTATGGGACGTTCAGACCACAAACAACCAGATCACCGGAGGTCACGCCGTCGTCCTTGCCGGCTACACCGCCGACGGAGCCCGCGTCATCTCATGGGGAGAGTTCTACACCATGACCTGGAGTTTCTTCGCAAAATATGTCGACGAAGTCTACGCGATCGCAGACCAGGACTGGATGGCGAAGAAGGGCACGAGTCCCGCAGGTCTCAGCCTGCCGGAATTGGAGGCTCAGATGGAGGCGCTCCGTAACCCATGAGTAAGTAAGTCGTGCCGGGTCGATCCGCGATCGGCCCGCGGGCCTCCCTACTGCTTCTTCAGCACCGCGTCGCTGTTCTCGTCCGTGGTGATCGCCGCTTCCAGCTTGCGCAGCTTCCCGTACTCGCCCGGCTCCAGTTCCAGCTTCTTCAGCACGTACTCACGCTTGTAGTGCAGCGCTCCACCCTCGGCCTTCACCTCGCTGTGATATGTCGCGAATCCCACATCCAGGCTCACCGGATCGGGCACATCGTCCACCGTGTACCCCGCCGGGATCTTCACGTCGAAATCGTCCCTCCAGGTCCCCACTCCCGTAAAGCTGATCGGGACCTTGCGCGGCTTTTCGTCCAGACCCTCCGCGTCGCTGCCCACCACGCGCGTCCGCACCAGCAGCAAACTGCCCGCTCCCTTCGCATACAGCGGCGCCGTCACTGAATAATCCATCTCCAGCGGCTTATCCAGATCCCGCACGTGCGCGACCTTTTCATCTCCCAGCGTGAACGTCGAGAAATCATGCTGCAGCAATCGCTCCACCAGCTCCCGCTGTTCCTTGTCGCTGTCCGTCGCCAGCCGGTCGCGCATTGTCCACGACGAGGCCCCCGACCGCAGCACCGTCACATCGCCCTTCAGTGTTCCGTCCGCCGCCAGTTCGAACTTCGCCTTCCGGTCAATCGATTCCGCGTCCGGATTCAGAATCGGCAGCTGGATCAGCTGGCTGTCGTCGCCGGCCGCCAGCACACCATAGCTTCCTTGCTCGTAATCCGGCAACTGCCCCACCTGCACATAAGGGTTCGTCGGATCGAAGATCAGATACCGTCTTCCCGACTTCGTCGTCACCACCGCCTGCAGTCGCGGGTTCTCATACCCCTTCGGAATCTCGATCGCCGCAATCATGTGATTGCCGAACAGAGACGGTGCATTGGGATCGATCACCCCGCGCCGATCGTCCACGCTCACCCACGCCGCGCGAATTCCAACCGCGTCCAGCATGGCCACCGTCAGGGTCGCCTTGTCCTTGCAGTCTCCATACCGGCTTCGGAAAATATCCTGCGCCGGATGCGGCTGCCATCCCCCGATGCCGATCTCGATCCCGACATACCGGATTTGCTGCTGCATAAAGTCGGCGACTTTCGCCAGTCTCGCCATGAAATCGCCATCCCCGGCCAGCGTGCGCGCCGTCGATGCCACATCTCCTCCGCCCTCGCTCCGCGGCGCTGCCAGGCCGTAATACCAGTTGCCGATCTTCGACCACAGCGCGTCCCCTTCCGGCAACGGATCCGCGCTGAAATGCACCGTCATCCTCCCCGCCAGCGCCTCCCAGGCCGGGTGCAGCGGCACATCCGTCAAATCGATGCCGTCGATATTCGCCTGCTCCCAGCGGAAGTGACCGGGAGCTGTCTCTGCCGGTTCCACGCGCGCGTGCCGCGACCACACCGCCTCCTCGTGCCAGGCCCCCGGCAGATCGATCTCGTACACCGACCGAACCGTCGGCACCGAATTTTGAAAGCTCCACGTGTCCTCGGCGAAATACGGAGAAAGCTGCTTGACGTACTCCCACGCCACCACACCGCCTGGATCGGCGCCTGGCGGCGATGCCACCTTCATCCGAATATCCCCGTAGAGAATGCCTTCCCCAGCGCCGACATCGCCGGACTCTATGTACTCTGCATCCTTCATCGCGTAGTGGTGCCCGTCCGGCCCAATACTCCACACGTGAAACGACTCAAGTTTCTCGTCTTTCGTAAACCAGGTCACAGGATGGGCTTCATTGCGCCCCTGCGGCCGCAGGATCCTGACCACCGCTCGATATCGCTCCACCGGCCGCCCGTCCGGCTGGATTGTGAGCAGCGTGTCCTCGAGCAGGTAAACCGCCTTCGCGTCGCGCCAATCGCCTTTCAGTGGCGCGTCCGTCGAAGCCTGCAACACCCAGTCCGGCAGCTGCGCGTCCTTCGACGCATGCGCCATCCCGGCGCAACCCAGCATCAACAGGGCACCCGTCCAAATTTGCGCGCCGCGCATGGTCCGCCGGTCGTTGACCGCTGTCCTCTGTGCTCTGCTCTCTGCCATCCGATCGCTCACTCGTTCGCCCCCGATCCACCTGCAGCACTGGCCGCCGCCGGCGCCCGATCCAGCACCAGCTGCTGCTGATCCTGCGCATTTACTTTCTGAAAGAAATCGCGCAGCTGCGGATACTCGTCCTTGCTGTAAACCGTCTTGCCCAGCGCCATCAGCCGCGCCTGCTGAAACACGCTGCCCGATCCGCCATACTTTGCGACGTAATCCGCGTTCTTTGGAAACGGAACCTGCGCATTCGCCGGAAGGCTGTCGACCGTCAGTCCCGGCGCCAGCGCGATCTTCACCGAGTCTCGCACCGCATAAGGAAAGTGCAGGTCCACGGGATTCTCGCGTCTCTCCTCCGGAAACAGCGGCTTGGCATTTGCCTCAAAGAAAGAGCCGGGCAGCAGGATTCTCTTCCCCGTCGCCGTGCCCATGCTGCCGCTCACTTCCAGCGTCGCCACCAGCGGCAGCGACTCGTCGGTCAGCCCCGTCAACCCCGTTGTCTTCACGCGCACGCCGTCGGGGACCAGCCGCTGCAGTTCATCTCCAATCCGCTTCTTTGTCTCTTCCTCGTCGTTACGCAGCGCCACTTGCCGCCAGCGCAGCGCCTCGACGCCCGTCATCGAAAGCGTAATCGTCCCCTGCAGCGTCCCGTCCGGGCCCAGCTGCAGAGTTGCCTTGCGATCCACCACGCTGTCCTTGTATTCCGCCGCCGGAGTCAGAACCGCCTCGGTGCCGTTATCGGTCTGCCGGATTCCCAGGACCTGCGTGTGCTTCCAGTGCAGCTTGCCGTAGTCGCAATATCGCTGCCCCGGATCGAAATACATCTCTTTGCCGCCCACCGTCACAATGGCAATCTCGTCCGTCAGCTGGTCCCAGTGGAGGTAGTTCGCATTCAGCACCCGCTCGTCGCGCTCGGTCACGATCATGGCCGAAGCTTTCATCCCCGCTGCCCGCGTCATGGCGATGAACAACCGCGTAATCTCATTCGGCGTCCCCCGCTTCTGCGCCCAGATGTCCGCCGCCGTCTTCACCTGCAGGCCCTGCGCCTTGTTCTCTGCCTCAGAGCGCTCGCGCGAGAACTCCGTGTTCTCCACCGTCATCGCGGCATCGTAAATCTTCTTCAGCTTTTGTTCGTCCGCGTCTCCCGGCGCCACTATGCCGGTCACTGCCTTGCCGATCGCGTCCGACTGCGCCGCAAACCGGTCCACCTTCTGCGACCAGCTCTTTCCCGCGCCCTTCCAGAAATCCTGCGCCGAAAAGTTCCCTGTGTAGTAGTAAAAAAGCCGGTACGAGAAGCTGCCGAGCGGCGGCGAGTAAGGCTCATCCGGGATCGCGGCCACGTCGTTCATCACCAGATCGGTTCCGCTCGGCAGATCCTGAAACCTGGCCCCCGGCGGCAGCGACGCATCGTACTGCAGGCGAGTCGCGGGCGTCAGGCGCCCCTGCGGATCGGGCACCATCAGAAAATTCGAGCTGTTCAGGGCAATCGGGTACGGAATGAAATGGTAGTGCGCCTCGTGCACGAAAACCCGCTCCTGCAGCGTCCATTCCGGGTAGAAGATCCACATATCGTCGTACTGCAGCTCATACTGATACTCCAGAATGCTCCCCACCTGCACATCGGGCATGCTGAAGACCCTGGCCATCACCCGCGCGTCTCCGGACTTCACCAGTTCCTTGCTATACGCCTGGCCGGTGAACGGGACGATCGTGCCATCGCTGTGGATCGTTCGGCCCTCCAGTGCCCTCACGTTCAGCACTCCCGCTCGATAGGGGATCTCCACGTCGCTGAACTGCAGCCTGCCTTTTTCCGTCAGGATCTTGATGCGCGCATAAACGCGATCGTAGTGCCCCTTCACGTCCATGTACTCATCCCGATTCAGATACACGGCCGGCGCATCCGGAGCCTTCGGATCCGAAGTCATCTTCAGCTCGTCCGGCGTCGGCTGCCTCCAGTTGGCAGCGCCAAACGCGGGTGAACACACAACCACAGTTAAGAGCAAAAGAAAACGACGATAAGTAAGTCCCATGGCAGAAAACCTCAGCGACCGACAGCCCAACATATTTCCCGAACCCCCGGCTCTGAGCCCAGAATCACTCGCTCTTCCCCGCATCCCCGGCCGTGCTCCCTTCCGCCGACCGCTTCAGCACCACCTGTTCCTGGTCCTGTGCTCCCGTCTTCTGAAAAAACTCCCGCAGCTGCGGATAATCGGTCGCCTTATAGAGCGTGTTGCCTATCGCCATCACCCGTTCCTGGTGATACGTGCTTCCCGCGTTGCTGTAATCCGCCTTGTATAACGCCATCTGCGGAATCGGAATGCTCGCGGCCTTCGGCAGGTTTTCGATCGCCAGTCCCGGCGCCAGCACCAGGTCAACCTTATCCTGCGTAACATACGGATAGTGCAGGTCCACCGGATTCTCCCTCTTCCCGGCGGCGAACAGAGATTTCTCCCTCGCCTCAAAAAAGGCACTCGGCAAAAAGACCCGCTTCCCCGTTTGTGTCCCGAGGCTTCCACTCACATCCATCACCACCAGCAGAGCCGTTGTGTTATCCGTCAGTCCCACGAAGTGATTGGTCTTTATCTCGACGCCATCGGGTACCTGGCCCTGCAGCATCGCTTCAAAGTCTTTCTTCACTTCCTGCTCGTCAGTCTTCAGAGCTTCCTGCCGCCAGCGCAGCGCTTCCGCTCCGCCCATCGAGATGCGCACCGCGCCCTTCAGCGTGCCATCCGCGCTCAGCGCCAGATCTGCGGTTCGCAGCATCTGATTGTCCTGGTAAGTGGCTCCTGGACTCGTCATCAGCGCGGGTCCGCTGTCGCTCTGCCGAATCCCGGGTAGCTGGGTGTGCACCCAGTGCAGCTTGCCGAATTCGCAATAGCGCTGGCCGGGATCGAAAAATACCTCTTTGCCTCCCAGGTTGACGATCGCGATCTCGTCTTCCAGCTGGCTCCAGTCCAGCCATCCGCCGTTGAACAGAGCCTTGTTCCGCTCTGTCACCGCCATCGCCCAGGCCTTCAGTCCCGCTGCCCGCGCCATCGCAATGAACAGCCGCGTGATCTCATCGTCGCTTCCCCGCTTCTGTTCCCAGATGTCCGCCGCCGCTTTTACGCGCAGACCTTCAGCCTTGTTCTCCGCCAGCGAGCGCTCCCGGGAGAATCGTGTATTGTCCAGGGTCATCACCGCCGTATAAATCTTCCTTAGCTTCTGCTCGTCGGAATCTCCCGGCGCCACAATCCCCGCTACCGCCTGGCGGATCTTGTCAGACGGGTTGGCAAAACGATCCACATCCTTCGACCAGACCTTGCCCTCGTCTTTCCAGAAATCCGCCCCCGAAGGGGCAGACGAATAGTAGAAGAGCAACTGGTAGGCATAGCTATCCAGCGGCGGCGAAAATTCCTCCTCGGTAAGCGCCGGAACATTGTCGACCAACAGGTCGTAGCCATCCATCCCCGCCCGCACTTTCACCCCCGGCGGCAGATTCGGATAGTAGAGCAGCCGGCTCGCCACGTTTTCCTTCCCGAACGCATCCTTGCTGATCAGCATTTTGGTGGTGGTCGCCATGTTCAGCGGTACGAAGTGATAGTGCGCCTTGTGCGTGAAGACGGATTGTTGAAGATAGAAGCGCGGCGGTATATACCAGTTATCGTTGTATTGCAGCTCCCAGCGATACTCGATAATGCTGCCCACCTGCACATCGGGCATGCTGAAGACCTTCGCCATCCATTTCACATCGCCGCTTTTCACCAGCTCCTTGCTGTAGGGCTTTCCCGTGAACGGAATCACCGTCCCATCCGCGTGAATCGTGCGCCCCTCCACCGCCTTGATGTCCGAGCCTCCCCCTTCATAGGGAATCTCAATGTCGCTGAACTCCTCTTTCCCCTTTTCCGTCAGGATTTTGATCCGCGCATATACCCGGTGAAAATGCACGTTATCGTCCACGAATTCCTCGCGGAACAGATACACGGCCGGGGCATCCGGCGCTGCCGGATCGGAGGTCATTTTCAGCTCTTCCGGCGTGGGCTGCGTCCACGTGGGCACGCCCCATGCGGGAATCGCTGCCCACAGGGACAGAATCGCGAACAGGAAAGTACGGCGCAGAATGGTATCCACAGTAGCCTCACCGACTGGAAAAAAACTTCAAAGATTCCGTACGGATCCCTTGAAATCCGCAATAACAGATTGAGGTGAGAAACGTAGCCCCTTTGTAAGTCCTCCTCGCCACTTATGCAAGACAAATTTCGGTTGCCAGCGGCCGTCCAGCTTGCTCCTCGCCGTCCCCGGCGCTGCCGGATCCGACATCATCTTCAGTTCGTCGGGAGTTGGTTGTGTGAAGTTAGAGGATCCAAAGGCGGGAGCAGGAGAAACCAGAGCAGCCCGCAAAAGGATGCGACTCGAAATGTGATCCACGGCAGGGCCCCCCACTGCGGAACGGGTTCAACCCATGCATTCAACACCGATTCCGCCCAATCCACAATTCAATTCCTGGGGGAGAATCGTCGCTTTCTCGTAATCGTCGCTTTGTTACCTATGGGGGTCCGCCTACGGCGCCAGATACGGCCTCAGTCCATCCCACGGATACAATCCCGTCGGGCCCAGGTCCGATTCCCTTTGCTCCTTCGAGTCCCAGCGCACGAAGAATCCCACCACCTGGTTGTTGTAATTCCGCGTGTTGTTCAGCGACAGAAAGCCGCCTGCGAACCAGTGATCGCTCAGGTGGTAGGCCATCTCGCCTTTGAAGTCGTAGTTGCCGCTCACCACCGACTCCGCCGAATACGATGCGTTGCTGTTGGCAACTTCCAGCGCCTGGTCCAGTGGGAAGAACGGCACGCTGTCCTGCTGGAACGCCTCGACCCCAAAAGCCGCTACAACACTGTAGTGGATGTTCGCCCCATACCGCCCCTCGAAGGAGAACGGCACGTTGGCCAGATAGTATGCCTGCGGGCTGAAGTATCCGCCCTGGCCATAAGTAAAGAAGTTCGAGTTATGCGCGTAATGCATCCCGAAGAAATTCACGCCCACCGTCAGATTGCCTTCGTTGGGAACTTCCTTTACCCGCCAGTACGCGCCCGCGTCTCCATCCACCCGATCATTGGTCTGCACGTGAACGCCGGTGAGATACTGCCCGCCGGCGCTGACATAGAAACCCGAGTTGGGATCGCTCCTGCCAAATTGCACATCTCCGCCCGTGGCGTTCACGCCGCCCCAGATATTCCCCTCAAACCCCGGTCCGGCCGATCCCGGATCGTGCAACCCTGAATACGAAAGCTGCGAGTCTTTGACCGAATCGCGGCTCGCCGTGAACGTGAAGGGCCCGTTCCCCGGCTTCCAGTCCAGCCGCCCAATCACATTCGCCACCAGGAAGCCCCACGGCGAATAGCCCCCGCTGACGGCGAAATTCGACGTCGCGAACTGCACTTCCCCGCCAACCCCGGTCGCGTTCTGCTGGTTCAGCACCGAGTTCGCCGGCGCCGTGCCCAGCTGTTCCACCACCCCTCCAGGCAGTAGCGGCAACTTGGTAGCCGATCCCGAATCCAGGAACACCGGGTTTGAAACAATGGTCAGCCGCATCGCTCTGCCCAGCGCCGCCGACGCCTCAAACGGAGCCTGCAGCGCGGTCAGCGAATCGAACCCCGCTGTCCCGCTGCGGTGGTTCACCGTTCCCGTGCCTCCCATCCAGGAGCTGTACTCGCCTTCGATGTAGCCCAGCTGGATCTGCGCCTGTTCCCGTAAATCCCGCTGCCGGACGATCGAGGGCCGCTCGTAAGGCCCGCGCAGCGGAGGCAGATTCTCATGCATCAGTTCATCGTCGCTTGCTCCCGTCGTCGAGGGCGGCCTCTCGAAGTAATCCGGTGTCTCGGTGTTCGGCTGAATCTCTTCGGACGGCGGCGCGTACTGCGTCGAGACCATCGACGGATCGATCGGCTTTTTCGCCGCATCCAGGGCCGCTTCCGCCTCGGTAGCATTCGGCAGCGGAGTCAGCGCCGGACTCGTCTCCAGTCCAAGTTGCTGCGGCTGCTCCTCTGGAATGCTCGCCTCGCTCACCTGCGTCTCCGCATCGGGAGACGGCAGTGACGCCTGCGGTATGTATGGCTTCGTTTGCGGCTGCGCAGGCTTCTCCGGCTGAGTCTCCGGCTGCGCGGTACTCGGATTCTCCCTGGCCGGCGGGTTCGCTCCACTTTCCATCGGGGCTGCGTTTCCGCTCGGCGGCATAATCGGAACAATTCCGGGCTGTGTATTTCCGGTGTCCGGCGCAGGGATCGGCACATCCGGCAGTCCGCTCGCACCTTGACCACCCTGCGGTCCAATGTTGTAAATCTGCACCGGCGCCGTCCCCATGTAATAAGGATCGGGCCCCAGCGGCTGGTTGCTGGCCCGCGTCGGATTCGGATTGCTGTAGCTCGGCAGCGGCACTCCGCCCCCGCCCTCCACCGTTGCGTCCCCTTCCGGATTCAGCAGGTTCACCAGATCCGTCGGCTTCGCCGGCTTTGTTTGCTTCACCAGATCCGCCTGGTCCAACTCGTGCGCGAGCGTCGCCGTCGGTGTCGGCGTTGGCATCGCATTCAACGAAGCTCTCCAGTAATCCGCTGCCCGGGCGCGATCTCCGCGCGCCTGCTCGAACTGTGCCGCCGATGTCAGCACTTTTGGATCATTAGGAAATTTTCCCAGCGCATCGCGCAGCCACGCTTCGGCCTGCTTCATGTTCTGCACAGCGATCGCCGCGCCCACCATGCTCTGATAATCCGAGGGGGTCGCGTTCGTCATGTCCAGCGACTCATAGATCGCCATCGCATCTTTTGGCTGCCCAGCCTGCACAAAACCCGCAGCCAGCGCTTTGCTCACCGCGGGATTTCCCGGAAACGCCTGCGCCGCCGCCATCAATATATCCACACCGCGACGCGGATTCCCCGCCGCCGCGGCCTGCGCCGCGCGCCGCTGCGCCCACGACGCCCAGATCGTCTGCACCTGCCGCCGCTCTTCGTCCTTCATATCCCGGCGATCGCCCATCCCCATCAGTTGCCGGTAGAGCTCGCGGTCGTCGCCGAGGTTGAACAGCGTCCAGGCAGTGGCAATATCCACGCTCGCCGGCGGTCTCTTCCCCTCGCCGCGGTAGTAATCCTGGATTTCCATCAGCAGCGCCAGCGCCCCGCGCTGATCACCGTTCGCCGCATAAATCGCCGCCAGCGTCTGCTGGTATTCCACATCCGTAGCCAGCGCCTTGCGCACTGCCGGCGGAATCTGCTGGACCTGCGCCAGCGCATCCGCGTCGTGATCCGTCGCGTGCAGCGCGGCCATCAATCCCTTCCACCCATCCAGCCGGTCCGGATGCTGCGTCAGTACGCTGCGGTAGATCCCGTACGCCGCCTGCGGATGATTGCGCTCCAGGTCGACCGCCGCCACCTGCAGCTGCAGCGGAATCGGCAGCGGCTGCCCGTTCTCCTCATAAATTCCGATCGCCCGCTCCAGGAACCCCTCCGCGACATCCGGGTGGTTCTGGCTCTGGTAAATCGCCGCCAGCATCGAGAGGAACCCGCCATCGCGCAGCGCGTTGTCGTAGGCGTCCGGCGGCATCCGCTCCACGACCGCAATCGCATCCGCATCGCGCCCCGCCAGGTGCTCCATGGAAACCATGCCCTGCCACGCCGGCACGCTGTTCGGATCGGCGCGGAGAATCCCGCGATAGATCCCCGCCGCCTTCGTAAAGCTCTTGTCCTGCGCCAGCAACGCGGCGTACTGCAGCGTGATCTCGGTCTTGATTCGCTCCTCGCCCGCCGGATAATGCAAATTGATCGCCTGCACCAGAAAGCGCTGCGCTTCGGCATCCAGGCCGACGGCAACATACGCCCGCGCCAGCGTTCGCAGATACTCCGGATCTTTCGCAGCGCTGCTTTTCAGCGCCGCCGGAAACTGCGTCGATGTCACCAGCGCCGCTCTCCCCTGTCCCGCCTCGACCTGCGCCATGAACAGCCCGCGCCACCACGCCGGCGCTTTCGGCTGCTTGCGCACCAGCTGCTGATACAGCGGAATCGCCTGTTCCGGCTCCTGCATCTTCATGTAAGCGCCGGCTTCTCCGGTGAGCGCGTCCACGCTGCCGGGCCGCAGCACCAGCGCCGCCTGATAGTTCTTCACCGCCTCATCCAGCCGGTTCGCGTTCAGCGCTTCGGTGCCCTGCTGCATCGCGTTCCAGAACCGCGAAGTAGCCAGCGATTGGGTCACCAGCGGGCTGCGCAGCCCGTTCTCTTCCGCCTGCTCAAAGAACGTCGTGGCCTCGGCGAAATTGTTCTGCTTCATGCGCACAAAGCCGAGTCCGGCCAGCACCCGCGGATTGGTGGGCTGCGTCGCGTTCAGTTCCTCAAACATCTGCTCTGCCATGGCCAGACGATTCGCCGCCAGTTCCCGGAAGGCGGCCTGCTCCGCCGGCGTGTGCGCAATACCCGACGCGGCCTTCGCCTGCCGCTGCTCGGTCTCCTCCAGCTCCCTCGCCAGCTCCGCATCCGGATGCAGCTTCAGATACTCGCGCACCGCCGGAACCGTCGCCGGATTCTGCACATCCCATCCCAGCGCCTGGCGCAGAGCCGCCTGTGCTACTGCGTCCTGCGGATACTGGGCGAGAATCTTCTCGCCCTCCGCCCGCGTTTTCGGAGCGTAGGTGAGCACGCGCCCCAGGTCGATCGCATACTGCGGATCGCTGGGGTACTTCGCCATGAGTTTGCGCAGCCCATCGATGGCATCGTCGCGTGTCGATATGATCGCGGCCTCGGTGTCGTAGTAAGCCAGCGCCCAGTTGTCCGGAGGATGCGTCCCGAAGCTCTGGCGGTAGATCTTCAGCGCTTCTTCGTTGTGCCCGTTCTTCGCCAGCTCCGCGGCCTGCTGCAGAAGCTGATTCTGCGTCTTACTGCTCACCAGGCCTTCGATCTTCGCAATCTCCGGGCTGTTCGGATTCACCGCCCGCAGGCGCTCGATGTAGGTCTCCGCCTCTGCGTCGTTCCCGCTCAGCTTCGCCCAGCGCCCCAGTCCCGCCAGCGCCTCCTGATTGTTAGGGTCGGAAAGAAGTATCTGTTGCCAGGTCTGCGCCGCCAGATCGAGATGCCCCGACTGTTCCTGCGATTGCGCCTTTTCGAGCAGCGTCTTTTCCACCGCCGACTGCGCCCGCACCGGCGCCCCGCCGAGGCAAAGAATCGCCCCCAGGCCCAGACCCATCAACAGCTTGCGGAGGCTTCGGTTCATCGTTACTTCTTCCATATCACTCTGGGCTCTTCCGCGCGATCACCCGAAGGAGGTGGCACCATCCGCCTTGTGCCCCCACTGCCCCCAACTCTCTCTTAGCCCTCCCGGCGCTAACCCCCTGTGGGCCCTCGCATCTCCATCATCAGCCCTCGACTACCAATAAGCGCCGCCGCGCTTTCGCCCGCAGCCACCCCCGTATCCAGATGGCAAACACAAAGCTGATCGCCAGCACCACCAGATCCACCATCCAGGGCACCTGCATGAACCACAAACCCACCGCCGTCCACCACGGCAGAAGTCCGACGTGATACAGGTTGTTTCCGATGCGATAGCTCTCGAACCGCGTCCCCTCGAGCAGTGCCACCGTGCCCGACACCGCGCTCGACTGCGAGCTCTCCAGAAACGCCTTGAGCATCGGTTCAGAATTGGCGGCGCTCTTCACGTCAACCAGCACCACCGTCCGCCCGCTCGCGTATGGCGATTCGATTTCCTCGATCAGCGCATCCGGAACACCTGTCGTGCCGATCTCTCCCGACGACAGCTGATCGGTCGCAGGTATCTTCCACCACATGTTGTGGAACGTCGAAAAGAAGCCGCGCGTGTCCTGCACCTTCAGGCTGTTGTCGCCGAACGTCACCGGCATTCCCGCCGCCAGTTTCCCCACCGCTCCATTGCTTTGCCCGGTCGTGATCACCAGAAAATCTTCGTTCGCCCCCGCCTGCAGCACATCCGGACCGGCCACCGTCACGCGAATCGCCGGATATCCCGTCTCCGCTCCAAAATGCCCCATCATCGTCAGGTAGGTTTCCACCTCCTGCGGCGACGGTTGATCCGGCAATACAATCGTGGTCTGGCTCAGGTCCGCATAACGGGTAAACGGAAACCCCGCATTCGAGAACAGCTCCAGATTCGGCATCGCCGCCCAGTGCGGCAAGCCGCGCAGATCGATATACGAACTCCTGAGAATCGATCCCACCAGATTGGCCGGGACCGTGTCTTTGCAGTTGCCGCTCTTCAGGAGCTGAAACGTCAGCCTGAACTTCATCGAGTTGGAAAACGGCCGCAGGTTCACCACCGGAATCGCCAGGTTGACCGACGTTTCTCTCGAGGCATCCTTGCCCGGGATCAGCGGCACCGACCCCAGGTACGCATCGTTCGACTCCACCTGCATGCTCGAGATCGGCCCAATCGGGATCGCGTTATACCGGTAATCCAGGTGCAGCAGCACATTCTGCGTATCGCCGTAGAACAGATCGGGCGGCACGTGGTAGTACGTCGTCATCGGCTCGTTGCCGTCGCCCTGCAGCGAATCCGACGAGCTGTAATTCCACAACGGGACCTTGCCATCCGGTTGCTGCCAGCGCGGCGCATCGTCCGGATTGCTCTTCGGCAGATGCAGATCCGTAATCGTTGCCGTCGATCCCTGCAGTCCCGGCCAGCCTGTCGCCAGCGCCTGCGCTGCCGCCAGCGTCTGATCCGCGTCCGCCCCCGTCACGATCAGCACCTTCCCGTACGGATCGACGGGATTCGTGCGCACCGCCACCGTCGGCGATTGCACACCTGGCAGGTTCAGCCCCGGCGGCATCGCGTTCGGGCCCTCTGCGATCAGCACCACATTTCCCGCAGGCAGCGTCCCCACCGAAACCGGAAACCGCATCGCGCGATAATCCCCCAGCACCCCGAACCACGAGCTCACTACCCCGGCCGCTTCCAGCCCCGCCAGCGACGGCGTCGCTCCAAATACGATGGGAATCACCGGCGGCTTCGCCAGCTG
>JBEKIN010000027.1:0-24630 GCA_050011735.1 Acidobacteriaceae bacterium | reverse complement strand
CGCTGAAGCAGTCTGCCGCGCCTGCTTTGCGCCATTGGCGGTGCTTGTTTCGCTTTCCGATGCGCCGCCCGCAGCTCGCCACTCTTCCCACTGGAGATAGTCCGCGAACAGCTCTGCGTTCCCCTGGCCATCCAGGCCAACTACCGAGTTGGTTACGCGGTCGAGCAGATAGCGGTCGTGGGTGACCAGCATTAGGGCGCCGGAGAAATCGAGAAGCGCTTCTTCCAGAATCTCCAGCGTGGGAATGTCGAGGTCGTTGGTCGGCTCATCGAGGATGAGGACGTCGGCCGGTTCGAGCATCAGCCGCGCGATCAATACGCGCGCGCGCTCCCCTCCACTGAGCCGCTCGACGGGCTGGTTGAGTTGTTCTCCCGTGAACAGGAACCTGGCCGCATAGCTGGCGACATGCACAACCTGGTCGAGATACACGACAGAGTCGGAATGCGGTGCAAGGGCGCGGCGCAGGGTGAGATTACCGTCGAGCTCACGCATCTGGGAGAAATAAACAACGCGTAGTTGAGGGGCACACCACACAGTTCCCGCGCTCGCCTGCAATTCGCCGGTCATGGCACGCAAGAGGGTTGTCTTGCCCGATCCATTGGGGCCGACCAGGCCAAGTTTCATGCCGTTATGGAGGCTGAAACGGACGTCGCGCAGGATCATCCGGCCGCCCAGCTCAATCGTGACACTGTCCAGCTCGATGAGGCGTTTGGTCTGTCGATTCGTCGCCTCGAAGCTGATGCCTGCGATTGCTATTCGGCTGCGGGCCTCAGAATCTTCGAGGCGCGCGATTAGCTCATGTGCATTGTCGATGCGCGCTTTGGCCTTGGTGGCGCGGGCTTTGGGGCCGCGCCGGAGCCATTCAATCTCGGTCCGGACGCGATTGCGCAGACCTTCCTGCGCGCGCTGCTCGGACTCGAGCCACGCCTCGCGGCCTTCGAGAAATTTCGAATAGCTGCCTGTCACGCGCAGCAGTCCGTCGCTGTAGATGCGGTTCAGGTCGACGACTTCGGTAGCGACGTTCTCAAGGAAGTAGCGATCATGCGCAACCACGATGAACGCGAAAGTGGCGGATTGCAGCAAGCCTTCCAGCCACTCGATGCCTTCGAGGTCCAGATGGTTGGTTGGTTCGTCGAGCAGGAGAACGTCCGGCTTGACGACCAGGGCTTCGGCGATTGCTAGCCGCTTGCGCCATCCGCCGCTCAGGCTGGTGGCGTCGGAATCCATACCCGGGCCGGCCGATCCCAGGTAATCCGTAAAACCGGCTCGACCCAGGGTTTCGCGTAAACGCTGCTCGCGTTCCTTCTCAGGCACGGCCGCACGGGCCATGGCCGCTTCAATTGCGCTGCGCGCCGTGATCCCTGGCGCATATTCGGAAATCTGACGCACATAGCCGACTCGGGCGCGCCTGCGAAAGATGACTTCGCCCGAGTCCGGCAGCTGCTCGCCGGCAAGCATGGCGAGAAGGGTGGACTTGCCGGCTCCATTCGGTCCGATGAGGCCGATGCGCGCCTCCTCGTGCACAGCGAAAGAAATGCCCTGGAACAGGGGTTTGGCGCCGAATCGTTTCGAGACGTTCTGCGCATTCAGGATCGGCGCCATTTCTTCAGTTTACGGTGGGGCCATCTGGCCTATCCAATGAATGAAAGGCACTGGTTCAAGGGCCGCGTGCCAATCGTATTTGCGAAGAGAATGGTTAGATCCCCGGTTGGTAGTGTCCCAAATCTGCGTTGATAGTATTTTTGGGCTGGACAGCGCCGGGATGTCCCATCCAAGCCTGGAAGGTGTAAGGTCTTCGCAGGAGACTGACATGGAAGCGGGCGCCATTTTTGTAGCCATTTTTGCAGGCATTCTTGTAGCCATTTTCCTGAGTTTCCTCCCGCTCATTCTGGGAGAGCAATGGAAAGCAGCGCAGGACAGGGCGCACGCCCGCCGTATGGTTGACGCTAAGATGAATGCAAGACTCCTGAGACTCAACCTCTGATGCGTTCCTAAAGGCTCTCCTCAAGGTCTCGCAAAGGGTTCGCCGGAAGTCCACGCGCTGTCGTCTTGATTTGGGCAATTGAAGGTTGCAAACCGATCGACGCGGATTTAGGACACTACCCCCCGGTTGTGGGAGTTGCGCGGGTTGGGGAGCTGTGGTATCACAGAAACAGTTCAAGTTTGCTCCTAAAGAGCGAGCCTGGATTTCATGCAGAGTGGCTGAGGGACGGGCCCTGTGACGCCACGACAACCGGCCTGAGCAATTCAGGACAACGGTGTCAACTCTCGCTCGCCGTGAGGCGGGGAACATGAGATTCGGGGTGCAGGCTGTATCGCATCTCGCGCAATCCTCAGTAGTGCAGAAGTCGCTGGTAAGTCGTCACGCGTGCCCGTATATTTGCCGATGCCGCTCTCGATTGCGAGGGCTGGATGGCTGTTGCTTACGAACTGCGCTGTCGGGAATGCGGGAAGCGTTATGAGAACGCTCCGCTGTCGATCTGTGGCGAGTGTTTTTCTCCGCTGGAAGTAATTGTCGATCTGGATGCCGCGCGGCACACGTTTACGCGCGAGACCATCGCAGATGGGCCGTCGAGCATGTGGCGCTATCAGGCGCTGCTGCCGGTTCCTGAGGATTACGTGCCGACGACGCCAGCGGGATGGACGCCGCTGCTGCGAGCGCCACGGCTGGCGGAGCGGATTGGCGCGCGGAATCTCTGGATCAAAAACGACGCGGTGTGCCTGCCGACGCTGAGCTTTAAGGATCGCGTGGTGGCGGTAGCGCTGGCGAATGCGAGCACGTTTGGGTTCGACACGGTCGGCTGCTCGTCGACAGGGAACCTGGCGAATGCGGTGGCGGCGCAGGCGGCGCGGCTGGGGCTGAAGGCGTACATCCTGGTTCCGGCGGATCTGGAAGCGGCGAAGATCCTGAACACGCAGGTGTATGGCGCGACGCTGGTGCGGATCGACGGCAACTACGACCACGTGAACCGGCTGTGCTCGCAGATTGCCGACCGCTACAACTGGGGATTCGTGAATGTGAACCTGCGGCCGTACTACGCGGAAGGATCGAAGACGGTGGGCTTTGAGATTGCGGAGCAGTTGGGCTGGCGGCTGCCGGACAACGTGGTGGTGCCGATGGCGGGCGGATCGCTGATCGTGAAAATCCGGAAGGCGTTTAAGGAGTTGATCGAGCTGGGACTGGTGGAGGAAAAGGAAGTGCGGTTCTTCGGCGCGCAGGCGACGGGGTGCTCGCCAATTTCGACGGCGGTAAAGAACGGGGCCGACGCGATCGAGCCACAGCGGCCGGCGACGATTGCCCGCTCGCTGGCGATTGGCAATCCGGCGGATGGGGTGTATGCGGCGCGCGCGATCCGCGAGAGCGGCGGATGGGCCGAGGACGTGTCGGATGTGGAGATTGTGTCGGCGATCCAGGAGCTGGCGGAGACCGAAGGCGTGTTTACCGAGACGGCGGGTGGGGTGACGACAGCGGTGACGGCACGGCTGTACGCGCATGGGCGCATTCACCCCGACGAGCTGACGGTGAGCTGCATTACCGGCAACGGGCTGAAGACGACGGATGTGCTGCAGGGAGCGTACGAGCAGCATGCGGCGATTCGTCCACGGCTGGGGGATTTCGAAACGTACATTGCCGATCGGAAGGAAGAGAGCGAGCTGGAGCTGGGAGGGGCCTATGTCGGTTAGGGTTTTGCTGCCGGGGGCGTTTCAGAAGCACACGAACGGGACGCGGGAGATTCAGTCGAGCGCGGGAAACTTGCCGGCGCTGATCACGGAGATCGAGACGACGTTTCCGGCGCTGAAGACGCATTTGCGCGATGAGAGCGGTCAGGTGCGGAAGTTCATCAACTTTTATGTGAACGAGGAAGACATCCGGTTCCTGGGGAACGAGAAGTATGCGTTCCAGGACGGGGACGAAGTGCTGGTCATCCCCTCGATCGCCGGGGGCTGCGCGCCCTGCGACACGGCCTCCGGGCAAAAGCAAAAGCAGGATCGCGGCGTCTGTCGATGCTGCTCGTATTGCGGGCAGGAAGAGTGCGTCTGCGGGGACTAGCCGTCCGGGCATACGCGCGTCGCGAAAAAGCAAAACCGAGAACAGTTCCGAAGCCGTTTATTTCTTCGTCAGATTAATCGCGGGAATCTTCTCATCCCTCACCAGCTTGTTGAACTGCTCAATGCCCGTCGTTTCGATCTGATGAAGGTGATCCAGCTGCACCTGCAGCTGACCCAACAGCTCATCGAAAACCTGGTATGACTGCGCGGTGGGCGCGATGTCGGTGTCCTCGACAACGTTCTCCACCGAGGCAAGCTTGTTGTTCAGCCTGATAGGGAAGTTGAGCGCGTCCTCATCGGCCTTGAGTTTGGTCTGGTAGATGCTCTCTTCGACCGTCGTCAGCTCATCAGTCAGCTGCTTCGCGCTGTTCTTCACCTTTTCGTTTGAGCTGGTCAGCCAGGGCATCAGCTGTTCGGTCGCGGCGCGAATCCCGACCACGCTGCTGTTCGCCTCCGAGACGCGGTCGCGGATTTTCAGCGCCAGCTCCAGCTGCTTGTCGAAGTCTTCCGGAGTCGTGGGAGCGCGCGGGTCCTTCACCACGGTGAAATCCTGCGATTCGGTTTTGCCGTCGACCACCAGCTCCACTTTGTAATTTCCAGGCGCCGCGAGCGGCCCGCGCAGCGATCCATCCCACATCAGCAGTCCGGGAAATCCGGTGGCGTCGTCGTAGCGTAAATCCCACACATAGCGATTGAGACCCTCGGCAGCCGGGGCCAATTGCGCGCGATGGCGCTCCTCGTCGTCCGGATCAGGCTTTTCCTGCTCCGGCTTCGGCTTGCTGGAAACTTCGCGCACCAGCTTGCCGGACGCGGTGAGGAAGCGCAGGTTCACTTCGCCTTCAGGCTTCGCTTTCAGGTAGTAGTAAATCGTCGCGCCCCTCGCAGGATTCTGCCCGGCAGAGGGATTGCGCCCGCCTCCAAAACCACCGCCACCGGAAATGCGAATGGCGCGCTTCACGGGGAAAAGGACGATGTCCTTCGTGCGCTGAAAGTTTGCGGGATTCAGGGCCCGGACCAGGGGCATGTCATCGAGCACGTAGAAACTGCGCCCCTGGGTCGCGAGCACCATGTCGTCCTGTTCCTTCTGGAAGGCGATGTCGGTGACCGGCACGGCGGGCAGGTTGAGCTGGAAGGGTAGCCACGTGCCGCCGTCGTCCCAGGAAATATATAGATGCGACTCGGTCCCCGCGAACAGCAGACCCTTCTGGTTCGGATCCGGGCGAATAGCGCGCGTGAAGTCATCGCCGGTAATGCCGTTGACGATCTTCGTCCAGCTTTTGCCGTAATCGGTGGTCTTGTAGAGGAACGGATGAAAATCGTCAGAAAGATACATTGTGGCCGCAACATAGGCTGTACCCGGGTCAAACGGCGACGCCGCGATGCAGTTGATGCGAATCCACTCCGGCATGTCTTTGGGCGTCACGTTCTGCCAGGTTTTCCCGTCGTCCTGGGTCACGTTGATCAACCCATCGTCGGACCCCACCCAGATCACGCCCGCCTTCACCGGCGACTCGTCGATCGTGAAGATCGTGTCGTAATACTCGACCGCTGTGTTGTCCTTCGTGATCGGCCCGCCCGACGGGCCCTGTTTCGACTTGTCGTTGCGCGTCAGGTCGGGGCTCATGACCGTCCAGTGCTGGCCTTCATCGGTGGTTGCCAGCAATACGTTGGCGCCGGCATAGAGACGATGCGGATCATGCAGCGAAAACAGCAGCGGGAAGCTCCACTGGAAGCGATACTTCATCGCCTCCACGCCGGAGCCCATCGGATTATCCGGCCATGCGTTGATATCCCGTTGCGAGGCAGTTTTCGTGTCGAAGCGCGTGAGCAGGCCGTCATACGATCCCGCATACACAAAATTCGAATTCAGGGGATCGGCAACCACCCATCCGCTCTCGCCTCCACCCACGTCGTGGAAGTCGCTGGCGGTAATCGCTCCGGAGCTGCTCTGGTTGACGATGGCAACCGTGGAGTTGTCCTGCTGCGCGCCGTAGATGTGAAACGGAAAATCGTTGTCCACCGACACGCGATAGAACTGCGCCGTCGGCTGATTGTCCTCGGTGCTCCAGCTTTTGCCGCCGTCCAGGGTGATCTGCGCGCCGCCGTCGCTCGACTCGATCCACCGTTTCGGATCCTCGGGCGCGATCCACATATCGTGATTGTCACCGTGCTGGTTACGAATCGTGGCGAAGTTCTTGCCGCCGTCCGTGGACTGGAACAATTCGGTGTTGACCGCGTACACCGTGTTCTCGTCCTTCGGATCGGCAAAGATCTGCGAGTAATACCAGGCGCGCTGCTTGATGGAGTTGTCGCCGTTGAGTTTCTTCCAGGTCTTGCCCGCGTCGTCGGAGCGGAAGATGCCGCCATCCTGCGCCTCGATGAGCGCCCACACGCGGTCGGGGTTCGCCGGCGAGACCGTGACGCCGATCCGCCCCAGCACGCTTTTGGGCAGGCCGGGATTGTGGGTCAGCTCCGTCCATGTGTCGCCGCCGTCGTTCGATTTCCAGATTCCACCGTCCGGGCCGCCGCTTTCAAAAGTCCACGGTTTGCGAACCACCTGCCAGAACGCTGCATACAACACCCGCGGATTCGTCGCGTCCATCGCCAGGTCGATCGCGCCCGCCTTGTCGCTCTTGAAAAGCACCTTCTGCCACGTCTTGCCTCCGTCCTTCGAGCGGAAGACGCCGCGCTCCGTGTTCGGCCCGGCCATGTGCCCGAGCGCCGCGACGTAGACCAGGTTGGGATCCCGCGGATCGATACGAATCTGCCCGATCTGCTCCGTGTCATCGAGGCTCACATGGGTCCACGTCTTCCCCGCATCGAGCGACTTGTAGACGCCATCGCCATGCGACGCATTGCCGCGAATCGCGCTCTCGCCCGTGCCCACGTAGAGCACGTTGTGGTCCGAGTCCGCCACGGCAATGGACCCGATCGACCCAAAGTTGATCTGGCCATCGGTAATCGGCGTCCACACATGGCCGCCGTCGGTCGTTTTGAAGACGCCGCCTCCGGTTCCGCCAAGGTAATAGACCAGCGGCTCACCCGGCACGCCCACCACCGCGTCCACACGCCCGCCGCGGAAGGGACCGATCTGGCGGAGCTTGAGCGCAGAGAAACCGGCGGCCGGCCCCGACTCTTTTGCAGCACCAGGGGTTGGAGCCGGAGTTGCCGTTGGTTCCTGAGCCGCTGCGGCGAGCGCGAAGCTGCCGGTGGCGACTGCGAGCAGCAAAACGCGGAGGGCAGAATCAAACGAAGAAGCAGAGATGGTCCGGAACAGACGCACGAGACTCTCCTTGTATTGGCCGGGGGCAAAGCGAATACGAAGGATACATCAGAAAGCAGAGCGCACAACGCGCGAACGCATGATCCAAAAAAAAACCTGCCGAAGACACAGTTTGCGCCATTGTCCATCGGCGCCCCGCATGTTTCCATAACTGCACGGCGAATTGCCATGACCTTGCTGGATCTTTGCGCGTATCTCGGGCTCGGCGCCGTCGGAGCGGTCACCACCAACCTGCTCATCGGCCTGCTCATCGCGCTGCGTTACAGCCCGGTAAGGAACTGGCCGCACCGGCGCATCAATATGTTCCTCCTTCATCGGTGGACCGCCTGGTGCGCCATCTTCCTCACCCTCAGTCATCCGGTGGTCCTGCTTTTCCTCCACGCGCCTCGATTCCGGCTCTTCGACATTCTTCTGCCCATTCAGTCTCCGCTGCAGCCCAAACTCAACCTCGCCGGTGCCGGTGCGCTCTACCTGCTCTTGCTCGTTTTTGGGTCGTCGCTCCTGCGCACCCGCCTCGCCAGGCCTCTCTGGAGAAAGCTTCATTACCTGGTCTTTCCCGCGGCGATGCTCCTCTTCCTCCACAGCATCCTTACGGATCCCGCGCTCAAGGATGGCCATCCCGACCTTCTCGACGGTGGCAAGATCTTCGTAGAGGCGGCGACCCTTGTCGGCGTCGTCGCCTCGCTCGTGCGCTTTCGTCTGCGGGGAAAAGGTCTGCGTCCGTCGGCAGCAACCGGGGCGGACCATCGGTGAAACGGTATGCCCTGTCCAGGTTGTACGGCATGGCCCTGGTCAGCCGGCCAATCAGCTGTTGTCGGAGGGATAATCGCGATTGAAGGGGAAAACCAGCTCTTCGACAGAGGCAACGGCGGTGCCGTTGAGCGTGGCGGGATGGAAGCGCCAGGATTTCACTGTGTTCAGCACGATCTGATCGAGATTGTTGCCGAGCCCCTGGACGAGCTTCTCGTCGGTGACTTCGCCGAGGGGGCTGATGGTCACGTTGACGATGATCTTTTGCTCGACGGCGGGAAGAAGCGAGCGGTCGGTCAGGCTGGGGTGAGGAAAGTAGGTGGGAAACGCGGGCTCGGCATCCTGTGTGCCTGAGCCGAATCCGGCGCTTTGTTGCTGTTGAGACGAAGGGTTGCCGGACTGGGCCAGACGGCTCTGCGCGGGGACCGGCCGCTGCGGGGCGCGGGGCTGGCGCAGGCGGACAGGGTTTTCGATGAGGGTGTTTTTTGGGACGGGGATGGGCGACGGCAGCGACTTCTTGCTGTGTTCCGCCAGCTCCGCGGGGGTGGTGGTTCCCATGTTGCCGGTCCAGTAAAGCGCGGCGGTGCAGCAGCGGCTCTCGTGGTAGATGGGGCGCACTTTTCCCCAATGCAGCGTGAACAGGAAGGCTACGCCGAAGATCGCGGCGTGGGTGACGAGCGAGAGCAGAACGCCGGTCTGGCGCCGCTGATGCATCGTGCCTGGGGAGAAGATCACGCGGGCTCCTGGTTATTCGGCCGGCAAAAACGGCTCCAGTTCGACGTTCCGGCTGGATAATATGTTACCTGCCTGGGAAAATTATTGCGGGAGTCGATGGCAATGGCGTGGGCCGAGACGTTCCACTGCGACGTTTGCAACAAGGAAAAGAGCGAGGAAGCGGAAGACTGGTGGCTGGCCTGGACGGAGACGCTGTCTCCGGCGGAGGGCGAGCGAGAACAGCCGGTGGTCAAGGTGACGCCGTGGAACGGGTTCCTGGCGCACTCGGCCGATGTGCAACATTTGTGCGGCGCGCGCTGCGTGCACACCATCATGGACCGCTGGATGGCGAGGTAATCGCGCTTGCGGCGCTGTCCTGATCAGTTGGAATAGATGCGCACGTAATCCACGAGCATGGTTGACGGGAAGACGGTACTCCCGTTGGGGCTGCCGGGCCATGTGCCGCCGACGGCGAGGTTCAGGATGATGAACATCGGTCCCTGATCGAAGGGCCACGTGCCGGAGATGCCGGTAGGGGTGAAGGTCTCGTAGATGTTGGTGGGGTTATCGATGTAGAACTGGACCTGCCCTTTGGTCCAGATCATGCCGTAGGTATGCCAGACGGCAGCGGAGAATCCGGTGGTGGTGTAAGGCGCGCCACCGTTGAGGTTAGTGCCGTGCACCGAGGACTGCACCCAGTCGTAGCCGGGGCCGGTGCCGTTGATCGGCGGGTTGCTGCCGTCGATGTGCTCCATGATGTCGGCTTCGCCACAGGCCGGCCATGGATTGATGGTGATGTTGTCGCCGAGCAGCCAGAATGCGGGCCACATGCCCTGGGATTCCGGAAGCATGATGCGGGCCTCGATGCGGCCGTACTGGAAGCTGAAGAGGCCCTGGGATTTGAGCCGGGCCGAGGTGTAGACGGTGCCGGAGGGGTTCTCCGCGACGATATGGAGGTACCCGTCGGTGGCGCCGACGTACGCGTTGGGGCCGGCGGGAGCGCAGGGGCCGGCGGTGGAGGCCCAGGCGCAGTAGGTTTCCAGTTCGCTGTTGCCGCAGCAGTCGGTGCCGGTGTCGTAGGTCCAGGTAGCCGGGTTGGGCTGGGCGTAGGCGGAAGGTCCAGCGCTCGCGTTGGTGAACTCGTCGCTCCAGACCAGGGTGCCGGAGGCGATGTTGGGGGAGAAGGTCTGAGTGGCGACGGCGCTGTTGGTGTCTCCGGAAGCGGTGGCGATGGCGTTGAGCGTGAGGTTGGCCGAGACAAGGAATGGCGCGATGTATTGCGGGGAAGATGTGGTTGGCGCGGTGCCGTCGGTGGTGTAGTAGATGGTTGCGCCGGAAGTGGTGTCGCTGAGGGTGACGATGACGGCGGCATTCTGGGCGGCCGTGGTGGCGATGGTCGGAGTAGCGGCTGGTTGGGCCGGCGGCGTGCCGCCTCCGCCTGTGCTCCCCGAGCCACCGCCGCTGCAACCGGCGACGGTTGCGATCCCAAGGAAAAGCATGGCGGCACAACAGGGAAGGGTTCCGGTTAAGAGTTTGGCCTGGGTTCTCCCCGATACGAATCGCGTCAGCGTTTCAATTCCCAATGTCATTGCCTGAGCCCTCCCGCGTTGGACGCGCGGCGCTGTTGCGTCACGTCCGTCCACCAATGTACTGCTTTGCGCTTGCGGGCTGGAAGGGGAATCAAACCAGCCAGGGGGCCTCTGGTAAGCTGGCGCAATGCCGAGCCCCTTCCGGAGCCTGAGCTCGCGTCAGCGACACGCGTTTGCGGCGTGCTTTCTGGGGTGGTCGCTTGATGCGTTCGACTATTTCATTCTGGTATTTTGCGTTTCGGCGGTCGCCACGGATTTTCGCGTGGCGCGCTCGGCGGTGGTGGAAGCGCTGGCGCTGACGCTGGCTTTCCGGCCGGTTGGGGCGTTTGTGTTTGGCATGATGGCGGACCGGTTTGGCCGGCGGCCGACGCTGATGTTCAACATCGCGTGCTACTCATTGCTGGAACTTGCGTGTGCTTTCGCAGGATCGATGCACACGCTGCTGGTATTGCGGGCACTGTTCGGCGTGGCCATGGGCGGCGAATGGGGCGTGGGCGCGGCGCTGGCGTTTGAGACGCTGCCGAAGGAGAATCGGGGATTCTTTTCCGGCCTGCTGCAGGAGGGATATGCGGTGGGCTACCTGGCGGCTGCAGCCGCTTATGCGCTGTTGTTTCCGTGGTTCTCGCATTTCACGTGGCACGGGCACGATTTCGGATGGCGCGGAATGTTTCTGGTGGGCGCGGCTCCGGCGCTGCTGGTGTTTTATATCGGTGGCAAGGTGGAGGAGTCGCCGACATGGAGGGAAGGCCGCACGCTGGAGGCAAGGGCGCTTCCGGAGATGGGGCTGCGCAAGGGCGTGATGCAGTATGCGGGTACGTTTGTGTTTCTGGTGCTGCTGATGACGGGGTTCAACGCGTTTTCGCACGGGACGCAGGATTTGTATCCGACGTTCCTACAAAAGGACCATGGTTTTTCGGCGCAGCTGACGGGTGCGATTGCGATTTTGTACAACGTGGGGGCGCTGGCGGGCGGCATGTTCTTCGGCAGCTTGTCGGAGCGAATCGGGCGGAAGCGGGCGATCATTCTGGCAGTGCTGCTGTCGCTGCCGATGATCCCGCTGTATGCGCTGTCGCACTCGGTGGTGGCGCTGGCCGGTGGCGCGTTCGCGATGCAGTTCATGGTGCAGGGCGCGTGGGGCGTGGTGCCGGCGTGGCTGAGCGAGCTGTCGCCGGGACCGGTGCGGGCGACGTTTCCGGGACTGGCGTATCAGCTGGGGAATCTGATTTCTTCGCAGAACAACGAGATTCAGTCGAAGGCTGCGGAGCATTTCGGCCGCGGATACGGATGGGTGCTGGCGGTCACGGTGGCGGTTGTGGCCTGCTATCTGGCGACCGTGGCGGCGTTCGGTCGCGAGTCGCGAGGCACGGACTTGACGGCGCGTTGAACCCGAGGATCGGGCACGGAATCTACCGAGCCTGTTGCGCTCGTGCTGACAGAACGGCCTCGGCGGCGCGCAGGTCTTCTTCGGTGTCGACGCCAATGGTATCGCTGGGAGCCGCGGCTACGTGGATGTCGATGCCGTTGTCGAGGAGACGGAGCTGTTCGAGACGCTCGACACGTTCGAGCCAGGAAGGCGGAAGGGCGGCGAATCGGTCGAGGGCCGCTTTGCGATAGGCGTAGACGCCGAGGTGCTTGCGATAACCGGCAAAACCGCCGTCGCGATCGAAGGGGATGGTGGCGCGAGAAAAGTACAGGGCGCGGTCGTCGTCGGCGGTAACGACTTTGACGGCGTTGGGATTGTGAATGTCGGCGGCGGGGCAGCGGACGGCGAGGGTTGTGACCTGAACCTCGGGCCGCTCGAAGAGCTGCAGCAGCGGCATGAAGTGCTGCGGGGTGAGAAGCGGCTCGTCGCCCTGGATGTTGACGTAGATGTCGGCGGGAATGGACTGGGCGACGGCGTAGACGCGGTCGGTGCCGCTGGGGCAATCCTCGGGAGTGAAGACGGCGGGCAGGCTGTGGGCCTGGGCGAAGTTGAGGACCTCGTCGGAGTCAGTGGCGATGAGGACCTGATCGAGGAGCGGGCAAGCACGGGCGGCGCGATAGACCCAGGCGAGCATGGGCTCGCCGGCGATTTCGCGGAGGACTTTGCGGGGCAGGCGCGTAGAGCCGAGACGCGCTGGGATGACGGCGAGAACGTGGCCAAAAGTGGATGGCAACGAGGAATCCTCAGAGGTAGTGTAGCGTTCCATTTTTGCGAGCTACAAAACGAAGCCGGGATCACCCAATCGGGCGGTTGCGCCGGTGCGGGTGAGGACGGTAGTGTGATCGGTGGAGAAAGCATGGCATCCGAGACGACGATCAGCCCGAATCTAGATTCCATTCTGCGCGAGCACCGGGTGTTTCCGCCTCCCGAGGAGTTCGCGCGACAAGCGCACATCAAGAGTCTGGCCGAGTACCAGAGGATGTATCAGCGGTCGGTGCGCGATCCGGAGGGATTCTGGGCGGACGCGGCGAAGGAACTGCACTGGTTTGCGCCGTGGACGCAGGTTCTGGAGTGGAATTTGCCGTGGGCGAAGTGGTTTGTGGGCGGCAAAATCAACCTTTGCTACAACTGCGTGGACCGGCACGTGGCGAACGGGCGCGCGGAGAAGACGGCGATTGTGTGGGAGGGTGAGCCGGGCGAGGTGCGGCGGCTGACTTTCCGCGAGCTGCATGCCGAGGTACAGCGGTTTGCGAATGCGCTGAAGGCGCTGGGCATCAAGAAGGGTGATCGGGTCGCGGTGTACATGGGGATGACGCCGGAGCTGGCTATCGCGCTGCTGGCATGCGCGAGGATCGGCGCGGTGCACTCGGTCATTTTTGGAGGGTTCGCGGCTAACGCGATTGTGGATCGGGTGAACGATTCGCAGTGCGTGGCGATTCTGACGCAGGACACTTCGTACCGGCGCGGCAATGAGGTGAAGCTGAAGGCGACGGTGGATGAGGCAATAGCGCAGTGTCCCACCGTGAAGAATGTGGTCGTGTTCCGGCGGTCGGGATCGGCGATCGCGATGCAGGCGGGACGCGATCACTGGTGGCATGAGCTGATGGCGAAGGCGGAATCTGAGTGTCCGGCGGAGGAACTGGATTCCGAGGATCCGCTGTACATCCTCTATACATCGGGAACGACCGGGAAGCCCAAAGGCCTTGTACACACCACGGGCGGCTACTCGGTGCAGACGTATCTGACGAGCAAGTACATCTTCGATCTGCGCGAAGACGATGTTTACTGGTGCACGGCGGATATCGGTTGGGTAACAGGACACTCGTATGTGGTGTACGGGATTCTGCAGAACGGCGCGACGACGCTGATGTATGAGGGCGCGCCGAATCATCCGCAGCCGGACCGGTTCTGGAAGATTATCGACGACCACAAGGTGACCGTGTTTTACACGGCGCCGACGGCGATCCGCGCGTTCATCAAGTGGGGCGATGCGTATCCGGCGAAGCACGATTTGAGCACGCTGCGGCTGCTGGGGACGGTGGGCGAGCCGATCAATCCGGAGGCGTGGATCTGGTATCGCGAGGTGATTGGGCGCGGACGGTGTCCGATTGTCGATACGTGGTGGCAGACGGAAACGGGCGGAATCATGATTTCGCCGATTCCCGGAGCGATTGCGGCAAAGCCGGGATCGGCGACGCGGCCGTTCTTCGGAATTGTGCCGGAGGTGGTTACAAAGGAAGGGCAACCGGTTCCGGCCGGCCAGGGTGGGCTGCTGGTGATCCGGAAACCGTGGCCGGGGATGGCGCGGACGATCTGGGGCGATCCGGACCGGTACGTGAAGCAATATTGGTCCGACGTTGCGGGATCGTATTTCACGGGCGACGGCGCGCGCATGGACGAAGATGGGTATTTCTGGCTGATGGGACGCGTGGACGACGTGATCAACGTGAGCGGGCATCGGCTGGGAACGATGGAGGTCGAGTCGGCGCTGGTGGCGCATCCGAAGGTTGCCGAAGCGGCTGTGGTGGGACGTCCGGATGAGCTGAAAGGGCAAGCGATCGCGGCGTTCGTGACGCTGGAAGGCGGGTTCACGCCGACGAAGGAGACGAAGGACGAGCTGCGCGCATGGGTGGCGAAGGAGATCGGGTCGCTGGCGCGTCCGGACGATATTCGGTTCACGGATCAGCTGCCGAAGACGCGGTCGGGAAAGATTATGCGGCGGCTGCTGCGGGAGATGGCGACGAACGGAGAGATCAAGGGCGACGTGACGACGCTCGAGGACTTCTCGGTGATTGCGAAGCTGCGGGAGCAGGAGGAGTAAGGCAGCCGGTAGCCTGTAGCCCGTAGCCGGTTGGTAAGGGAGTGACTTTCGTGTGGACGTACCCCCACCCCCTCCCCCCAGGGGAAGCCCTGCGTGCGTTCAACAAATATGATTTTGAAGGGCTTACCCAGATGTTAGAAAACTCGATAACCTGCTGTGTTTCTCTACGCATTTGAATCGAGGACAGTTGTAACTCGGCCGTGTTTGTAACAAACTCGGCTGTGTGTGTGACAGAGACGGCCGTGTCTGTGACAAACACGGCCGGGTCGGAGCACGGTGCGTCTGATTAGAGGGCGCAGAGCATCGGGCCGCGGGTACGGGCGGCAAGACAACAGCAGCGGCATGCATCAGTAGGTGCTCCTCCTCTCAGAAACAGAAAAGCCTCACCGAAGCGAGGCTTTTTCTTTTTTGACCCTATAAGTTCAGGATATCAGATTGACAGAGTAAACCTGCCAAATATCTTTGAGGGTATAAAGGCGGAAGTAGCATGGAATGTTGGGTTATTACTTCGGTTTTTTGCACAGACTCTTGACAGATTGGTGGAAAAGGGCCGAGGGCTGAGATCTGGGGCCCCAGGAAGACGAGAAGGATGGGTGGAATGTGAATTGCAACCACGTCGCGGACGCTCCGGGATACCCCGAGTTGGCAAAAATGCTGGAGGCTGCTTCATCTGCAGACATCTGGGAGTCTAACATCACGAACCGGATCATCCCTTACCTCGTCCAGGAGTGGATCGCCCATTATGATTCGACACGTTCCGGTGGCGAACTTGCAGAAGTCCACGTTGACGGATTCTGGTATCTGTTCGATATCGGGCCGGACCGTCTGATTGCGGCCTGGGGGATTAGCCGGGGCCGATTTCCGGGCAGCCGAGATAAGGAGCGGATGCAGGGGCATCCCAAAAGCGCCGGGCCGCTCTACCATCGGGGCCACGCCATCCCGCATCGTCTCGGCGGAGGTACCGACATCAACCTTGCTGCCCAGACGGGATCCATGAACATGGGGCCTTTCCGGGCACTGGAAATGCGAGCCGTCGAAAACCCCGGCTCGCTCTACTTTACGTACTGGCTGTACGGACCGGATCCAAATTCCCAAGTCGCCTCGCGTGTTCAGCAGGGCCTGCTACGGTGCGGTCTTCAGCCGGAGATTAAGGTTTTTCCAAACTGAGGCGGGGCGTCCGGGACGCGCCGGGCCTAAAGGCCCCTTCTTTGGTGGCTCCGATTCCCCGGCCTGAAGGCCGGGGCTTTTGCCGCAGTCCTGCTGCGCAGGACCTTTGGTTCAGGGGTTGAAGCGCGGTTCGTGTCCGCTGTTTTACGGTGCGGCCGAGATCGTACGCTGATACGGACCTGAGGACCGATTAGGAGCCACCTTCAACGTAGATCTACTGAGCCGCCGGCCTGGCCTCTGTCACGGGTCGAAGGACGTGAATCGGTTCATGGACGGTGGTGAACACCTTCACAGCCGCATCGTCATGGAGGACGGTGGTGTCGAGGGTGCAGTCGTTGAGAAGGTCCTGGTTGACAATGCCCGCCGCTTTGCAGGCTGCGAGGGCGTGCGCCTTCTGCGCGGGAGTCAGGTCCTGGGCGAACAGCGGCTTGCTGGGATTGGCGGCGATGGCTTTCGTCACCTCGGTGAACAGCGTTTTCTCCACCGGAACCCTCCAGCTTTCTCCGAACTTGTTATAGAGATCGCTGAAGGAAACGGGCTCTTTCAGGACAGCGCCGTCGGCGGTGACCAGCTCCAGCGCGCTGGCGCCCGGAGTGCCGAGCAGCCCGCGCGCCTGGGATGGGGTCTTGCCCAGACCGATGGTTGCGTCAATGAAGGCGCCGTAGAGGGTTGCGCGCACCGCGTTGCCGCTGGCGCTGGTGATGTCGTACTCGCTGCCATGGTGGACGACCTGGACTCCCGTGGGCAGCAGCTGGGTTTGGCGGTCAGCGAGATTGGCGAGCCTGCCATCGATGTAGAGCCGCTCGGGCTCGACATAAATCTCGACGCGCGTGGCGCCCATCTGGGTGACGATGGCCTTGTTGACGGAGGCGTTGGGCCAGGTGGGCGCACCGGAAACCTGGCGTGCGTGGACGCTGAATTCGGGAGCGGTGAGCAGCACAAAATCGCCGGAGGCCTGGAAGTCGTAATGCAAGCCGCTGAAGGTGGAGAGGTGGGTGTCGCCGATGGTCAAGGCGTCGGCACAATCGGCCTGGACGACACCGGTGACGTTGCTTTCGGTGAAGACCAGGGACGGACCGAGCGGCGATCCCGGGTAATAGCCGATGGGGATATGCGTGGCGTTATTGTCGACCAGCAGGTTGACGGGCGCATTGGGCAGGGGGAGAAGCGTGGTGCCAGTCAGAGTGAGGTTGTTGGTTTCACCGGTAAATCCGGTCTCGTCGCAGGTGGGAGGGCTGGTGGTTCCGCTGTCGACCACGGTGCGAACGACCAGGGTCGATCCGGAGTTGAAGACGGCTTCGGACAAATCGCCATTGCCAAAAATGTTGAACTCGGCCGTTTGCCAGTGCTGTCCCAGGTCAGGGATATGATCGTCGCCCGGCGCGGAATAGATTGTGGCGCCAACGGTCAAGGTCACCGTATCGTCAGAGCCGCCCGCGCCAGCCGCCTGGCCGGTCAGCTTCGTGGAGGCGAGTTGATCGAGTGTGACGGGGACGAGGGTCACAGCCGAGCTGTTGACCATACAGGCGCCGAAAGCGGAAATCCACCCGGATGGGGGGCAGGGCGTGCCGAAGCCGAACAGCCAGGACTGAATGTAGGCGCAGGCTTTGGGCGGATTCCCGCAGCCGCCGTTGCTAAAGATGAACTGCTGCCAGCCCGTGCAGCTTGAGTTCTGACCGCAGGCGGAGGTCGTGAATGTCTGGGTGTTGAGCTGGAGTGAAAAAACGTTGGGGGACTGTTTGCCGTTTAAGAGCATGTACTCGCTGGTGACGCCGGTGACTTTGTCGAACAATCCATCGGCCTGGGAGATGAGCCCTGAGGCGGGGTCGGCGGAGAAGTCGAGTCCATTCCCGACGGTTTGGGGCCGCAGTCCCCTGGCGGGGAGAAAGGGAGTGTTGGGCGGTTGGACGCAGGGAACTTCGGTCCACGCGGTGGCGGGATATTTTGCAGTAAAGCACGCTTTGCTGGGCCGCCTGGTGTGCACGATGGCCTGTCGCCAGCGCTCGAGTTCGTCGGCGCTCGGCCCGGGGTTCACCCGCGCGGGGGGCGCTTTGGGCGCACCATTCTGCTGCGCCGATTTTGGCTTCGGCGTTGGCTGAGCCTGTGGCGGTTCATCCATTGCGGAGACCGGGCTGGTTGCGGCGAGTGCTGAGCCCAAAGTCGCCGCGGCAAACACTGCGAAAATGCTCACGGTCCTTATTGCCCGCAACAGCTCCTGGCTCGACTTGCTCATATCGCCTCCAATCGGGCCGCGGCCTGGGCCTGGACCTCGATTCTTTCGGGGAAAGATGGGGATCGCACCGCTCGCAGAAAGCATACCTCACGGGCGGTCGATCATTTGCCTCGGATGGATGGTGCGGGAGACCGCGAGAACGTTACAGGGAAAAGCAGAAAACACCGGTAGGAATCCAATCGTGGACGAACGAACGGGCGGCCCGGTGGCGGGTTCGGGGATCGCTGAGGCGTTTTGCGGGAACTTTGGGTCTCAAAAGGGGGGGAGCGGCTCGACGGGTCGGCTTGGGCGGGGCGTGTTCCGGAGCATCTGGCCCGTTTTGGTTCAGAGACAGTACTAAGGAGTTGAAGTCCGGCATTCCGTTGCACGGGCAGGACACTGTGTGGGGCTAAGCTTCTTGCTGTGGGGTGAACCTGGCGGGGTGGAGCGGGTTTTTTTGCAGGCTGTGAAGGTGCCCTTCGAGCGGGTGATTACTCTTCGCGGAGGAGGACTAACGGATCGACGGAGAGGGCGCGCTGGGCTGGGATCCAGGTGGCGACCACACCGAGGAGGGCCATGGCGAGGACCACTCCGGCGAGGACGAGGGGATCGCGGGGCGTTGCCTGATAGACGACGGCGGCGAGGACGCGGGTGGCCAGAATGCCGAGCGCGAGGCCGGCGGCCGAGCCAATGGCCAGGAGTTTCACGGCGCGACCGAGGGCAGCCTGCAACACCTCTTTGTGCTGAGCGCCGAGGGCGATGCGAATGCCGAGCTCGCGGAGGCGGCGGCTGACGGAGTAGGCGGCCATGCCGAAGATGCCGGTGATGGAGAGCATGGCGCCCATGAGGCCGAGGATGCCCAGGGCCACTGTGGCCACGCGCGAAGGAAAGAGGGCGATGTCGAGCCCCTCGTTCCACGTCTGAATGGTGAAGGGCAGGCCGGAATCGAGGCCGCGGAGCGAACTTCTGATTTCTGCTGCCAGTTGCTGGGGATCGCGATCGGAGCGCACAACCAGGGCTGCGAGGTGGGTGGGGTTCTGCGGGAAGGGGAGAAACTCCGCGGGCTTCGGATTTTCAGTGAGCTGATAATACTTGCCGTCTTCCACAACGCCCACGACCTGAACCCGGGTTCCATTCTCGCGCTTGTAGTAGTTGCCGATGGCGTTGCTGACTGAACCGAAGATGCGGCGCGCAAACACCGCGTTGACGACGGCCACGGGCGGCGCATCTTTGCTGTTCTGCCAGGAGAAGATGCTGCCGGTGATGAGAGCGGTGCCAGCGGCGCGGAAGTAGTCAGGAGAAATGCTGAACACCGCGACGCTGTTGGCAGCGGCTTTGGATGGGGTCAGGTCCGTCGCCTGGCTGGTAAAGACATCTTCGGTCGAGCTACCGCCGCTGAGAGGAACCTGACTGATGAAGCCAACAGACTTTACGCCGGGAATCGGCTGCAGCGCTTCGATCATGCGCTTTTGCATGGCGGGACGCTGGTCGCCGCTGTAACCGGACATGCTGAGATCGGTGTCGGCGAGCATGACGTTGCGGGGATCAAAGCCGAAGCTGCTGTGGACGGAGCGCTCGAGACCGCGCAGGGCGACGAGAGACGAAGTGACCAGCACGGCGCAGATGGCAATCTGCACGGCGAGCAGGACGTCGCGGAAGGTGATGCGGCGGCTGGTGTGGCCGGCGATGATGCCGGCCGAACCGGCCTTGACCACCTCGTAGGGATTGGTGCGGAGTATCTGGCGAACCGGGACTGCGCCAAAGAGAAAGCCACTGGCGAGGGCGAGGAACAAGGCGACGAGGTAGACTTTCGCGTCCGGGTACACGGGCACGTGCATGGGGTATTGGGGAATCGGGTGCCAGACGCTGAGCCGCTGCAGCAGCGCGACGCTGCCCAGGAGCCCAGCAACGCCACCGGTGAGGGAAATCAGGACCGCTTCAGTGAACAGAGCGCGGACAATGCGGCGGCGGGTGGATCCGAGGGCGAGGCGCAGAGCGACTTCACGGGAGCGATCAGCGGCGCGCGCGGAAAACAGGCTGCCCAGGTTGGCGCAAGCGGCCAGCAGAATCAAACCGGCCAGCAGCATCATTCCTGTCATGAATCCCGTCACGCCGGGGCCGAGCAGGTCGCCGGCGAGACTCGGCCGCGCCAGGGAATAGTTCATCCAGGCATCCTGTTTGGGGTAAGTCTTTTCGAGATACGAGCCAATGGAGTTGAGATCGGCGATGGCCTGAGCCTGCGTCACTCCCGGTTTGATATGCCCGAGCACCATGAAAATGTCGCGCTGCCCGCGATTGTTGAGGACATCGATGCCCTGAATTTGTTCCTGCTGGACCATGGGCGCCCAGAAGTCGGGATAGAAGAAGACCAGGGTTCCGCTGAAATCGGGCGGGGCGACGCCGAGGATGGTGAAGGGGTGCTTGTTCACCTGGACGACGCGGCCGACGATGTTGCGATCGTCCTGAAAATGGGTGTGCCAATACGCCCAGGAGATTACTAAATAGGGGGCGCTGTTGGGGCCGTGCTCATCGGCGACGCTGAAGAAGCGGCCAAGGAAGGGTTGAACGCCCATGGCCTGGAAGTAGTTTCCGGCGACCTCGTAGCCCCAGGCCTGGGATGGATTCTTTCCGGTATCGAAACCGACGGGAACGAGGATGTACGCGGTCAGCGCTTCGAAGGTGCGGTTGCGGTCGCGCAGATCGAGATAGTCGGGATATGAGGTTGCCTGGTCTTTATAGCCGCCGCGCTCGATGGTGAAGAGGCTTTGCGGGCGAGGGACATTGAGCGGCTTCAGGACGAGGGCGTTCAGCACGCCGAAGACGACAGCGTTGGCGCCGATGGCCAGCGCGAGGGTGAGAACGGCGGCGATGGTGAATCCAGGAGAGCGGCGGAGCTGGCGCACGGCGAGCCGCGCGTCGGCAGCGATGGACTCGAGGGTGGGCCACTGCCACACTTCGCGGCTGCGCTCTTCGACCACGGCGAGGTTGCCAAAGGCGATGCGCGCCTGGCGTTCGGCTTCCTGCGGGCTCAGGCCTTCGCGCGTGAGCTGTTCCACGCGCTCTTCAAGATGCAGGCGCATCTCCTCGGAGAGATCGTCGAAGAGGGTGCGGCGGCGGAGGATGCGCGGTATCCAGTTCATGGGAGCCTCCTGGCTAGCTGGCGGCGGATTTGCCCGGGTTGAGGACGAGGGCAATGCCCTCGAACATGCGTTCGAAGCTGGAAATCTGCTGCTCGAGGCGGCGCACACCCGCGGGCGTGATCTGGTAGGTGCGGACGCGGCGATTGGTGGAGGAGAGGCCCCACTCAGCTTTGACCAGCTTTGCTTTGAGGAGGCGCTGGAGGGCTGGATAGAGGGAGCCCTCTTCGACCTGGAGCAGGTTTTTGGAGCGCTGCTGGATGTGCAGGACGAGGGCGTAGCCGTGGGCGGGCTGGCGGCGGAGGGACTCGAGGATCATCATTTCGAGAGCGCCGGGGAAGAGGTCGCGGGAAGTGTTAGTCATAGGCATGGTTGCTACAGGCCTAGAGTAAACAGGTATAGAAGTGAATTTGTCAAGAGAAATTTCTGGAGTTGGTTTATTGCGGGATGGGGAGTTCGATGTGGGAGGCGGCGTAGATGTGCTGCTCGGTGGGTTGGTAGTCGGAGGGCTGGGCGGACATGATGCTGGGGACGAAGGTCTGGGGGTTGCGGTCGTAGAGGGGGAACCAGGAGCTCTGGACCTGGACCATGATGCGGTGTCCTTTGAGGAAGACGTGATCGGCGGCGTGGAGGGAGAACTTGTATTCCTCGGGGGTGTTGGCGGGGATGGCTTCGGGTTGGGAGAAGCTGGTGCGGTAGCGGCCGCGGAAGATTTCGTCGGCGATCATGAGCTCGTAGCCGGCGGGCTGGGCGTTGGGGCCGGGATCGATGGTGAGGGCACTGTGTGCAGCAGACTTTTCCTGGTCATCAGGGAACACATCAATCAGTTTGACGACCCAGTCGCTGTCGGTGCCAGAGGTGGACGCGATGAGATCGGCAACGACGTCGCCGGTAATGGTGAGGTCGTGGTCGAGGGGCGGAGTGGAGAAAGTGGCGACGTCTTTACGGCCGGTGGGCAGGCTGGAGTCGTAAGGGCGCTGATCCTGGACGAGCCAGGTGTACCAGTGGGAGCCGGGGTTGTAGGTGCCTTCGATAGGACGGCGGCGATAGGGGACGGGGTTCGCGGGATCGGATGTGTAGGCGCGGAAGGCGTTGGGGTCGGCGGGCTTCTCAAAGCTGAGGGAGCCGTCGGCGTCCAAATATAGATCACGCGTTGTTACATTTTTGGGCGGCCACTGGTCGTAGTACATCCAGCGGTCGGAGCCGGTTTGATACGTCGCGGTGTTAATCAGTGAGAATGCGGACTGATTGGGGCCTTGCTGGTCCTTGAGGTAGTACGCGAAGAAGGGAGCTTCGATGCGGAAACGGAATTCGTCGCCGACGGCTTCGCCGAAGTTGAGTGCGCCGAGGTGGCGAGTGGTCTGCCCCCAGCCGCCATGACGCCAGGGACCGAGCACCATGAAGACGCGGTGTGCGGGATCGGAAGCCTGATTGTGCGGTTCGAGGGCGGCGTACTCGGCCTGGGGTCCCCAGAGGTCTTCCTGATCCCACCAGCCGCCCACTTCGAGTGTGGGAACCGCGACCGTGTTGAGGTGGTACTGGACGGCGCGGAAGCGCCAGAAGTCGTCGTAGGCGGGATGGTCGAGGAAGGCCTGCCAGGTGGGGAGGAGTTCGGATCCGGGTTTACTTTCCGTGGATTTGGCGGAGGCCGGGTCGATGGGGTTGCCGGACATCGCGTTCGGCGCTTTGATGGCGGCGGCGAAGGAGCCGTATTTGAGGAGAGTGGTGTACTCGTCGGGATCGCCGAGGGGGGAATCTTTGCCAGCCTCCACGCCGAGGACGTAGTCGTAGCCGTAAGTTTGGCGGAAGGCGCCGTTGTGGAAGAAGTCGTCGCCGAGCCAGACGTCGGTCATAGGAGCCTGGGGAGAGATGGCGCGGATGGCGGGATGGGGGTCGATGCCCGCCTCGGCGGTGAGGAAGCCCGGGTAGGAAACCCCGACGACGCCGACGCGGCCATTGTTGCGGGGGATGTGTTTGAGAAGCCAGGCGACGGTGTCGTAGGTGTCGGTGGATTCGTCGACGGCGCTGGGGTCGTGGTGGTCGGCGAGGGGGCGCATCATGACAAACGTGCCCTGGGATTTGTAACGGCCACGGATACTTTCATAGACGAAGACGTAGCCGCTGCGGGCGAGGTCGGGATGGGCGGCAACCATTTGGTCGGCGCTGTCCCATTCGATGCCGTAGGGGCTGCGATCGAGGATGAAAGGGAGCGGGTCGCGGGTATCGGTGGGGCGAAAGACGATGGCGTGGAGCTTGACGCCGTCGCGCATGGGGATCATGACGTCCTGGCGCGCGTAGGGGCGGAAGTGGTTGGGTTCGGGCTGGGAGGAGATCTTGTCGAAGAGGTCGTCTTCGGGGCCGGTGAAGTGGAATCCGGTGACGCGGCCGGCGGGATCGGTAAGAAAGATGTAGTGGGCGTCGAAGCTGGGCTTGAAGCTGGTAGTGGATTCCGCGGTGAGGTCGATGCGGGGGGTGCGGGGGCCCTCGATATAGAGGCGGTCGCCATCGCGGAAGACGGAGAGGACATCGTCGGGCTCCTTTTGGTCGCGATACTGGCCGACGTAGGTGTCGAGGGTCGCGGTTGGGACGTGGACGGCCGGCGGAGGGGCCTGGGCGTAGAGGGGCGGCACGGGCGCGGCGAAGAGGAGCGCGATTGCGAGGAGAGTGATTCGGCGCAGGGACATCGGGATTCATAGTAACGCGGGCAGGTTGAGGAAAGTGCGATTCATCCTTTTCGTGGATGGGTTCGAGCGGAGAGAATGGTTGCACATGAAGAATCAGGCAGGATGGGGAAGGTTGCGCGCCGGGAAAGCCTCGCTGGTCGCGTGGGGGGTAGTCGCAGCGGGGGTCGCAGCCGTTTGTGGATTCGCGGGCGTGGGAATGGTGCGGGCGCAGGAGGCGCCGGGCGCGCAGCATGTTGGGATGGCCAGCGGCGAACAGCATCAGGCACAGTACGACGCGCAGCATCGCATCATCACGGCGGGCGGGTTCGTGAAGACGGGGCCGGTGGTGTTCGAGGACATTGCGAAGGCAGCGGGGCTGACGAGCTGGCATCACACGTCCGGCACGCCGGATAAGCCTTACATCGTGGAGGCGAAGGGGCCGGGGGTGTGCCTGATCGACTACGACAACGATGGATGGCTGGACATTTATTTCGTGAATGGGTCGACGCTCGATGCGATGAACGGGAAGGCGGCGGCTCCGCATGCTGCGCTGTTCCACAACAACCATGACGGGACGTTTACCGATGTGACGGAGAAGGCGGGCGTGGCCAACGAGCGCTGGGGTTATGGGTGCGCGGTGGCGGATTACGACAACGATGGCTGGCCGGATTTGTACGTGACGAATTACGGGAAGAATCGCCTGTACCACAACAATCACAACGGGACGTTTACGGATGTGGGGGAGACGGCGGGCGTTGATCTGGGGACGTGGTCGACGGGGGCGACGTTCGGGGATTATGACGGCGACGGGCGGCTGGATT
>JBEKIN010000026.1:0-24676 GCA_050011735.1 Acidobacteriaceae bacterium | reverse complement strand
GTCCCCAACTGCAGGGACATGGGGCACCCGGCGTTTAGAAAAGCGGCGCGCTTCGCGCGTACCCATGTCCCCAACTGCAGGGACATGGGGCACCCGGATTATCTTTGTGAAGAGAGATTTTCGTCGGCGTAGAGGTCGGCGATGGCGCTGGAGTATTTCTGGGCGATGACGCGGCGGCGGAGCTTCATGCTGGGGGTGAGCTCGCCGGAGTCGACGGTCCACTCGTCGGGGACGAGGCGAAAGCGCTTGATGGTTTCGAAATTGGCGAGGGTCGAGTTGACTTTGTCGACGATGGCCTGGTATTCGGCGCGAATTTTTGGATCTTCGACGAGCTCTTGACGATTGATAGTCGGAATGCCGTGTTCTTTTGCCCAGGGCTCGAGGGCGGCGAAGTTGGGCATGATGAGGGCGGAGGCGAATTTGTGGCGATCGCCGACGACGGCGACGTTGCCGACGAGGAAGCTGGTCTTGAGCTTGTTCTCGATGGGCTGGGGGGCGATGAGTTTGCCGCCGGAGGTTTTGAGGAGTTCCTTTTTGCGGTCGGTGATGAAGAGGAACCCGTCCTGGTCGATGTGGCCGATGTCGCCGGTGGCGAACCAGCCGTCAGCATCGATGGCCCCGGCGGTGGCGGTGGCGGTGGCGCGGGCGTCGCTCTGGTTTTTCCAGTAACCCTGAAAGATGCTGGGGCCGCGGACGAGCAGCTCGCCGTCTTCGGCGATGCGGCACTCGACGTTGGGCAGGGGTTTGCCCACTGAGCCCATGCGATTGGCGTTGGGCGTGTTGAGGGCGATGACGGGCGAGGTTTCGGTGAGGCCGTAGCCTTCGAGGATGCGAACGCCGGCGCTCGCAAACCAGTGGGCGGTGTCGAGGCCGAGGGGCGCGCCTCCCGCGATGAAGTAGCGGACGCGGCCGCCGAAGCCGGCACGGAGTTTCTTATAGACGAGGGCGTCGGCGACTTTCCAGGCCGGCGATGAAGGGCGTTCGCCCGCAGCGACTTTGTGTTTGTGTTTGGCGCCTGTCTTCAGCGCCCAGCCGAAGAGGTTGCGCTTGATGGCCGATACCGATGCTTTCTGCTCGGCGACCTGGCGGACTTTCTCGAAGACGCGCGGGACGGCGACGAGGACGGTGGGCTGGACGGCGGTGAGGGTTTGCGGCAGCTTATCGAAGCTTGAGCAGTAGGCGATGAGGACATGCTTCGCGTAGAGGGCGTAGTCGAGATGGCGCGCCGTGATGTGCGACAGGGGGAGGAAGGAGATGCAGGAGTCGGTGGAGTTGAGGCCGAACTCGTCGAGGGAGTGGTTGACGTTGCAGGCGATGTTGCCGTGGGTGAGCAGGACGCCCTTGGGCTCGCCGGTTGTGCCGGAGGTGTAGATGAGGGTGGCGAGGTCGGCGGGCTGCACGTGGCGGGCGGCGAGATCGAAGGCGGCGTCGCGGTGGTCGACGTGCGCATCTGCGCCTGCGATCAGGGCGGAGAAATTGTGTGCGCTTGAAGCAGGCTCGTCGTCCATGAGGACGAGGTGGGCGAGATCCGGGAGGGCTGTGCGGTTGCGATGCGGCGCGACCTTTTCGAGCTGCGCGTGCGTGGAGAGGAAGATGGCGCGGGAACCGGAGTCGGCGAGGAGGGGGAGAATCTGATCGGAGAGGAGGTTGGGATAGATGGGGACGTCGACGGCGCCGATGGCGAGGCAGGCGAAGTCGGCGATGGCCCACTCCCAGCGATTCTCAGAGAGGATGGCGACGCGATCGCCCTTGCCGATGCCCCAGGAGCGGAGTGCGGCGGCGACGGCGCGAACGCGCTGATAGACCTGGGATGAGGAGATGGGGCGCCATGCGCCGGTCGAGTCCTGAACCAGCATGGCCCGCTCGCGGCGGCTGTCCGCGATGGTGAAGAGAATGTCGTTAAGCGTCTGGAGGTGAAGCACGCGCGGACCAATGTATCGGAGCGGGGGCGGGGGCGCAAGTAACGTGAGCGATGCCGGTGGTGGAGTGAAGGAGCGGTTGAGCGTTCCGATTTGGGAATTTTGGGGCGGATAGAGTGACCAAAGCGGGTTTGTGGCAACGCCTGTGATGGCGGTCACAGGTGTTCCTGCACCTTTGGAGGGATGATGGACGCAGATTGATTAGCCCGTTTTGTCCCGGCGCTTCGGGGTTTTCGCCGGAGCACCTTTGCAGCGGACAGTGGGTTGACTTCAACAAGCAGACGCAACGTCGTCGCGGGTTTCTCTGTGCACCTGAGGCCGGAGTTGGCCGTATCCCTGTCAGGCGCCGCACTTAGTTTTGCAGTCAACCGATCCCTGGGGGTCCACCATGCACTGTGACGCTCATCTGCTCCAAGGCTCCCACACCCAGCGGGCCGCGGCAAAGCTTGGGCCGGACGCCTTCTGTATCCATTGCTTCCGCAGCCTGGGTGCGACGCGCAACGCGTCGCAGCGAGCAAGGGCCGTAGCGCAACACCAGTGTCCGGAAAAGCTGCAGGCGATGCAGCCAGCGACACCGCCCCCCTACAACTAGGAACAGCCGACAGCCAGTAGCCAGTTGCGCGCTGCGCGCGCGATCAGGTCAGGCGCGGGGAAGGCCGAGCCAGCGCGGGACGCGGCGGCGGTAGTCGCGGTAGGAATCGCCGCGAGCGCGGGCGAGATGCGGCTCTTCGAGAAGAACCACGACGAGATGAAAAGTGATGGCGGCGATCAGAAGATAGATGCCGATCTGCCGTGAGCGGTAGACGATGGCCTGGCCGGCAACGGCGGTGAGCACGCCGACGTACATGGGATTGCGCGAGTAGCGATAGAGGCCGTTGCGGACGACCTGCTGGGGTTCCTGGCCGATGACGGCGCGAATGGGGCGGGTGAAGAAGATGGCGGGGGTTCCACCGGCGCGGAGAAAATCCACGAGGCAGCGGAGATAGATGAGGGCGCCGACGGCGAAGAGGATCCAACCGAGGGACCACCAGCCGGCGTTCGCGGCGTGTCCATTGCGCAGGGTCTGGGGGACGTAGAAGGCGACTACGCCGGGGACGAGGACGGTGAAGATGAGTCCCTGGAGCCAGAGGAGCATGGGGACAGGGTACAGGGGACAGGGTACAGGGATCAGGGGACAGGGATAGGGAAGAGGCGCGCTTCGCGCGTCGCCCACATCCCCAACTGCAGGGATGTGGGGCACCCGGCTCAGACAAAAGAGGCGCGCTTCGCGCGTATCCCACATCCCCAACTGCAGGGATGTGGGGCACCCGGCTCAGACAAAAGAGGCGCGCTTCGCGCGTCGCCCACATCCCCAACTGCAGGGACGTGGGGCACCCGCGTTCGATCAGCTTTGAGTGGCAGTTCCCTGGAGGCCGAGGGTTGCGGCGCTGGCGCGCATGGCGGCGATGCAGTTGGCGATGTGGTCGTCGAGGGGGACGTCGAGCTCGGCTGCGCCTTTGACGATGTCGTCGCGGTTGACGCCGCGGGCGAATGCTTTGTCCTTCATTTTTTTCCGCACGCCGGCGACGTCGACATCGTGGATGGACTTTGTGGGCTTGACCAGCGAGCAGGCGGTGAGGAATCCGGCGAGCTCGTCGCAGGCGAAGAGAGCCTTGGCGAGCTGCGTGGCGCGGGGGACGCCGGAGTAATCGGCGTGGCCGAGAATGGCGGTGCGAACTTCTTCGGGCCAGCCCTGCTCGGTGAGGATGGCGATGCCGACGAAGGGATGTTCTTCGCGCGAGGGATGCTTCTCGTAGTCGAAATCGTGGAGGAGCGCGGTGGCGGACCAGGTTTCAAGAAGGGCGTCGCGCTCATCGCCGACGAGGCCGGTTGCATCGGCATGGCGCTCGGCGTAAGAGCGGACACAGCTCTCAACAGCGAGCGCGTGTTTGAGCAGGCTGGGCGACTGGGTGTGCTGGTTGAGCAGCGACCAGGCGCGTTCGCGGGAGAAAAGAGCAGCGGACATAGGGCAATTCCTCTTCGGTTTTTCCAGGCAATTCCGGGATTATTTGAGGACGACTCACAGTTTTCACTTGACAAGGAGGATAACCTCCCGGCAATGTAAGTCAAAGGTTTGATATCGGATTGGCAGCAGTCGCCACCGGTTCAGCCCGGATCGCTTGCTCTGGCGTTCCGTACAACCTATGGCAACTACGTTAGCAACTGTTGAGGCCCGCGAGGTACTTCGCTGCGACTCATGTGGGTTGGTGCAGTTTCGCACGTCTAATTCCCTGTGCAGGCGTTGCCGCAAACCCCTGGAGGTCGACGAGCCGGAAGCGCTGTCTCCGCAACTGGTGACGACGAATGCCGAGGGAGTTGAGGAAGCGGAAGGCATCAACGTGGCGCGCGCCGTTCGGGAAGTGCGCCATGACCGTTGCCTGAGCCAGCGACAGCTTGCGGGGCGGATGCAGGTGCCGCGCACCTACATATCGAAGATTGAGAATGGCAAGGCGGTGCCGACGCTTTCGTCGCTGCAGCGGCTGGCAACGGCGCTGGAAGTGGGCATTTGCGATCTGCTGCGGGATGGACACAGCCGGCGGGCGCGGGAAACGGCGGCGGTGCTGGCGGATCCGTTTCTGGCGGAGATCGCTCCTCTGGTGCTGCAGATGGACGCGTTTCAGCGCGCGATGTTCCTGAACCAGGTGCGGGAGACGGCGATGGGCCGGCGGCGGTCGGCGTAGCGCCGGCTGCGCGAATTACCTTCCTTCAGGGTGAGCGGCAGACTCGGTTCCGAGGCTGCCGTTGGTCTGTATAATTCGCCAGAGAGGGAACTGCTCCAAGCTCCGCGGCCGTGGCGCTGTGTGGTACAGCGGCACAGTGTGGTAAGGACCCGCCGGGCGCAGTCCTGCCAACACCGTTTTGGCAGGGAGCTACGCGAAAGGAACCGTTGTCACTCAATTCCAGCCGAGTTCATGAACTGCCCGCCGAGGAGGCAGCGGCGTACCGCCGTCTCGATGCGGAGCGGCTGCCGCAACACGTGGCGATCATCATGGACGGGAACGGGCGCTGGGCGGGCAAGCGGAGCCTGAAGCGATTCTTCGGACACCAGCAGGGAGCCGAGGCGGTGCAGTACGTGGTGGAAACCGCGTCGCGCATTGGGCTGCCGTGGCTGACGCTGTACGCGTTTTCGCTGGAGAACAATCTGAAGCGGCCGAAGGCGGAAGTGAATTTTCTGATGCGGCTGCTGAAGAGCTATCTGACCAACAATGTGAAGCGCATGAATGACAACAACGTGCGCATCCGCTACGTTGGGCGGACGGAAGAATTGCCGGACGAAGTGCGGGAGCGGATGCAGTGGGCGGCGGATGCGACCAAGCACAACACCGGGACTACGCTGACGCTGGCGCTGAATTATGGAGGGCGGTCGGAGCTGGTGGACGCTTTCCGGGGCCTGGTGGCGGAGGTGCAGCGGGACGGGTTGCGGCCGGACCAGGTGAGCGAAGTGGATATTCACCGGCATTTGTACACCGCGCAAATGCCGGATCCGGATTTGCTGATTCGGACGTCGGGCGAGATGCGGGTGTCGAATTTTCTGCTGTGGCAGATCGCGTACACGGAGATTTTTGTTACGGACCGGCTGTGGCCGGACTTCCGCGGGATTCATATGCTGGAGGCGATCGAGGACTACCAGCGCCGGGAGCGGCGGTATGGCGGGCTGAACGACGGGACGGAGTCGGATGATGTGGAGAGCCTGCCGGTGAAGATGTCGGTGGTCGGCTGAAGAGCAGGGTACAGGGCACAGGGTGCAGGGTACAGACGAAAGAGGCGCATCGCAGAGGATGCGCCTTTTTCATTTGCCGGGAAGAACGCGAGGGCTATTCGGTGGGGGCTCCGGCGGGGGCGACCCAGGCTTTTTGCGGGGCGGTGACTTTGACGTCGGGGGCGGTGACTTTCACTTTGAGGCTCTCGACTTCCGCTTTGCCACGCAGGGGAGCGGAGAAGTCGAGTTCGTACTGGTTGTTGAGGCGGCGGCTGAAATCGTCGAAATACGGCTGCAGAGAGACGGGATTGCCGGTGCCGATCCAATACGAGTTGCCTCCGGTGGCGTCGGCGAGTTCGAGCAGGTGGTTTTGGCCCGCGCTGTTCTCGTAGAGACTGCGATCGACACGGCCGGCGTTGCGCCAGTAGATGGAATAGACGACCAGATTGGCGCGAACGGAATCCTGAATGGCAGCGCGCACATAGGGGTCGTCGGAATCGTCCTGCAGGTAGTAGTAGTCGACACCGTCAGTGATCATGATGACGTCGCGGCGCGCAGCACGGTCATTGGAGGGCCACTGTTTTGCCAGGTCGGAGAGGCAGAAGTAAGGGCTGGCGCTCTGGCCGGAGGCACCCAACGGCAAATGAAGTTCCTCGAGCGCCGTGGCATGATTCGCGGTAAGCGGGCCGGAGAACACCGCGCGGCCGTTCTGCATGTAGGCGAGAGAAATTTTGACGTTGGGCGGGAGGCTCTGGACGAACTGCTTAATGTCATCGAACTCGCGGCCGAGGCTGGCGCGCGCTCCGTCGTCGATGAGCAGCACCAGTTCGACGCTGGCCTGCGGGCCGCGGAAGGGCTGCCAGCCGGTGATCGGGCGCTGCTTGCCGTTCACCTCGACCTGAATGCTCTGCTCGGAGACATTCGTGGCAGGCGCGTCGGATTTTTTGGGCATGACCGTGACGACGGCCTGTCCCTGGCCCTGATTCTCGTTCTGCGAAAAGGCGAAGGCTGCGGTGGCGAGAAGTGCTGCTGCGAGAACGGCGAGGGATCGAATGGTTCTGCTCATAGTTCCTCTTTCGGCGGCGAACGGTCCTATGGATCGGGCGCGGCTCCTCAAGAGGAGCCGGCCAGAGGCGAAGCATTCACCCTTTCGTTAGATGGAACTCGAGCGCGATTCGTCTCAAACTGCGTTTACGGGCGATGGAAAGGGACGCAGGTGCGGCCGAAGCAGAGGCGATATCGGCCGGGCGCGTCGCCGTCGAGGATCTGCAATGGCATGGGACGCTGCATTTGATCGTCGTGATGGTCGGGAGCCTGGAGAAGATCGTGATTGCCGATGTCCATGACATTGAAGTGATCGCCGACAAAGCCAACGCCGTAGGCGCCGGGGACGAGAGGATGGCCGCCGATTTCAAGCGGGACCTCGGTGAGGAAATAGCCCTGGTATTTTTCCTGGATGGCGGTGGAGTAGCCGGAGGTGTCGACCAGAACGGCGAGCACGAAGTGGTCGTCGGAGAAGTGGATGCCAGCGGAATTGCGGAGCTGCGTATTGGCGGATTTACCGGCGTAGAAAACCGCGTCGGGCAGCAGCTTTGAGGCTTCGGGGGCGTGAAGGATGGTGCCGGGCGCCTGCGCCGATGCGGCGAGGGGCAGAGAGATGAGGGCGGCGATTAGAAAATGGACAGGGCGGAAGATGCGGAGAGCGTTCATGGTGTGGATCTCCTCGGTTGCGGGGTGAGTATACCGCCGGAGGGATTGGCTGGAGAGGTCAATTCTGCACAGTCCTGAGTGTGGGGGCGTGGTAACTGCGGCGGTTCCCCCGTTGTCGCGGCGACGCAGAAAGTTTGGGAATCGCCAACGAGAATTTAGTATCGATGGATGCGCAATGGGCGGGACGAATCTGTGAAGCGCTGGCGAGCGGTGCGGCGCGCCATGGCGGAGCAGGAGGTTGAAGCGCTGCTGGTGACGAACCTGCCGGATGTGCGCTGGCTGTGCGGATTTACGGGGTCGAATGCGGCGCTGGCGGTGACGGCCACGAAAGCTGCGTTGTTCACCGATGGCCGATACACGACGCAGGCGCGGGAGGAAACGCGCCGCGCCAGGGTGGCGATCGCGAAGAAGTCGGCGCTGAGAGAATGCGCTGCGCTGCTGGGGGAATCGGCGAAGCAGGCGTGGTTCGATCCGGAGCACACGACGGTCGCCGAGCTTAGGCTGATGCGGTCGGGATTGAACGCGAAGAGGAGCCGGGGATTTTTTGTTGCGTTGAAGAAGCCGCTGGTTTCGGCTCTGCGCATGGTGAAGGATGAGGGCGAGCTGGTGATGATGGCCCGGGCGGCGGATCTTGGGTGTTCGCTCTTTGAGGCGATGCTGCCGCGCATCGAGAGTGGCATGACGGAAATCGCGCTGGCGGCAAAGCTGGAGTTTGAGGCGCGAAGGCGGGGCGCGGAGGGGATGTCGTTTGAGACGATCGTCGCATCGGGAGCACGGTCGGCGCTGCCGCACGGACGCGCGACCGGGGCGAAGCTGCCGCGCAAGGGATTCGTAACGTTAGACTTCGGTGTTATCCTCAATGGTTATTGCTCCGATATGACGCGCACTGTGCACGTGGGCGGCGCGAGTGTTGGGGAGCGTGCCGCGTATGAGGCGGTGCTGGAGGCGCAGGAGGCCGCGGTGGCCGCGGTGAAGCCAGGGGCAACCTGCGGCGCAGTGGACGAGGCGGCACGGGGGGTTCTGAAGAAGGCAGGGTTGGGAAAGTACTTCACACACTCGACAGGCCACGGCGTGGGGCTGGAGATTCATGAGCAGCCGCGGGTGGCCGCAGGGCAGGAAATGCCGCTGAGTGCGGGAATGGTGATCACCATCGAGCCGGGAGTTTATCTGCCGGGGAAGTTCGGGATACGGATAGAGGATATGGTCGCGGTGACGAAGAGCGGGCATCGGGTTCTGACGCCCGTCACCAAGGGCTGGATCGAGCTGTAGTGTGAAAGGCCGCGCGAGAACAACGATGAAATCGGAAGACATGAAAGAGCTGAAGGAACTGATCGAGTTCCTGAAGGAAAACAAGATTGGCGAATTCGATCTTGAGCGCGGCGAGCTGAAGATTCGCATCAAGTTTGCGCAGGAAGGCGGCGATCTGGCAGGGCTGGCGCGAATGATGGGATCGCAGGCGCAAGCGGCCGCGGGGGCGGCACCGGCGCCGGGAGTGGTTGCCGCGGCCCATGCGGCGGCAACGACGCATCCAGCCGAGGCACCTGGGAGCGCGACGGACGAGGAGGCTTCGCTGCATGTGGTGAAGTCGCCAATCGTGGGAACGTTCTATGAATCGCCGTCGCCGGGTTCGGTGGCGTTCGTGAAGATCGGCGATCAGGTGGAGATCGGCCAGGTGCTGTGCATTGTGGAAGCGATGAAGCTGATGAACGAGATTGAGAGCGACGGCGCCGGCGAGATTGTGAAGCGGTTCGTGCAGAATGGCCAGCCGGTGGAGTACGGCCAGGCACTGTTTGCGGTGCGTCCCCGATAACTATGCGTAAAGTACTGATCGCCAATCGCGGCGAAATCGCGCTGCGTGTCATTTGCGCATGCAAGGAAATGGGTCTGCGCACAGTGGCCATCTACAGTGACGCGGACCGGCACTCGCTGCACGCGCGCTTCGCGGACGAAGCGATTTGCATCGGACCCCCGCGTTCGGCGGAAAGCTACCTGAACGTGCCGGCGGTGATCAGCGCGGCGGAGATCGCGGACGTGGATGCGATTCATCCGGGCTACGGGCTGCTGAGCGAGAACGCCAATTTCGCCGAGGTGTGCCGGGCGTCGAACATCAAGTTCATCGGGCCGCCGCCGGAGGTAACGCGGCTGATGGGCGAGAAGGAAAAAGCTCGCCAGGCGATGAAGCGGGCGAAGGTGCCGATATTGCCGGGGTCGGAGGGCACGATCCAGAGCGAAGGCGAGGGCCTCGAGTGGGCGCGGACGGTTGGGTATCCGGTGATCCTGAAGGCATCGGCGGGCGGCGGCGGGCGCGGGATGCGGGTGGTGCGTACGCCGGAGGAGTTGCCAGGACTTTTCCAGGCGGCGCAGAGCGAGGCGACGAATGCGTTCGGCAACGGGGACCTGTACATGGAGAAGTTCATCGAGCGGCCGCGGCACATCGAGTTTCAGATTCTGGCCGATGAGCATGGGACGGCGATGTCGCTGGGCGAGCGCGAGTGCTCGATTCAGCGGCGGCATCAAAAGCTGATCGAAGAAGCGCCGTCGCTGCGGGTGACGCCGAAGATGCGCGAGGAGATCGCGAAGACGCTGAAGCGGTGCATGGAAGGGGTTGGATACCAGAACGCGGGGACGATCGAGTTTCTGATGGACGAGGACGGGAAGCTGTACTTCATCGAGATGAACACGCGGATCCAGGTGGAGCATCCGGTGACGGAGATGATCACGGGCATCGATCTGGTGAAGGCGCAGCTCAGAATCGCGATGGGGGAGAAGCTGTCGGCCATCGTGCACGAGCCGGTGCCGATGCGCGGCCACGCGATCGAGTGCCGCGTGAATGCGGAGCATCCGGAGAAATTCACGCCGTCGGCGGGGAAGATTACGGCGTTCAACGTGCCGGGGTTCAATGGGATTCGCGTCGACACGGCTCAGTATTCCGAGGGGGTGGTGCCTCCGTATTACGATTCGCTGATTGCCAAGGTGATCGCGCATGGTGTGGATCGCGAAGAGGCGATGGCGCGGATGCAGCGCGCGCTGGAGATGTTCATCGTGGAGGGGATTCACACCTCGATTCCGCTGCATCAGCGGATTTTCCAGGATGAGGAATTCCGCCGCGGCGAGTTCGACACGAAGTTCATGGAGCGGTTCTTCGAGCGCGAGAAACAGCGGAAAGAATTGGAGCTGGTGGGAAGCCAGGCGGGAGCCTAAGGCATCTCTGACTAACCCCAAAGAGCATCCCTCAGGGGCTAAAGCCCAATGATTTTGGCGAGTTTGCGGCACGGCTGAAGCCGTGCCCCTTCAAATCAGAAGCTCAATCAGTCAATCGATCAATCGATCAACATTCTCCAACTTAATCAATCAATATTTTCCTAGACGTCGCAGAGGGTGACGGCCTGGCGCAGGCTGGTGAGCGGATCGCCGGTGGGCAGGAATTCATGGGCGACGTATCCGGCAAAGCCTGCGTCGGCGATGGCTTTCACGACCGCGGCGTACTGGATTTCCTGGGTCGCGTCGATTTCGTGACGGCCGGGAACGCCTCCGGTATGGAAGTGGCCGAGGACGCCGATGTTCTGGCGGATGGTGTCGATGAGGTCCCCCTCCATAATTTGCATGTGGTAGATGTCGTAGAGCAGCTTGACGCGCGGTGAGTTGACTTCGTGCATGACGCGCGCGCCCCACACGGTGTGGTCGGCCATGTAGTCGGGGTGGTTGACCTTGCTGTTGAGGAGCTCGAGACAGATGGTGACGCCGTTGTCCTCGGCGATGGGCTTGAGGCGGTTGAGGCCGATGATGGTATTGCGCGCGCCGTCGTCGTCGGACATGCCGCGGCGATTTCCTGAAAAAGTGATGACGTTGGGGACTCCTGCTTTGGCGGCGATGGGAATGTTTTTGCGGAATGCGGCTTCGATGGCGGCGTGGTTTTCGATGCGGTTGAGGGCGTCGGAGATGGTGCCTCCGCCGGCGTAGCCCATGGTGCAGATGAGGCCGTAGCGGCGAGGGATTTCGTACTCGTCGACTTCGAGCAGGTCGACGCCCTTGAGGCCGAGCTGGACAGCCCACTGGCAGAGCTGGTCGACCGAGAGGTCCTTGTAGCACCAGCGGCAAACGGACTGGTGGATGCGTCCTTTGCCAGTGGCTTGCGGCATGAGGGAAGAATACGCCGGTAGCGCCGAGGTGAGAGAAACGGCGGCGCTTGATTGGAGGAATGCGCGGCGGGAAGGCACGGAGACAGGTTACAGGGTACAGGGTACAGGTTACAGGGTGCAGGGTACAGGGTACAGGGTGCAGGGCACAGGGCGCAGGGCACCGGGCGCAGACAGTAGCTGGTAGCCGGTCGTCGGTGTGCGGGTGATTTGAGAGGAACTTTCTCCAAGGTGGCCTGCGACGTAATTGCGGAGTGCGGCGTCCTGTAGAATTTTTCGCAATGTCTGCGATGTCGAAAAAACTGCTGGGAGATTGCTCATGATGCGTGGTGGCTGTGTTTCTGTAGTCGCTCTCGCCCTGACTGCGACTGTTTTTGCGCAAAGCTCGCCGGGGCCGCAGCCGGTACCGATGCCGCCGCCGATCGCCGCGCCGGTGGACACGCCTTATCCGGGAACGATTGCGCTGACTGTGAACCTGACGAACACGTTGGATCGGGTGGTGACGGTGCACGAGACGATTCCGGTGAAGGCCGGCGAGCTGGTGCTGCTGTATCCGCAGTGGATTCCGGGAAACCACTCACCGACGGGGCCGATCGACAAGGTGGCGGGACTGTTCGTGAAGGCGGATGCGAAGACGATCCCGTGGGTGCGCGATCAGATCAATGTCTACGCATTTCACATTCAGGTGCCGAAGGGCGTGACGTCGATCGATGTGGACTTCAATTATCTTTCGGCGGTGCGGCAGCAGGACGGGCGGGTTGAGATTTCATCGCAGCTGGCGGATCTGGCGTGGAACACGGTGGTGCTGTATCCGGCGGGACATTTTTCGCGGGACATCCATTTCCAGCCGAACATCGTGCTGCCCAGCGGATGGAAGTATGCGACGGCGCTGACGACCGACTCGCAGGATGGCGATACGGTTCACTTCAAAGAAACGACGCTGAACACGCTGGTGGATTCGCCGCTGTATGGGGGTGCGAATTTTAAGCGCATCGATCTCTCTACCGGACCGGACAATCAGGTGTTCCTGGACGTGTTTGCCGATGGGCCGAAGGATCTGGAGATCACGCCGGAGGAATTGCAGGCGCACAAGAATCTGCCGATCCAGGCGCAGAAGCTGTTCGCCTCGCACCACTACGATCACTACGACTTCCTGTTTTCGCTCAGCGACGTGATTGGCGGGAACGGGCTGGAGCATCACCAGTCGAGCGAGGATGGGACGCGGGCGAACTACTTTACGGACTGGGGCGCGGGTGTGCGCGGGCGCGATTTGCTGGGGCACGAGTACACGCACTCGTGGAACGGGAAATTCCGCAGGCCCGCGGGTTTGTGGACGCCGAATTTCAACGTGCCGATGCGCGACGACCTGCTGTGGGTGTATGAAGGGCAGACGCAGTATTGGGGTGTGGTGCTGACGGCGCGGTCGGGGCTGATTACCGCGGAACAGGCGCGCGATGAGATGGCGGGCGTGGCGGCCGGATTCGAAGCGAGCAAGGGGCGCGAGTGGCGGCCGCTGGTGGACACGACGAATCAGCCGACGGTGTCGCAGCGGAGGCCGGTCAGCTGGATGAGCTGGCAGCGGCCGGAGGACTACTACACGGAAGGGCTGCTGGTGTGGCTGGATGCGGATACGAAGATTCGCGAGTTGAGCGAGGGGAAGAAGTCGCTGGACGATTTTGCGAAGCTGTTCTTCAGCGTGAACAACGGCAGCTTTATCACGGACACCTACACGTTCGAGGACCTGGTGGCGGCACTGAACCAGGTGCAGCCGTACGACTGGACGACGTTCCTGCGGGAGCGCGTGTACGAGCTGCATCCCGAGGTGCCGGAGAATGGCTTCGCGCAGGGCGGGTACAAGCTGGTCTACAACGACACGCTTTTTCCCGGGGAAAGACGCGGGGCGGCGGAGAATCCGCGCTTTGGGACGAGCTTTGCGGATTCGCTGGGGTTCAGCGTGATGGGCGAAGGGATGCTGGGCAACGTGGGGTGGGACAGTGTGGCGTTCAAGGCGGGGATTGTGCCGGGCATGCAACTGCTCGCGGTGAACGGCGAGGTCTATTCGGTGGACAAGCTGCGGGAGGCGATCAAGAAAGCGGAGAAGGATCCGGGACCGATCACGCTGCTGGTGAAGGATCGCGATCAGATCAAGTCGGTGGCGCTGGATTATCACGGAGGGCTGCGGTACGCGCATCTGGAGCGGGTGGAAGGGACGCCCGCGCGGCTGGATGACATTTTGAAGGCGGTGGAGTAGTTCAGCGTTCAGCGTTCAGCGTTCAGAAAACAAAGAGGCAGTGCTTCATTTAGTTGCTTAGCTGGGGTGACGATTCTTCTTTTCGAATCCTGTTCATCGTTCCGTGATGCGGTCGAGGAGATCGAAGAATTCCGGGAATGAGATGGCGGCGGATTCGGCACCGCGGATAAGGGTGTCCCCGGTGGCGCGGAGAGCAGCGACGGAGAAGGCCATAGCGATGCGGTGGTCGCCACCGGAGTCGATTTCGGCTCCGTGGAGGGTTTGACCGCCGGGAACATCGAGGCCGTCGTCGAACTCTTCGACCTCAGCGCCCATGGCGCGCAGATTGGCGGCGACGAGCGCAATACGGTCGGATTCCTTGACACGGAGCTCTTTCGCGTCACGGATGCGGATGCCATTCCGCGTATAGGGCCCGATGGCGGCGAGGACCGGCAGCTCGTCAATGAGCTGTGCCGATAACGCGCCGGAGATGGTGGTGCCGGTGAGGCCCTGCGGCGGCGCGTTGACCTGGACCACGCCGACCAGCTCGCCGTGTTTGTCTTCGAGATTGAGCACGCCGATGTGTGCGCCGAGCGCGGTGAGCACGTCGAGCAGCGTAGCGCGGGTGGGGTTGAGGCCGAGTGCGTCGAAGATGAGGTTGGAGCCGGGGAAGAGCGCGGCGGCGCAGAGGAAGAAGGCGGCGGAGGAAATGTCGCCGGGGACGGCGCCTTCGATGGCGTGCAGCGGCTGGCCGCCGGCGATGGAGACGGAATCGAGGGAGCGTTGGATCGTAGCACCGAAGGCGCGGAGGGCGAGCTCGCCGTGGTCACGGGTGCGGACCGATTCTCCGACCGTGGTTGTGCCGCTCGCCTGGAGTCCGGCGAAGAGCAGGGCGGTTTTGACCTGGGCGCTGGGGATGGGCGTAGCGTAGTCGATGGCGGTGAGGGGCGCGCCGTGGATCGTGATGGGTGCATGGCCGTCGGTGAGTTCTACGCGCGCGCCCATTTGCGCGAGGGGCTTGCGGATGCGCTCCATGGGACGGCGGCTGAGCGAGGCGTCGCCGGCGAGGGTGAAGGCGCCTGATTGCGCTGCGAGCAAGCCCGACAACATGCGCATGGTTGAGCCGGAGTTGCCGCAGTCGAGGGGTGAGGCGGACGGGCGGAAATGGCCGGCAGCGCCGGTGATCTCGACGGAGCCGTCGCTGCTGTGCGTGACCAAAGCGCCGAGGGCGCCGACGCAGGCGAGCGAGGAGGCGCAGTCGGCTCCGGTGGAGAAGTTGGTGAGGCGCGTGGTGCCTTCGGCGAGTCCGCCCAGTAATGCGTAACGATGGCTGATACTTTTGTCGCCGGGCAGGCGAAGGCTGCCCTGGATGTTGCGGGCGGGCTGGATGATGCGTTCGGTTGCGACGGCCGGCATGGATACAGGGTACAGGGTGCAGGGTACAGAATAGCGTTCAGCGCTCAGCGTTCATCGTTTAGAAAGAGCGTCGCCCTTTGGGCGATCCCACATCCCCAACATCAGGGATGTGGGGCACCCGGCGTTTCGCGCACCCGAATCATTCGGCGGCTTGATTTCCATCGGTTGCTGTGCGAGATTCGGAATCGTAGTGAGCTCGCATTTGCCCGAAATTTTTGCCGAGGAGTATCGCGCGCTTCGACCGCGGGCTCCAATGCCTCCGATGGAAGTTCGTTTCTACCGGTTCACGTCACTCAACACAACGATCCGGCTGCGCGAGGGACGCATTCGCGTGAGCCTTTCCGATCTGCTGGAGGGCGCACCCGAACCGGTGCTGCGGGCGATCGCGCACATTCTGCTGGCGAAGCTCTATCGCAAGCCCATCGATGCAAACCAGGCGCGGCGGTATCGGCGGTTTACGTCGAGCGAATCGGTGACGCGGCAGAGCGAGCGGATTCGTCAGACGCGCGGGCGGAAGAAGATTTTGTCGGCGCAGGGCCAGCACTACGATCTGGACGAGGTTTTCGAGTCGCTGAACCGGCGGTTCTTCTTTGGGCTGATGGGGCGGCCGTTGCTGACGTGGAGCGAGGTGACGGCGCGGCGGCTGCTGGGGCACTACGACCCGGCGCACAACACGATCATGGTGAGCCGCGTGTTCGATCGCAAAGGGACGCCGCGGTACGCGATCGAATACCTGATGTATCACGAGATGCTGCACCTGAAGCATCCGGTGAAGCAGAAGAACGGGCGGCGATGCGTGCACCCGGCGGCATTCCAGGACGAAGAGAAGCTTTTTCCGGAGCTGGAACGGGCAAAGGCGTATTTGAAGACGCTGTAGGGGCAGCCTGTAGCCTGTAGCCGGTAGCCTGTAGCCGGGAGCTGGGAGCTGGGAGCTGGGAGCTGGGAGCTGGGAGCTGGGAGCTGGGAGCTGGGGTCAGGCCATCGTTGCTGGAAGAATTGGTTGCTTGACGACGGGGGCGACATTTGCGTGGAAAAGCCGACCGTGCTACAAACGAAGGACACATGGGCGTTCTGTCCAGTTTCGTGAATCGGTTTGCGAGCAGCCTCTCCGGCTGCGGTTGTTGTTGTCGCTAGTTCTTCGTCGTGTCGCGCCGTAATTCGGCGCATTCCCTAAAAAATCAAAACATTGCGCGGGGAGATCTCTCTGCGCAGAACAGGAGCATTCTTTATGGCTTCGTCACAACGACGCATTTCTCTCGATAGCTGGGCGGTTGGGCTGGCGCTGTTGGCGGCTCTGCTGGTGCGGTTTGGGATTTTGAAAGCTGTGCCCTGGTAGAGGCAGTGAACAGTGAGCAGTGATCAGTGATCAGTGATCAGCGCAAAGGAGATTCGTTATGGCTAGTTCCGTTGCATTGCAGCAGCCCCGGAGCGTTTCGCTGCCGGGGCGGGTTTTCGCGATTGTGCCTGGGATCCTGCTGCTGCTGGCGGTGGGGTACGCGGGCAAAATCATCGAGCAGTCGATTGCGCGTTACGGCAAGGCGCACCACCTGGTGCTGCCGAATATCGAGTACGTGCTGTGGGCGATTTTGCTGGGGTTGGTGATTTCGAACACGGTGGGTGTCCCGGAGATTTTTCGCGCCGGTGTAGCGACGTACGAGTTCTGGCTGAAGGCGGGGATCGTGCTGCTGGGTGCGCGGTTTCTGATCGGGGACGTGCTGCGGCTGGGCGGGATTTCGCTGGGGCTAGTGCTGATCGAGGTCACGTTCTCGCTGGCGTTCATGACGCTGCTGGGGCGCGCGTTCAAGTTGCGGCCCAAGCTGACGACGTTGCTGGCGGTGGGGTCGTCGATCTGCGGCGTCTCGGCGATTATCGCGACGCAGGGCGCGATCGATGCGGATGAGGAAGATTCGTCGTACGCCATCGGGGCGATTCTGGCCCTGGGTGCGCTGTCGCTGTTTGTGTTTCCGCTGATCGGGCATGGCCTGCACCTGAGCGATCGCGCGTATGGATTGTGGGCGGGGCTGGGCGTGGACAACACGGCGGAGGCGACAGCGGCGGGCGCGCTGTATTCGGACGCGGCGGGCAAGGTGGCGGTACTGGCGAAAACGTGCCGGAATGCGCTGATCGGATTTGTGGTGCTGGGGTATGCGATCTACTGGGCGCGGAAGGGCCAGGCGGAGAAGGTGACGAACAAGGCGGCGTTTCTGTGGAAGAAATTTCCGAAGTTCGTGCTGGGATTTCTGCTGATCTCGCTGCTGGCGTCGCTGGCGTTCTTTACGAAGCCGCAGACGGCGGCGCTGGGCAACCTGTCGCGCTGGGCGTTTCTGCTGACGTTTGCGGGGGTGGGGCTGCGGACGAATCTGCGCGAGCTGGGAAAACAGGGTGCGCGGCCGTTTCTGGTGGGCGCGATTGGCGAGGTGGCGATTGCCGCCGTCACCCTGGGGCTGGTGTATGGAGCGGCGCGGGTGTGGCACTTGTAAAGACAGGGAACAGGTTACAGGGTGCAGGGTACGTCGGCGTAAGAACAGGGAAAAGGCAACGGAGGCATCGGCGCCGGGAGGGGAAGCCTTCCGGCGTTTTTGTCGGCAGGGATCATTTCTTCGCGAGGCCGTTGCGAACGGTTGCGAGAACATCGATGAGGGTTTCGATGTCTTCAGGACCGGTGCGGTAGTTGGATATGCATGCGCGCAGGGCGGGCTGCTTGCCGTCGAGGGAGACGGTGGAAATCCAGGCTCGACCGGTTTGGAGAACGGCGTCACAGGCGCGCCGGTGCATGGGCATATCCCATGATTCGTTCGCGGGGATGAAACACACGGTCGGGAGAGGAGTTCGATTTACGATGTGCCAACCGGTCGCGATGAGGCGCTCGCGGAGATGATCTCCCATTTGAGCCTGATGGCGGATGACCTCCGCATAGCCATTCCAGCCGGTGGTGGCGAGGGTGAGAAAGAGCTTGAGCCCGATGAATCGCCGCGACCATTGCAGAGAATGGCTGAAGGGATCGACCGCAGCGAGGCGCTCGCCTTCTTTGGGCATGTAGGCGGTACTGACCGAAAACGTGCTGCTAAGGATACCGGGATGGCGGGTGAGGAACATGCCTGCGCCCATGGGAATAGACAGGTATTTGTGAGGATCGAAGGTGATGGAGTCAGCGGTTTCGATGCCGGAGAGCGCTGAACGCAGCTCAGGCACCAGAACTGCCGCGCCGCCCCACGCGGCGTCGACATGGAACCAGAGACCGTTGGCGCGGGCGATTTCGCTGAGCTCGGCCAGCGGGTCGATGACTCCGGCAGAGGTAGTGCCGGCGGTGGCGACGATCAGGAAGGGTTCGAATCCAGCCTTGCGATCCTGTTCGATCCTTTCGCGGAGCGCTGCAGGATCCATCTCGAGCTGGTCGTTGACGGGGACGATGCGGAGGGCGGCGCCGCCGAGTCCAGCCATGCGGGCGGCCTTGAGGAAGGAATGATGACTCTCCGCTGAAGCGTAGAAGGCGGGGCGAACGGAGAGCGATTGCAGGCCGTCGTCAGGAAGGCTGGGCCAGCGCGCAGCGAGAGCGCAGAGAAGGGCGGTTTGGTTGGCTTCAGCGCCGCCAATGGTGAGGCAGCCGTCGGAGTCGCGGGGCAGGCCGAATTTCGCAGCGAAAGCCTCGATGAGGCGGCGCTCGGTTTCGGCGGCGAGGGGGCTGTGACTCCAGGCGGCGAGCTGGGGGTTGAACGTGGCGACGATGAGATCCCCGATGATTCCCATGAAAGTGGGAGCGGGATTGAAGAGGCCGAAGTAGCAGGGATGAGGCGTATGGACCTGATGCCGGCTGAGGGCGCCGGTATAGCGGCGCAGCACGTCGATACGGGACGATGGTTCGTCGAAGGGGAAAGTGTCGAGGAGCGAGGTGAGCTCCGCCATGTCGAGTTGGGGAGTGACCGGCAGTGAGCGGACGCTTTCGAAGAACGATTCCGCCTCGGCGACGGCTTCGGACCAGAGGGCGGATCGTTCCTGGGAGTCAGGCAGCAGAAGTGCGGTTGTGACTGGGTCCTGCATGATGGGGTCCTTTTGGGATGACGAGTGGGTATAGGGATGGCAGGCGCGAGGTCCTGGTTTCATTTTCGCCTCCAGGGTCTCCTCTTCGCCAGGGCTTGCGGGTCAGGTGGCGGGAGGGCAGGGGCAGAATCGGCACGGGTCGCATAAAATAGAGAAGGAACCCTGAAGTTTTCCCACAGGAGAGGCGGTTTGCGGCGCTCGCGCCATTGATTGAGGCGAGAGGCCGAGGTGGCCGCCAAAGGATTCAATCTTGATCGGAAGTAACGTTCTCACAAAGGTTTTTGGAACCAGCAACGAGCGGGTGGTGAAGCGCCTGCTGCCGCGCGTGGCGGAGATCAACGCGCTCGAGCCGCAGGTGAAGGCGATGAGCGACGAGCAACTGCGCGCGAAGACGGCGGAGTTCAAGGCCCGGATTGCGGCGGCTCTGGAAGGAATCACCGAGGAAGAGGCGCGGGTCGCGGCGGAGAAGCAGGCGCTCGAGGACCTGCTGCCCGAGGCGTTCGCGGTGGTGCGCGAAGCGGGATGGCGCGCCGTGAACATGCGGCACTTCGATGTACAGCTGGTGGGCGGCATGGTGCTGCACCAGGGCAAGATCTCCGAGATGAAGACCGGCGAAGGCAAGACACTGGTGGCGACACTGCCGTGCTATCTGAATGCGCTGGCCGGACACGGCGTTCACGTGGTGACGGTGAACGATTATCTGGCGAAGCGCGACGCCGAATGGATGGGAAAGATTTACGAGTTCCTCGGGCTGACGGTGGGGGTGATCGTCCACGACCTGGACGACAACCAGCGGCGGAAGGCGTACGGGTCGGATATCACCTACGGGACGAACAACGAATTTGGGTTCGACTACCTGCGCGACAACATGAAGTTCGAGCTGGCGGACTGCGTGCAGCGCGGGCACTACTACTCGATTGTGGACGAGGTGGACTCGATCCTGATCGACGAGGCGCGGACGCCACTGATTATTTCCGGGCCGACGGATCAGACGACGGACAAATATGCGCGCGTAAACCGGATTATTCCGTCGCTGGAAGAGGGCGAGGAGGTCGTCAAGAGTCCGGAAGAGAAGTACCTGACCGGCGATTACGTGGTCGATGAGAAGCACAAGACGATCACGGTCACGGACGAAGGGTGGGAGAAGATCGAGGGGCTGCTGGGCATCGGCAACATCGCCGATCCGGAGAACTGGGATCTGAAGCACCACGTGGAGACGGCGATCAAGGCGCACTCGCTGTATAAGCGCGACGTGCAGTACGTGGTGAAGGACGGCGAGGTCATCATCGTCGATGAGTTCACGGGCCGGCTAATGCCGGGGCGGCGGTGGTCGGACGGGCTGCACCAGGCGGTCGAGGCGAAGGAGGGCGTGAACATCCGGCGCGAAGATCAGACGCTGGCGACGATCACGTTCCAGAATTATTTCCGCCTGTACAAGAAGCTGGCCGGCATGACAGGTACGGCCGAAACGGAAGCGGCGGAGTTCGACAAGATTTACAAGCTGGACATCGTGGTGATTCCGACGAACATGCCGATGCGGCGGCTGGAGAACGCCGATGTGGTGTTCCGGACGGCGAAGGAGAAGTACTTCGCCGTGGCGGATGAGATTTCGAGGCTGCACGAGATCCAGCAGCCGGTGCTGGTGGGGACGACGTCGATTGAAAAGTCGGAGCTGCTGTCGCAGATCCTGGCGCGCAAGGGCGTGCGGCACGTGGTGCTGAACGCGAAGTATCACGAGCGCGAGGCGGAGATTGTTGCGCAGGCGGGACGGCTGGGGATGGTGACGATCGCCACCAACATGGCCGGTCGCGGAACGGACATCCTGCTGGGCGGCAATCCGGATTTTGTGGCGCGGCAGGAACTGGTGAAGAAGGCGCTGGCGCGGGCGATCAGCGTGGCTGAGGGGGCGATCAATCCGTCGGCGCCGGCGGGGATGCTGCGCTTCTACTACCAGGGGCAGGAGTACGAGACGTCGCAGGAGAACTGGGAGCAGGTCTACAAGGGGCACGCGGCGAATGCGGCCGAGGATCACGAAGCCGTAGTGGCAGCGGGCGGGCTGCACATTGTGGGCACGGAGCGGCACGAATCGCGGCGTATCGATAACCAGCTGCGCGGACGGGCCGGACGGCAGGGCGATCCGGGAGCATCGCGGTTCTATCTGTCGCTCGAAGACGACCTGATGCGCATTTTTGCGCGGGAGTGGGTTGGGACGCTGCTGCAGAAGATGGGGATGGAAGAAGGGATGCCCATCGAGTCGCGGATGATCTCCAACCGGATCGAAGCGGCGCAGAAGGCGGTGGAAGGGCAGAACTTCGAGGCGCGCAAACACCTGCTCGAGTACGACGATGTGATGAACAAGCAGCGCGAGGCCGTGTATGGAACACGGCGGCAGCTGCTGGAGGGGCTGGACCAGAAGGAGTTGATCGTCGAGGACTACGTTCCGAACCTGCTGAGCGCCATGCTGGATGAGTTTGCCGGCGAGCGCGTGCATCCCGACCAGTGGGACGTGAAGGGGCTGAACGGAAAGCTGATCGCGCAGTTCGGGTTCGATCTGGAAGCCGAGGGCATGGACGCGCGGCAGATGACGCGGCACGAGCTGGGCGAGACGATCTTCGAGCGACTGAAGGCGCGCTACGAGGCGAAGCAGCAGATGATCGGCGACACGCAGATGCGCTTCCACGAGCGGATGATCATGCTGAGCGTGATCGACGGTTTGTGGAAGGATCACCTGCTGAACATGGATCACCTGAAGGAGGGGATCGGGCTGCGCGGGTATGCGCAGCAGGATCCGCTGGTGGCCTATAAGAAGGAATCCTTCGAGATGTTCGAGGAGATGATGGGGCGGTTCCAGGAAGACACGGTGCGGTTCCTCTTCCTGATGAAGATTGTGGGGCCGGATGGGCAGCCGGTAGAGATTCCCACACGGCCGCGGGCGGCAATTCCGGCGGCGCCGCACGTGGCGTCGGCGGATGGGAACGGGCACAGAGAGCCGGGCGCGCCGCCGATTCCGCTGGCACCGACGCGGGCGCCGTCAACGACGATTGACGACCTGGAGAAGGAGTTCCAGCGGAAGAAGCAGAAGGAGCTGGAGCACGCGCGGATGGCGGGCGGGGGCGATGCATCGACGCCGCAACAGCGGCGGGTGGGCGAAAAAGTCGGGCGCAACGATCCTTGTCCGTGCGGGTCGGGGAAGAAGTTTAAGAAGTGCCACGGAGCGGAAGGCTAGGGTACAGGGCTCAGGGTGCAGGGCTCAGAGCACAGAATCGATGTTCGGGTACGAGGTAGCTGGTCCTCGTACCCTTTGTCTTTTGGGGACGCAATCGACGCGGTGTGCCGTACACTCATGTCGCCATGCAATTCTGGTTTGCGCGCGGCAGTGAGATTCCCGTGCGGCAGCAGCTGGTGACGCAGGTGGTGCTCGGCATTTTGTGCAACGACCTGGCGCCGGGCCAGCGGCTCCCCAGCACGCGCGAGCTGGCGCGGCGGTATCGCATCCATCCCAACACGGTCAGCGCCGCGTACCGGCAGTTGGGCCTCGAAAAGTGGGTGGAGTTTCGCCACGGCAGCGGCGTTTATGTGCGCGCGGTGCGGCCGAAGGCTGCTGCTGCTGCGGCGCCGGAAAGTCTGATAGCGAATCTGGTGCTGGAATCGCGACGAGCGGGGTTATCGCTCCAGGAATTGCGTCAGCACGTGCGGCACTGGCTGGAGATGCGTCCGCCGGGGCAGTTTTGCGTCGTCGAGCCGGATGAAGAGCTGCGGCGGATCGTGGTGGCGGAGCTCGAGAAGGTCGCGACGATTCCGGTGAAGGACTGCGGGTTTGCCGAATTGCGTTCCGCGGACCCAGCGAGCGCAGTGTGGGTTGTGTTTCCCAGCAAGGAAGCAACGGCGCGAGAATTGCTGGGAGCGGAAGCGGAGCTGCTGGTTCTCGAGGTTCGCTCGGCACCGTCGAATATGCCGCACCTGCTGCCGAAAAGCAGGGAGTGGCTGGTGGGCGTGGCGTCAGCGTGGCCGGGCTTTCTGGATGCGGCGCAGACCATGCTGGCCGCGGCGGGGTTCGATCCTGACAGCCTGGTGGTGCGGGACACGCGCAACCCGGGCTGGCTGCGGGATCTCGATTGCGCGGCGGGAATCCTGTGCGACGCAGCGACGGCGCGAGCGATGCCGAAGGGAAGGCTGACGGTGGTGTTCCCGATTGTGGCGGATGTGTCGCTGGAGGAATTGAAGGGCTACGAGGAATTCATCGGGATTCCAGCAAAGCGGAGCGCGAAGCAAGCACGGGGCACTTGAGAAAGTGTCACAGGGGCGCCGGTCGCGCCGGACGAGGCGGGCGATGATGCGATTCGAGGATCGCGTCATCATGAAATACCAATCGTTTGTTGCAGTGATGGTTACGAGTTGCGTTCTCGCCAGCCAGTTGGGAGCGCAGGTGGCGGTTCCGGTTCCGCACAAGGGGAGCTGGGAGACCGTCGAGAATATTCCGCGCGGGACTCTGCTCGCGGTGAAATGGGCGGTATCGGATAGGGGCACGCAGACGGTGCACTGCGTGTTTCATTCGGCGGACGAAACGGAGCTGGTGTGCGGGCACTGGTCGCAACCGAGGCCGTCACCGTTCCCGGTGTTCCAGCCGAGCTCTCCGGATCGCTATGTATTTCCGCGCGAGCAGTTGCGACAGGTGCGGATCGAGAACGAAGAGTGGCAGAGTCAACAGAGCTCGTTCGCCGGTGCCCTCGCCGGTGCGACGCTTGGCGGGGTGGTCGGCTACAACTGCTGCGGCGTGACAGGAGGAGAACGACCTGTGGGCGCGTTGGGGTTGAGTCTTGCCGGAGCGCTGGTTGGCGGCACCATCGGGCGCGTGTTTCCGTTTCTCCATGGGCAGGTGATCTACGAACTGTAAGAACGTTGCGCGGAATCCGCGGCAGCTAGTGTCCTGTCTCTGAAGTTCATTGAATAATTCGACGTCCGAGGAAACAGCCCTCAGGGGCTAAAGCCCATTTGATTTTGAGCCGTTTTCGGCACGACTGAAGTCGTGCCCTGATACAAAACCGCAGAACAGTTCCTTCGCGAACTTCCGGGACACCACACTAGCGGGGCGGAGCCGCGGACTCCAGCAGCCACTCGAGGTAGGGTTTGCTGGCGGATTCCGGAGCGAGGACGATGAACTCGGGAACCTCGTAGGAGTGCAGGCGGCGGATGGCCTCTTCGAGGCGGGTGAGGTTCGCAGCTGTGGTTTTGATGAGGAGCAGAAGTTCGGGCGCAGCTTCGACCTTGCCCTGCCAGCGGTAGACGGACGTGAGGCCGGGAATGATGCTGACGCAGGCGGCGAGTTGCTCGTCGACGAGGGCTCGGGCGATGCGCTCGGCTTCTTCGCGAGAGCCGGCGGTGGTCAGGATCAGGCGGGCTTCGGTGGCGGGTATCACAGGTTACAGGGTACAGGTTGCAGATTGCAGGTAACGGAGATCGGAGGTTCGGGTTTAGAGTTGACGTTTTA
>JBEKIN010000025.1:0-24767 GCA_050011735.1 Acidobacteriaceae bacterium | reverse complement strand
TCGGACTTGTAGGCCCAATCCCATGTTCGGCACCACTGTCCAGTGACCGTATCTAAAGCGACCCCGAGGGAGCCGGTAGGGGATACGTCCTCAAACCGGTGAGTCGGATGATGAAGCTTTGTCGGGGGCACCACGGCGGGAGCGGGCTTCTGGTCGCAGCCGCTTTCTTGTAAGAGCACGAGTAAAGCAACAGCCGCAATAGCTTTCATGCGGCCATGCTAGCTTGCAATTTCCAGTAGCCGCAAATCGTTTATCACTTCCTCAACGATGGGTTTTTAGGAGAAACTGGCCGAGCGTCAGTTCTTAGCGTTGAACTCTTTCTGAAGTGCTCCCTTCCTATGAATTAGGGAAGCACAAAATTAGCACAATCCCTATGACACTTGGTTCTGTATTGATTATAAAGGCTTTACATCTGGCGGAGGGAGAGGGATTCGAACCCCCGGTACCCTTGCGGGTACAGCGGTTTTCAAGACCGCCTGTTTCAACCGCTCACACATCCCTCCGCTTGAGCGAGGCTGTTACTTTCATACTACGACGCCGCGGGCATTGCGACTCATTCGTAACCCCCACCGATTGTTTCTTGACGCCGCCTCCGCGACCTTCCTAGAATGACGCAATCTGTCGCTGCCGCCGGGTGGCGACAGTCCCCCTTCCCCCGAGCAATTCTTCTTCGACCGTCGATCCTGCGGCACGCTCGCTGCGCGCGGGATGGAAACAGGTGCACCATGAAGAGTCGTTGGCTGGTTGTCCCGCTGGTCTGCGCGGTCGTGGCCATCGCGGTGGTGGTGATGTACAGCTCAATGAAACAACCGTCGATTCTCGCTCAGCGGGACAGCTTGCTGGCGATCGCAAGGCAATATCCAAACTCCACGCGGGCCCAGCGGATGGCCATTCTGCGGGAGCGGGAATTGGAAATGCACCCCCAGTGGCGCGACCTCTCCGTCTCGGAGATCGCGCGCCGCCTCCTGCGCCTGGCGACGACAGCATCCACAACGCCGCTGGCTCCGCTGGCTTCTTTTGCCGGCAACGTTACAGCCATCACGTCCCCCAGTGGAACGGCCGTTGCACTGGTACGCCAGCCAAACTGCACGCTGAGCATGGGTTGGGCCAGTTACACCGTGAGTTTGCCATCGGCGACTTACACCGTTCCCTCTCCAACCGTCAATTACAACCAGGTGCTGCACACTGAGGCAGGGCTGACAACGAAGGGCGGTGTCTGGCCGGAAGGGTGCGTTGATGCGACCCTCGGTGTCCCGTCGCGCGACGTAGTTCCTCTGGGTATCATCACGGCCGGCAACCTGCTGGTCTCGGCAGGTGCAGGGTACAACGCCGCAACCGGCAATCAAGTGATCTGGACCTTTGCCGGCGCCCCGATGGGGAGCAACACGGAGTCGGTGGGCGATCTGACCCTGAGCGGCTCATCTCCAGTGTCTCTGGCAGCGGCCGACTTGAACGGCGACGGAATTGGCGACCTGGTTGCGGTAAGCGAATCGTCCACCACAGGAGGATCGGGGAGCGTGACGGTATTTCTGGGCAAGGCGGATGGCACCTTTGAGTCCCCCGTGAGCTATGCCCTGCCTGGCGAATACGGCGTTAGCGCGGTGATCGACGACTTTAATGGCGACGGAAAGCTCGACATCGTGGCATCCAGCACTTCGGCGATGTTTACGACGGCTGCCGTTGATTCGCTCACGTTTCTCGAGGGCAATGGCGATGGCACCTTCCAGGCGCCGCAGTCGCTGCAGGTTACTCCTCCCGCTGGTTTCAACGGCTACACCGGGACCGTTCCTTATTTTGGGCTGATCTCCGCGGACCTTCGCGGCAACGGGACGAAGGATTTGGTGACGTCAGGTGGAATCGTTCTGCTCGGCAATGGGAATGGGACTTTTACCCAATTGTCGACTGTGGCGTTTCCCACCCCAACACCAACCTCGCAGTGGGGTCCGGATGTGATCGCTGCCGATTTTAATAACGACGGCAAGATCGATGTGGCAGTCAGCAACGGAGAATCGATCGCAATTTACCTGGGAAACGGGGCCGGCGCTTTTACGGCCGGCAGTGGTTACGCCTCGATTGCCAATACCGGCGTTCTGAGTGAGGCCGATCTGGACGGGGACGGCAACGTCGACCTGTACAGCGGGACCGCTCGAGCCGGGGTTTTCGGCGGGGACCAATTCGAACACAACCAGGCGTACGCGCTGCTGGGCAACGGCAACGGCACCTTCCAGGGCGCGCCAGAGCTGCCCTTCGTCTTCAACGGCATGAATCTCGTCAACCTGAACGGCGACAAAGTGCCGGATGGCGTCGGTGTCAACGTAACGGCCAGCGGGAGCGGTGTCTCCTTTACGTCTTACCTGGGCAACAGCAACGGCAGCTTCAGCACCGGGCCGACTCTGACTGTCTCTCCCATCACGATCCAGGGAACTACCTACTCGTTTTCAGCCGTGAATTCATTCGCCTTCGGAGACACGAGGGGGAACGGAGATACGGATCTGGTCTATATTCCAGAGGTTTTACCCGATAACCAGACAGGCTGTTTTCTCGCGACCGGAAATGGAAACGGCAGCTTCAACACGCCGGTCCTGATTGCCGCGCCCACATTTATTGCGGCTGGTGCTCCGGCCGGCGATTTTGACACGAGCGAGACGCTGAGCAATCTGTTCGTCGCCGACATCAATGGCGACGGCAAGGCGGACCTCATCTATAACTACTCCGCTGTCGACTATGACTTACTGACCTATGTTCAGGGAATCGCCGTCCAGCTCAGCAACGGCGATGGCACTTTCCAGGCGCCACAAACGATCCAGACTTACTCCAGCAAGACAGTTCCGCCGCCGCTTCCTCCGCAAGTGTTGCAGGTGGCAGCCACCAGGGCCAGCGGCGTTCTCGATCTCTTCGTCCTGCTGCAGAGTGTCAGCAACGGCAGCGTCATCACGCAGCTGGAGCTGTACCTGGGCAAGGGTGACGGAACCTTCGGGCCTGCAACCATGCCGTCGGTCGCGGCCAACATCAATCCCCCCACCTATCAGACAGGTTTAGGCCAGATTGTCCTGGCCGACATGAATGGCGACGGCAAGCCGGACCTGGTCACCATGGGCACCAGCAGTGACAACTACGGTGAGGTCGCTGTCTCCCTCGGCAACGGAGACGGAACCTTTGCCCCGGCCACCATCACGGACTTTGGCGGCGGCAGCACCTACGGTTATGGCATGGCGGTCGCGGATTTCAACGGCGACGGCAAGCTGGATGTAGCCGTCACCGGGTTCAATCCTCCTTTCGACACGGGCATCCTTCTCGGAAACGGGGATGGAACCCTCCAGACCTTCAGTGCCGGCAATGGAATTTTTGAGCCGGCGGAAGGCATCGATCTACTCGTCTTTGGGCCCTCGCTCGCGGTGGACTTTAACGGCGACGGCAAACCGGATCTGGTGGCCGGTTCGGCGGTCCTGATCAATCTGGGAACCACCACCACTCTGATTCCCACCTCCACTGCGGTTTCTTCGTCGGCCACCAGCGTGCCGTTCGGGACCAGTGTCACGCTCACGGCGACCGTGACAGCGACCCCAACTCCGACCGGAACAGTGACGTTCTACGACGGCGCCAACTCCCTGGGCACAGGAACGCTGAACGCCTCGGGAATCGCGACCTACACCGCCACAACCCTGAGCGTCGGCGTACACACGATCACGGCCTCCTATCCCGCGAACTCGACGTATTCGGGCAGCACATCGACGGCCATCAACGTCACGGTTACAGCCAATGCGCTTATCGGAACCACCAGCGCGCTCACCGCCTCTTCCACGACAGTGAACACCGGAGCCAGTGTCACGCTCACCGATACGGTGATGCCGGCATCGGGCACCGGCACGCCGACCGGCACGGTGAACTTCCTCAGCGGAGGCGTCGCCCTGCCCTCGGGCTCCAACATAGCGCTCACCAACGGCGTAGCCACGTACACGACCTCCAGCCTTCCCGTAGGTGGGAATACCATCATCGCCCTCTATGCAGGAAGTACGACGTACTCCGGGTCCACGTCGAACTCGGTCGTGGTGACCGTCCAGACCGTTCCTCCGACCTTCACCATCGGCGCGTCGCCTTCGAGCGCCACCGTGACCGCCGGTCAATCCACGCAAACCACCATCACCGTAACGCCCGCCGGCGGATTCAATGCCCAGGTCAGCTTCGCCTGCACCGGATTGCCAGCCGGCGGCTCGTGCAGCTTCAGCCCGACGACCGTCACGCCCAATGGAACAGCAGCGTCCACCACCATGCTGACCATTGCCACGGCTGCCCAGTCTGGCGCGCTCAGGTTGCCATGGCGTCCGGGTTCTCGTTCCGGCGGAGCGGCGACGCTGGCGCTGATGGCAGCGGGCGCGTTGTGGATCTTCGGGCGCAGGAAAAACATCCCCTGGATGCGCATGCTGCCTTTAATGCTGGCGCTGGTGACCATCGCTGCCGTAGCGGTCGGTTGCGGCGGTAGTGGCGGCAGCGGCGGTGGTGGTGGCGGTGGTGGTGGGTCCACGCCGCAGACCTACACCATCACGGTGACCGGAACATCGGGAACCGAGAGCCAGACCGCGACCTTCAGCCTGACGGTTGGGTAGCGGATTCGGCGCCGACGGCCAGCCTACAATTGAAAGCATGTGGCAGCGGGATCCCTCACCGGATCCCGTTGCGCTTTCAACTATGTGTGGACGCTACTATCGTCGATCGGACAAGCAGCGCATCAGCGAGGCGTTCCGCATCGGCGTTCCGCCATCGTTTGAGATTCTGCCCGACTACAACGTGGCGCCTGCGACCATGCAGCCCGTCATTGTGGAGGATCGCGACAGCGGCGAGCGCACGCTGCGGCCGATGCTCTGGGGACTGATCCCAACCTGGTGCGACGACCCGAAGAAACTCGGCGTGAGCACCATTAACGCGAAGGCGGAAAGCGTGATGAGCAAGCCGATCTGGCGCGTGCCGTTCAGCAAGCGCCGCTGTCTGGTGCCGGCAGATGGCTTTTACGAGTGGGAGAAAACCGGCGCGAAGATGAAGCAGCCATGGGCGTTCGCGCTCGAAAGCGGCGAGCCGCTGGCCTTCGCCGGATTGTGGGAGCGCTGGAAGTCTCCTGATCGGAAGACGGAAATGGACACGTTCTCCATCATCACGACGGAGGCGAACGAGCTGACCGCTCCCATGCACGACCGGATGCCGGTGATCCTGATGCCGCGCGACTACGAGCGATGGCTGCGCCGCGACGATGCAGCGCAGCCGCCAATCGACCTGCTGCGGCCGTTCGAGTCAACGTTCATGCAGGCATGGAGAGTGGACGCAGCCGTCGGCAATGTCCGCAACAACTCGCCGGAACTGCTGGAGCCAGTGCCGTCGCAAACGCTGTTTTAGCGGCCAGCTACCAGCGGCCAGCCGCCAGTCCTCACTGCGTGCCGTGTGGCGCGGGCAATCCGGCTGTAATCATCGGCAGTCCGGTTGCCGGCCAGTGGCTCACCTGCGCATCCACATTGGGAGCCAGCGCGCAGTCGGCATTCGTCACCGGCGTGACGTCGACGTTCCAGCCGTCGACCACCACAAGCGGCACATCGCCTTTCAGGTCGGCTACGGCGGCATCGATGGTGATGGCGCGGCTTTCACCGGGAGCGAGCCAGACGTAGTTATCGGAGTAGAAGACGGGCAGAATGCGATCGCCGCTGCTCTTGCGCCGCAGCTGCAGGTGCGCCATCAGCGCGAAGGCAGAGCCGGAGTTCTTCAACGTGACTTCGAGGCCAAGGCGGTCATTCGCATCGTGCCGCGCGATGGTTCCATCGAGCTTGATCGTCGGCAGGGAGTCAAGCGTGGTCAGGTCGTTGCGCATAGACGGTAGTGGTTTCCAGTACAGGTTGCGCGAAACGATTTGACCCTGCGCATCGCGGAGATCGAGCTTGACGAGATAGAGCGGGTACAGCTTTGACCAGTTTGGGAGAGGGGTTGGACCGAGGTCGATCGCGGTGTCAGCGGGTCCGCTGACGGGAACGTCTGTTTCGAGTGCGGCGTGCGAGCCACCCCAGACGCTGTAGACGGCGACGTGAGCGGTGTCTCCTGCGATGGCTTGCGGCAGATTGTTGATGACCTGGAGATTGCCGGTGACTTCGTTCATCTGGATGTGGACCAGCTCTGAAGCGGATTTGACGGCGAAGAGTGAGGAGTTGGGCTCGAGGTCGTAGTGGTAGAGTTGCCAGACGAAACTGGGCTGCGCGGGATTGCTCATCCACGTGACGATGCCGGTGGTGGGCGCGAACAGCTGCGCGTTGCGGCCTTCGTACATCGCGCGATAGGCCTCGTAGTTCATCATTTGCGCCTTGCGGACGAAGTCGGCGAGGTTGGCGATGCGGCCGTAGCGGCCGGCAAGGACGTAGGGGTAAGTGTCACCGTGCTGGGCGCCTTTGGCGAAGTCGTGTTCGGCCCAGTCGTCGTTGATCGTTTCCCAGTCTTTCTGGGGCATCATGCCGTGAATCGACTCGAGGGTAGGAACGGACATGCTGCCGGTTTCCGTTTTGAACGGCGCATCGGGAACGTAGAAGGCTTCGGGCTCGCGCCAGTAATAAGGTCCGCCAGACATGACGCCGCGACCAGCGGTCGAGCTCGGCTGGTAGAGACGGTCAGGGTCGAGGTCGGGAATCATCTTCTCGAGCGCGTTGTGGATTTCGGGTGGTGGATAGCCTTCGTTGCGCGCGCACCAGAGTGCGATCGATGGGTGATTGCGGAAGCGCAGGATTTTGTCCTGCACATTCGCCAGATAGATGGGCAGGTCGTCAGGGTTTGGGCCGTCGCTGGGGTTAGCCTGGAAAAACTCGTCCCAGATCAGGATCCCGTACTTGTCGCAAAGCTCGTAGAAGTCTTCGTCTGTACTTTGGCCGACCCAGTTGCGGATCATGTTCATATTGGCGAGCGCGTGCATGTGAATCTCGGCGTCAAGCCGAGCGCGCGGAATGCGCTTCATGCCTTCATCGAGGCCCCAGTCGCCGCCACGCATGAAGACCTTCACTCCGTTGACGGAAATGGTCAGCGCGTCCATGCCGCCATAGGTGATTTTGCGAATGCCGAACATCGTATCCTTCGCGTCGGAATCGGTTCCGCGTTCGACAAAGCGCAGGTGCAGCGTGTAGAGGTTCTGCGGACCGTAGCCGTTCGGCCACCACAGCTTCGGATCCGTCACGTGCAGAACGGGCGTGGTCTTCGGGTCGAAGGTCACGGTTTGCGAGCTTTTCGCCGGCAGAGTGACATTCTGCGCGAACTGAATGTCGCCGAAGCTGCCTTCGAGTTGCCCCTTTTGTTCTTTGTCGCTCGTGTTCTCGAGCGCGGCTTTGACGGTCACGTCAGCGGTCGCCGTGCTCGGCAGCGGCAGGTCCGTGATCACCAGCGCATCGTCGACGAGAATGGGCCCTGAAGCGGATAGCCACACTTTTTGCCACAGGCCTGTATCGCGGTCGCGAATCGCCGGCAACCAGTCCCATCCGATGGTTGAGAGGAAGGTCGGGCCATCGATCGCCGTGATGCCGCCGTTTTTGCCGAGGCCGTTCGCGATGGTGTGCTCGTGGGGAACGCCAGGATGCGGCTGCGGCGATACTTTCACCGCCAGCACCGCGGTTTCGCCAGGCTTGACCAGCTTCGTAATGTCGAAGCGCCCACGAATGAACGCGCCTTGAATGGTTCCGGCCTGCGTGCCGTTCACCCAGACGTCCGACGAGAAATTCGCGCCGTCGAAATGCACCCAGACCTGGCGGTGCTCGTACTCTTTCGGAACCGTGAGCACGGTGCGGTACCAGTACGAGGTCTTATTCAGAGTCTCGGGAATGACGCTCTCGCGGTTGTTCTCACCGTAGAGCGGCTCAGGGTACACGCCGTCGTTGACCATGCTGGTCAGCACGGTTCCAGGCACGGTGGCTGCCATCCAGCCATTGGGTTGATAGCTGCTTGTGGAGACGGTTGCGCCTGCTTCGGGAACTTTTGCCGTGTCCTGCAACTGCCAACCCGTTGAGATCTCTACCGGCGCGGGCCAGGCCCTGGATTGCGCACCCGCTGCCACACCGCAGACCGAAAGGATCGAACCCGTTATCAGCCGAACAAAAACTCTACTGCCTGTGAGCACTGTCTGCCTCTTTCTTAGAGCCAACCGGAAAGCCCGGAACCTGGCACGTCCAAGTATTCACATTCCGGCCTGAAACTCAACTGATCAGCGGCGAAAATTTGGGTGTTAAGGAACGGTCAACAGCGAGATATCCTAAGCGTTCGGATGAGGATGCACTGCGGATGAAAATCGCCATCGTGACGGAGACGTTTCTCCCCAAGATCGACGGGATTGTCACAATGGTGACCAAGACGGTGGAGACGCTGAAAGCACTCGGCGACGAAGTGCTGATCTTTGCGCCGAGCGGCGGTCCGGCCGAGCTGTTTGGGGCACAGGTCGTCAGCCTGCCATCGGTGCCGTTCCCCTTTTATCCGGAGCTGCGCGTAGCCGCGCCGCGAGCTTCGATGCGGAAGCACCTGGAGGCGTTTCGCCCCGACGTCTTTCACTTATTCGAGCCGTCGCTGCTCGGGGTTGGAGGGATTTATTACGGGAAGGTGCTTCACATCCCAATCGTGATCTCGTACCACACGAATCTTCCCGCTTACCTGCATTACTACAAGCTGGGCTTCTTTGCGGGTCCAACATGGAAGCTGATGCGAGAACGGCACCTGCGCGCAGACCTGAATCTGTGCACATCGACGCCGATGATGGAGGAACTGCACAGCCATGGCATCGACAGGCTGGCGCTGTGGGAGCGAGCCGTCGACGCGCAGCGATTCCACCCGTCGAAATGCTCCGCTGAAATGCGCAATACCCTGAGCGCCGGCGAACCGCAAAAACCGCTGCTGCTTTATGTGGGCCGGCTGTCGGCGGAAAAGGACATTGGCACGCTCCGCGAAGTGCTGCGGGCCATGCCCGAAACGAGGCTGGCGATTGTTGGGGATGGTCCGACGCGACACGAGCTGGAACGGCACTTCCGCGGAACCGCAGTTTATTTCGCCGGATATATGAGCGGCGAGGCGCTGGCCGCTGCCTACGCTTCAGCCGACCTGTTCGTGATGCCGTCGAAGACGGAGACGCTGGGGCTTGTTCTGATGGAAGCGATGGCCGCAGGCTGCCCTGTTGTGGCTTGCCGCGCTGGTGGGATTCCCGACGCAGTCGAGGATGGCGTGACCGGCTTCCTGTTTGATCCTTCTGACAGGGACGCTCTTGTGGAGACGGTGCGCCGTGCGCTCGCGAACCCGGCCGAATGCGCTGCGGTGCGTGCGCGCGCACGGGCGGATGTGGAGCGGCACAGCTGGAAGGGTTCGACCGAGCAGCTCAGGCGCTATTACGCGCAGGCCACGGAGCACCCGCGTCCAAAGACAAAGACCGACGGGCAGAAAAAGCCGGCTGGGTTGTCAAAGAAGATGAGTCTTGCTTTGCTGCGGAAGCTACTTCCGTGATGGCGCCGAATCCTGGGCCTGCAGACTGGTCCTCTGCTGGTGAGCGTCGCCGGATTCCATCTTGTAGGCGCCGTAATCGATGGTGAGAGTGGCGCGTCCGCCCAACCGAACGTCTGTCTCGCTCTGGTTATGTTCCGGGAGCCAGAACTCGCCGTTCTTGGCGTTCACATGATGAATCTTTGTCTCGCGAATCCAGAAGGACGGATTGCGTGCTGGCTCAGCTTCGATTTTCACGACGGCGAAGTCGTCCGCGTCGACCCAGATGGTGCCACGATAAAGCAGCCGCGACTGGGTTTTTGGCTCAACCTGCAGCACGTAGCAGGGCCTGCCATCGACCATTTGCTGATTCACGAGGGTGAAGCTGTAGTTGGCTGTGGTGGGCGCGGTCTGGTCGGGATTCTGCGCCGCCTCTTCTTCCGCCTGGAGCAGTTTCTTCAGGACGTGATCGGCCAGCATCTTCGACCCCGTTTGAGAGAGGACGTGGAACTGCTTGTTGGCCGGGGCATCGTAAGTGGCTTCCACGATGATCGTGGCGCTCAGGGAGGCGGGAAATCCGCGGTAGCTGACGGAGTAGCTGCGCTGCTCGGTGTACCCCTTCAAATCCTCAGCCCGCTTCTTCTCGCCGTCGGCCAGTCTCTGGACAATCTCGTTGACGTTGAGGCGGCTGATTCCATCCGATGCGCCGGCCGCGCTGGGATCTGACAGATTAGTAATCGCGGCGTTAACTTTTTGGGCGACGGCGGAAGAGCAGGAAAATGCGAGGACAGTGGCCCAAAGCCGGCTCCGGGCCAAAAGTGGCATGCGGGATTCAGGGAACAAGATGATCTATGATGCCTTTAGGCCTCGCTCCCCGTCAACCGAAATAGTTCCAGAATCTCGATTGCCAGGCGCACTGCGGTACTGAACGTCATCAGCCGGGAATATAATTGACTGACTGCATAGTTCCCCTGCGCGATGAGATTGCCCTCGCGAAATACCCTGACGGGACTGCTGGCGAATCCTGCTGAGGGCCGGCGGAAATGAAGCTGCATTCCATATCCTCAGCTCAGTATGAAGTGTGACAGCGGAGGCCGAGTGTACAACCAGGTTTTGTTGCTATCCAGAGACAGAGATACGGTGGTTCCGTATCGAAGCGGTGTCTCCCTTCACAGTCACACGCGGCACTCTCAGGAAAGCCTGGGGTTCATCGGGAAATATCTGGAGCGGCATCGTCTTACGCGGCAGTGGATCGAGGGCAAGAAAGAAGACTGCCGGCGGATTACCGGGATGACGCTCACTTTCGAGCGCGCCTACTGGACGCCGCCGCTGTGCGAACGGCTGGCCCACGATGTGGAGACGCGACAGATTGAGGGGTTGGGCCTGCGGCCGATGGTTTCGCTCACCGACCACGACACCATCGAAGCGTGTACTTTACTGTGCGCCGATTCGGCTTTCCAGGATACGCCGATCTCGACTGAATGGACGGTTCCGTTCGGCAGAGCGGTGTTCCACTTCGGCGTGCACAACTTGCCGCATGACTCGGCGCAGTCATGGATGGCAGCCATGCGGGAAACCACTGCGATGGCGGACGAAGAGCGGATCTTCGCGTTGTTCGCCGAGGTATGCAGGATTCCCGACGTCGTGGTCGTCTTCAATCATCCGCTGTGGAACTTCTATGACATCCCGCCCGAACGCTTCAGATTTGAGCTGAGGCGATTTCTCGCGTCCGCAAATCAATATATACATGCCTTCGAGATCAACGGGATGCGCGGTCACGCGGAAAACCGCGAGGTCATCAGGCTAGCGGCGGATTGGGATCAGGTGCTGATCTCGGGCGGCGATCGGCACGGCTGCGAACCCAATGCATTTCTCAATTTGACGAACGCCGGGGATTTCTCAGAGTTTGTCGAGGAGATACGCGAAGGGCGGCGAAGCACGGTGCTCATCATGCCGCAATATGCCCAGCCTCTGAGCTGGCGTTTCTACCAGAACTTCACGCATGTGGTCGCGGAATATCCGGGGCATCCGGAAGGACGGCGGCACTGGGACGAACGCACGTTTCATCCCGATGGCAGCGGCAGGATCGTGCCGATGGCCCGGCTCTGGAAGGATGGGACGACCCCGGAGTTTCTGCAGACGATCTTCGCTGCGGCGGTGATGGCGGCGCATGTGCCGCTGCAACGGTTCCTCGGCGGATGGAGGAACAGGGAGAACGAATCGCTGTCGGCGCCACGAACCAGCGCGCGGACAGGGACGGCTCCCAGTTCGAACATGGGCGCTGCCGCAGCATTCGGCGAACGCGCGCCGGACGCCTCACACAACGATTGTCTGTATGTGGGTGGCGAACCCGCAGCAGACTAACCCGCAATCGCATCGCTGAAGGCACCATGACAGCCAAGAGCGAGCGAAAACCGAGATGAAGGCGAGCGAAAACCGAGCAGGTAGCTGGCGGCCGGTAGCAAAAGAGTGCTGGTGAAGAGTGGCGAGCTAGCCCAGCCCCGCACGCAGATTCCGTTTAGCCGGCCAAGCCGGACACTTCGAGCTCTTTGTGCAGGAGCGCGAAGTAATCACGGTCCGTTTCATAGGCACCTGCTCTGGGAAGCTGCTGCGCGAGAGCGTTGCCTTTCTCCCAGGCCTCTCGCGCCTCGTCGAGCCGGTTTTGACTCCACAGGAAAGCGCTCTTGGCGATCCAGTAGTCCGCGTTGCGAAGCGGCTTTCTTGCCTCCATGCGTTCCCACCAAAGACGGGCACCCTCCGCGTCGTGCTGCAGATAGGCCTTGCCGAAGATAAAGGGAGTGTGCATCTCGGCTGGAATGTCCGAGGCTGACTCAAGGTAAACCGCCTCGGCATCGGCGAGAGCCTGAGTCGCGTCGGCGATGCAGCCGCGATCCAGATAATACGAAGCTGCCAAAAGGCGCAAATGAAGCGCCTGTTGTCCCACCGAAATGGAGGAGCCCGCACGCTCAATCGCATCGATGTCGTAATCCCGTGGGCGAAGCGGCGTGATGGTGGTGGCAGCGGCAGCCGAGAATGCCCGGTGAAGATCGGCCCACGGACCGTGCGACAGAAGCTGGAAGATCCTTGCTCCATCGGAATAGAAGGCCCTGGTCCGGAACGGAATCAGGTTGACGACTGCTGCCAGCAGAGAGAGTGTGGTGAAGAAAGCGAGCGGCAGCCAAGCCTGTTCCAGGGAATGGCCTGGCGCGGTGAGAGTAGCCCAAAGGGCTGCAAAGCCTGCGGCAAGGCTGATTGCCGGACCGGCCGCAACCATGCAGATGTCCCGCCAAAGAGGCCGATTCGGATCGGTAGGAGCAACGGCGGTGGCTCCTCCGATGGCGAGAAAACCGGACAGGATGAAGCGAAACTCCCACTTGCCTTCGCGCACGCGCCACTGGAACGGGCCGACCACAAATGCGCGCAACTTCATGCCGAGCGCCAGGCCCGCAGCGGCATGGCCAAACTCGTGGATCACGACAATCAGGAGCTCAAGGGCAAGAAGCAGCGCCAAATTATGGAGAAACGATCGCTTGATCCAAACCAGGTGTTTCGACTGGGCCCAGCGCCACCACCAGTTCATGCCGGCAATAAATGCGCCGGTACCGGCAATCCAGATTGCCTGGTTGACGACGGCATTGGTTCCGTCGCCTGGCAGCGGCTGCATCCATCGCTCGGCTTTGACGACATCGCGGCGACGGAAGGCGATGATGCCGGCAATGCCAAAGCCCAGCAGGAGCGCATCCGGATTCAGAAAGGCGGTCGCAGGCGCGGTGAGGAAGCGCCGATCCATGTAAAGGAACAAGCAGCCAAGAGTGGCATTCGTCCCGCTCGCCGCGAGACCCCATCCGCGCGCGGAAGCTTTGCCGGTCCAAAACGTCCAGCAGGCCAGTCCGTAAACCACGCCAAGAACGGGAAGCGCAGCGCGAATGCCAGCGCTCAACATTGTCGGCGGCAGATGGGCGTCTGGCCACGAGGCAATGTCGAGGAAGGAAAAGAACGAAGACCGCAGGAAGACGACAGCTCCCAGAGCGAACATCCAGCACAGGAAATTTCTAACCGCACGCATAAACGCCCGCCTGGTTCGGGATAGCGCAAGCGTAACCACGGCGTCGCGCGGTAACAATGCTACTTCAGAGGGAGTAAAGCCTGAACCATAACCTCTGTGTTTACAGACAGTTATAGCTTTGCGGCTTCGAGTCTGGCGGACTGGAGAGTTCTTCGATGATGCGCGTTTACCCCTACCCACTCGCAGATTTGCATGTGTATGAAAACAGGCTGTTTGTCTTTCGCAATCGAGGTAAGTGTGTGAAAACTGGTTAGTTCCCAGAGGGCCTCCGGCTAAGTAATTGAAAGAATAGCCGGTAGCGGGTAGCGGGTAGCCGGTAGCCGGTAGCCACGGGCGTTGACCACCCCCTCCTCGGGAAATTGCATATGTATGAAAACACAGTGTTTAGTTTTTGCGATCAACACAAGTGTGTGAAAACAAGTTAGATCCCAGAGGCCCTCCTGCTAAGTAATTGAAGAATAGCCGGTAGCGGGTAGCTGATGGCTGGTGGCTGGTGGACGGTGGACGGCAGCGAGTGCCGGTCGAGGGCAGCTCAGTTTTCCGGTTGCCGGCGTCTGTTCTGAGCGCGATGCCGGCAGGAAGGAAAGCCTCACCGGGATTGGGTGAGGCTTTTTTCTTTTTCTAGCCTATAAGTTCAGAATACCAAACCCAGCACTAAAATCGGCCAAATATCTTTGAGGGTATTGTGGTGGAAGCCGTGTTGAATCATGCATAACACTTCGGTACCGTGGATGAAAAGCTTGACAAATTTTCCACATTTGGCCGAGGAACGGCCTTCGGCCCCTCGACAGGCCCAGGCAGGCAGTTGGATCGGCGCCATCGGGAGGATGGCACCAGCTGCAGCCGGACTGGCCTGTAGCCGGTAGCGTGCAGGCTGGAGCCGGCGCGTCAGAAGCTGAATTTCAACGCGCCCTGCAGAATTCGCGGAGGTGCGGCGCTCACCACATTGCCGAAGGCAGAGCTGCCGATGTCTCCATCGACTGCGCCGGGTCCGTTGAACTGCGCGTGATTGAAGAGGTTGAAGGCTTCGACGCGGAAGAGGAGCGATTTCGATTCGGTGAGCCGCAGATTCTTCGCAGCGGCCATATCGTAGTTGTCGGCTCCCGGACCGTAGAAGAACCGGCGCTTCGCGGTGCCCGGGGCGCCGAGCGGGTTGGTGGCGAAGGCCGTCGCATCGAAATAGTTGTTGCCGGCGGCGCGGGGATTGCGGCTCAGGTGCAGCGCGCCGCCGCTCCAATCCGGCTCGTCGATGCTGCTGTTGTTGACGCCGTTGGGATTGGTCCCGATCAGGGAGTTGTCGCCGTTGTCGATGATGGTGACGGGAAAACCGCTGGCGAAGCGGGTAATGCCGGAGAGCGACCAGCCATTGGTCAGGCGACCGGCATGCAACCAGCGGGCGAGGTATCGATCGGGGGGAAGCTGGTACTCATAGCTCACGACAAAATTGTGCTTCACGTCGAAGGCAGACAGGGCATAGCTGAGCGACGGGTTGAAAGGATTGACCTCTTCCCCGATGTTCGACGACTGATCCATCGATTTGCTGAAGGTATAAGCGGCGGAAAACTCCAGACGTCCGGTGGTGTGGCGGGCGCTCAGCTCGAGTGCGTTGTAGTTGGCGTGGCCGATGTTGGACTGCAGCGCGTTGCTGCCGAAGTTCGATCCCAGCGGCCCGCGGGTTCCGTTGACCTGCCCGCCGGAAACGGGATAGTAGACGCTGTCTTCCCCGCCCGCTCCGCAGGTGAGGGTCCCCGGCATGACTTCGCTGGGCTGGCTGAGGCTGAGGCAAAGAGCAGGGTTGCCGGGGTTGGACTCGACGAGAACGCGCTGGCGATGAGTCGAGGCGCCGACGTAATTGGCTTCGAGGACGGTGTTGGGTCCGGCCTGGCGCTCGATGGAAAACATCCACTCTTCGGTGTACGGGGTGCGGTTGTGGATGTCGTAGCCGGGGATTCCGCTGATGGGCTCGTAGCTCGACCAGTCGATGCTGGAGTCAGGATTTTTCGCGGACGAATTGAGCGGCGCAAATTTATAGGGGAAGGGCTGACCGTAATTGGTTCCATCGGCGGCGCCGATAAAGGGCGTGGCAAAGAGCGGGGGAGCAGGGCTGGTGTACGTGGCGCCGTAGGGGGCGTTGGCGGCGAGGACGCTGATGGCGGCCGCGTCGATGGCGGTATAAAACTGGCCAAAGCTGGTGCGGATGCTGGTGGCTCCCGGAGCGCCGAGGATCTTTTCGAGGAAGCTGCCATTGGCGGCCCGCGGAGTCCACGCGAAGCCGAGGCGCGGGGAGAAATCGAGTTTATCGATGGGGGCGAGGGTGTTGGGAATGCCAGGATCGCCAGGATAAAGAATGCCGGCCGGCGCGCCCGGGAAGACGACGGACTGCGCGCCAGGAACGAAGGTCGAGATCTGGTTGTACTTTTCCGACCACGGCGCGATGCGGTCCCAGCGCAGACCATAGTTGAGGGTGAGGTTTTCGCGCAGATGCCAGCTATCCTGGGCGAAGAGCCCGACGTACTTGTTGCGCGCATAAAACGGATTGAGCTGGCTCTGGTTGAACTGGCTGGGAACGCCGATGAGGAAGTCGGCAAAGTCGACGCCAGTTTCGGTTCCGGAGAAGACGAAGTTGCCGTTGAACTGGGCGATGGGGGCGGCGTCGATCTGGTCGGCGTGAAACTCCGCGCCGAATTTCATGGTGTGGCCGCCCACCACCTTCGCAAAGCTGTCGGAAATTTGGATCGTGTTGTTGACCTGAATCAGCTGGTTTGCGGCCGCCCCAGTGGAGTAGCCGTTGAAGTTGAGATTCTCAACGCTCTGGCCTTTGGGATCGAGGGCGACGATGCTGGGCGTGCCGTCGGGGTTGGTGAATCCCTGGGAGGCGAGGCTGACGATGCGTCCGCCGAGGGGTTGGCCGAGGTTGGTGGTGTCGCGCATAAAGCTGAGGTGCAGCTCATTCACCATGGTCGCGCCGAGGGTCTTCGTATCGCCCAGCGCCAGCAGCTGGGCGCGCCCGGTGGTGAGGGCGTCGAAGCCGGGGACGCTGGCGCCGCTCTGCGCCACCGGATAAGGATTATTCAGATTGAAGTCGTCGATGAAGTAGTAGGCCGACAAATAGCCCCAGCGGGTGTTGGCGTCGAGATGGGCGCCGGCTTTGTCGTCCTCGACGGTCTGGTTATAGGCCGAAGTGGCAAAGGCTCCGGACGCGGTGTTGGGCGCGGGGATGTACTGCAGCATGCGCTGCGCGGGCACCGACCACGCCGACTGGGGAATGATGGCGTTGGGGAAAACGCACGTCGATAAGGTGCAGCCAGGCTGGTAATACGGTTCGCCGGCGTTGACGGTATAGCCGAGCTTCTGGCTGAGCAGGCTGGCGAAGTACGGGCCGCCGACGGCGCCGGTGAGCTGGTTTCCGCCTGGGCCGGTGGTGAAGTCGAGGAGATTGCCGGCGCGGTCGGCGTTGGAGGGGACGGGAATGCTGCCGGTGTCGATGCCCTGGGTCTGACGCGTTCCCTGGTAGTCAGTGAAGAAGAAGAGGCGATCGCGACGGATGGGGCCGCCGAAGGTTCCGCCGAACTGGTTCTGGCGGAAGACGCCGCGGGTGGGCGAGAAGTAATTGCGGGCATCGAGATCGGTGTTGCGGAGGAAGTTGAAGGCGTCGCCGTGGAACGCGTTGCTGCCGGATTTGGTGATGACGCCGATCTGGCCGCCGCTGTACTCGCCGTACTCGGCATCGAAGTCGCCGGTGACGATGCGGAACTCGGCGATGGCATCGAGGTTGGGAATGATCGCGGTGCCGGCGTTCACGTCCTCCTCCGCGTCGCTGCCATTCACGCTGAAATAATTTGCCGTTTCGCGCTGGCCGTTGACGGAAAGATTGCCCGGATTCAGGGTGCCGGAAGGGTTCAGGATGGTCGCGCCCACATCCTGCACCGTCGAGGAGGTGATCGCGGAGGACGGAGACACGCCGGGCTGCAGCGAGAGCAGGTCAGTGTAGCTGCGGCCGAGCAGCGGAACCGCGGTCATCTGGCGGCCGCCGATTACCTGTCCCATCTGGGTGCTGGTGGTCTCGATATGCAGCGCGTTGTCGGCCACGGTCACGGTCTGGCGGATGGTACCGGGCCGGAGAGTGACGTCGATGGTGAGCGCGGCGTTGGTGTCGAGCACGATGCCGCTGCGCACATAGAGTTCAAAGCCAGGCGCTTCGGCCCGGAGCTCGTAGGCTCCGACCGGGAGGACGGGCAGCGTGTAGAAACCGCGGCTGTCGGTCTGCGCGGGATAGGAGAGGCCGGTGTCGACTTCACGAAGCGTGACGCTGGCGCGCGGAAGCACGCTGCCGGTTGCGTCAGTGACCGTGCCTGACACGCTCCCGGCAATGCCGGCCCAGGCGGCAGCCGTTACGGACAGGAAAAAGACGAAGCAGGCAACAAGGAAGGTGAGCTTGATCTGTGGCTTTCTCACTGCGGCAATCCTTCGAATCCTGGGATTTGGCGGGCGGGGAGCGGGGTCGAAACCGGGCGTCCTCAATCCAGACCAATCTGGTCGTACTTAATATACGACACATTAGGTCGGGGTTGTCTTGCAGTGATGCAGATCACACTCTAAGGGGTTTAGGGGTCGCCTTAATTGATTTGGAGGCGTTCTAAGGGGTTGGAGGCGTTCCCCTGTGCCGCCAATCAGTTCACGGTCAGGGTAAAGGTGGTTGTCGCGGCCGTCCTGGCCGCGTCACTGCCGGTTCCCGTGACAGTGATGGTGTAGGCTCCGGCGGTCGTGCCAGGGTTGGTGGCGCCACCGCCACCGCCGCCTTCGCTGGTACCGCAACCGGCCAGGCTGCCGAGGACCGTCGCGACGAGCAGAACGCCGATGCTCGACGGCCAGCGCCGGCGGCGCGCCGGGATCCACAGGAAGACAAGCAGAGCCAGAACCGCGCCTCCGGTTGCTTTGCCCCATCTTTTGCGCGCTGCAGGCCAGACCAGATCGCTGCTGCTGACGGCGGTGGTGCTCACGGTGACGGTCGCCATTGCGCTGGCCGTGGAGGCGCTGAGGGTGACCGTCTGCGTCGCGGAGCATGTAGGCGGATCGTTTGCGCCTGCGGGTTGCGCAGTCAGGGCGCAGGTGAGAGTGACGGTTCCGGCGTAGCCACTGTTGGAAGTGACGGTGACGGTTGAGGTGGCCGATCCACCTGGCGCGACCGTGGCTGCTGTGGCCGTCATGGAATAGGCCGGGCTCGGTCCCGAAGCGGTCACGGTCACTGACGCCGAAGCCGATGCGCTGTTGTAGGTCGAGGCACTGGAGCTGTCAGGGGTGTAGGTGACGGTGAGGGTGTCGCTGCCGATGGCCAGGGAGCCGGCTGGGATGTTGATGGTCGCCGAGCCGCCGCTCAGCGTTGTCGCCACGGAAGTGTAGCCGCCTCCGGCGAGGGTAACCGAGCCCGTTGGTGTCGGGTTGCCGTTGCCGCCGCTCACGGTTACTGCCACTGACAGACTCTGCGCAGTGGTGATGCTGGATGCGGAGGGCGTCACTGTCACGGTCGGCGTTGTTTGGGTGACCGCTCCGGGCAAAATCTCGATCGCCGCCGCGTCGTACGCCGAGCCGCCGTTGGTCAGTCCGTTGGCGTTCGCCATTTGCCAGTCAAAGGAGATGGGGCTGGTGGAGGTGGTGTAGATGTAGCCGTAACAATCGCCGGAGTCCCAGTTAGTCGCGTCGGTCATGCCGGTGGCCCAGATGGAAGCAAAAACGACGTTGGGGGTGAGCGACCCGGACGGGGGGCCGATGCCTAACTGATTGACAGCGATGATCACGCTGTTGGAGGCGTCAGGAGTTATGACCGGAGCCCCGGTGATACTGGCATTGGCGGTCGATGGCTGGGTTCCAATATTCGAGTTAACGGTGGCCCCAACGCATCCGGTCGACCCACCGGTGGTTTTGGCACCGGCGATGTCATAGACGATCATGTGTGTGGTTCCGGTGTCGGGTAGCCAGTCGATGGTCAGATCGCGGCTGCTCGCCTCGGAACCGAGACAGGTGTAGTAAATCTGCGGATCGTCATTGGCGACGGTGAAGGGCGTGCGCGTCCAGGTATCGCCCTGATTGTCCCCCACGTCGGTCATGTCGCCCTCGTAGCCGCTGGATGGATAGGCGCTGGAGATGACGATGGCATTGCCGCTGGAGGGGAACGGAATCCATGCCGGAGTTAGCGGGAGGGGTGGATTGTAGTAGTGCATCACGCGCGTGATGTGAATCCCGGTGGGCTGCGTGCCTGCACCGGCAGAGGGCTTGAACGCGGCCGCGGCTGAGTTCCAGTTGCGGGCGTTGAGGTCGGCATTCGCGTAGAGCGTCGGGTTGTACGCGCCGTTCCCGGCCTGGACGGAGATCTGGCTGGCAAATTTATCCCATGCGTTTTCCATCAGCAGCGCCGAGTTATCATCCGGCATCACCCAGCCGATGGGGTTATCTTCTTCCGGGAAGTTGTAAGTCTCTTCCCCGAAGTTATAAACCAGGTCGCCGTCGGCGGTAGTGGCGATCGAGCCCGGTTGCAGGTCGCCGGTTAAGCCGTTTGCGCCTGTCGCGCCGTCAAGGCAGGACGAAGGGGCGATCCCGCTGACCTCGTTGTAAGAGAACTGGAGCACCTCACCGGGGGCCGGCGGCTCGCTCAGCTGAATTGTAATGACATTGGTGCCGGCGGCCGCTCCGCAGACGTAGAGCAATTGCGTTTCTATCTGGTCGCCGGCATTGGTGGTGGTCACCGCCGATTGCCAGTTTCCGCCGTTGTTGTCGGTGACGGTGACGGTTTTTGTGCTGACGTGGGTGACGGCGAGGGTGAGCAGGTTCTCCGTCGAACTGGGCACGGTCGTGAGTTTGAAGCTGTTGGGGGTCTCGTTCTCGGCGGTTCCGGCGGCCACGGTGTCGATGTGGTGGACCACGCACGGATGCGCGGAGTCACAGTCAGGCCAGATGTAGGTCTCAGGGGTCACGGAGCGCAACTCGACTCCCGTTGCCGCCCATGGATCGGAAGTCGTGGTGTCAGTGCAGGAGACGCTTCCGGCCGAGGGGGCTGTGTTATCCACGATGGCCCCGGCTATGTCACTGGAGGTTGTTCCGGTGCCGTTGGCATCGCGCAGGGTGCCCATGGCTGCCGTCGGGATGCCGGCGCTGCCGAGGCTGGCGGTCGCGCACACCGTCCAGTCATTCGCATCTCCGGTGGTCATGGTGAGGCCGGGGGTGGTTGAGGATGCTCGATTCGCGCCGGTAATTCCGAGGACCTGCACGCCGGAGTACTCTTCCACCGTGGTGACGAAGGCCGTGCCTGCGCTCATGGTGGTGGTGACCGCGGTTTGGGCCGCGCATTTGTGACAGACCAGGGTGGCGACACATTCGCTCGTCCCGTTGCAGGTTGCCCCATACAGGAAGAAGAAGGACGAGGGCGCACTGCCGGCAACGTTGGCGATGGTAGCGGCAGTGTTTTGCCAGGCGACGCCGACGATCACATCGTTCCCGGCGGTGGTCGAGGACCCGAGGGTGCAGGTCTGGGAGGCGGTGCTCGAAGACGCCTGAGCGCAAACGGTATGAGAAGGGTTGACCCAGGCAACGGCCGCGTGCGCAGGGAGGGAAGCCAGAGAGAGAAGAGCCATGACGAAGAAGGTCTTCACCATGACGCGCGCCCAACGATGATTCCGGCCATTGGGCCATGTCGCCATCGCGACCTCCCTGCGAATGCCTGACGTGCGCAAATGGGGAATTTTATTTTAGCCCTTGCCGGTAGTGGATTGAACCGGCGAAATCTCACGCGTGCCGAGCCATCGCGAGGTCCACGATCTCCCCGACCATCTGGTTATACGAGAGGCCGGATTTCCTGGCGGCCATGGCAAACTCCTGTCCGCTGGAGAGCCATGGGTTCGGATTGGCTTCGATGACGTAGATCTCGCCCTCGTTCGATACACGCATGTCAACGCGGCCATAATCGCGAAGCTTGACGGCGCGATAGGCGCGGATCGCGACCTCGGTGAGTTTGGTCGCGGTTTCTTCGTCGAGGTCTTCGGCGATGGCGGATTTCGTGAGCCTGTAGGCTTCGGTGTCCTTCTCGAATTTCACATCCTGGCTGGCGATCCGGGGAACGCCTTTGGGAAGCTTCGAGAGGTCGAGCTCCACCAGGGGAAGCGCACGGGCGTTCTCGTAATTGCCGAGGATGGAGGCGTAGATTTCGCGTCCTTCGATGTACTCCTCGATGAGGGCGGGAGAATCGAATTCGGTCTGGATATAGGCGATGCGCTCCATCAGATCCTTGACGCTGGTGACGACGGCCGTGGCATCGATGCCGATGGATCCATCTTCGGAGGTGGGTTTGACGATGAGCGGGAAGGCGATGTCATGGGCGTGGTCGATGGTGCCGCGCCATGCTGTGGCGAAGTACGGGGACTGAATGCCGTAAAAGGCGAACATCTTTTTGGCGATGGATTTGTCCTGGGCGAGAATGTGGGCGTGCGGTCCCGCGCCGGTGTAGGGGATGTCGAGCAAATCGAGGTAGGCGGTGACGTGCATCTCGCGGGTGTCGTCGCCGGCATAGGCTTCGGTGAGGTTGAAGATGAGATCGGCGCCACATCGGGCGAGCCCAAGCAGCGATTGCTGGCGGCCGTCGAGAACGTAATACGACGGCTCATGGCCGAGCTTTTCGAGGGCTTCGAAGATCTCTTCGCGGTCGTGCTTCACCGGCTTCTTCTTGCGTTTCTTTTGCCCCTTGCGCCGGGGCGGTGGGGGAGCTTCTTCCTGCACTTCAGCAGGTTCTTCTTCCCACAAGTCGTACAGCACGGTGACTTTCAACTTCGCTCCGGTCATGCGGCCTCCAGCCGGAGTGACGGCAAATGCCGGCACACCTCAGGGATTGTTGAACTTTCCACGGATGAGGTAATTCATGGAGAGCGCGGTAGTGTACACGGTGAACTCCGTGAGGTGCTCGGACTCGCGGCGAACGTCGACGCGCAGACCCAGCTCCTCAACACGCTTGCAGATGGACTCCACTAATCGTTTGACGATAGGACGCTGCACACCGCTCCAGTAGGCAACCTTGTCAACAATGGGCTTGCGATGCTGGCGCAACATCTCTTGAGCGGGCCGCACGCCCTTTTGCCGTTTGCGGGAGATATTGAAGATGTCCGCGAGGTCGGCATCGAGCGCGAGTTCCTGCACCGGAACCTCCTCAGGCAGGCTGAGACGATAGAACTCGCCGACCGTCGCTTCCATTTCATCGACGGTGATATCGGTGCGGCCGCGACGACGGATGGGGTCGAGGTCACCGACTTTTCGCGCGACGCGATCGACGAACTGGAGCTTGGCCAGCGCCTCCCAACCCTGGTAGCGCTTGCGCCATTGCGAGCGGGGCGTGAGCCAGACGGCAAAGGTTTCGGCAAAATCTTCATCGGGATGCTTCTGCGCGTACCAGCCGGCCATGTGGCGAACATACTTCCGCGAGAAGGGGATGGGGCGGTAATTATCGCGATAGGAGCGGCGAAAGGGACCGAAGAGATCGCGCCACTCCGCCGATTTGTAGAGCTGGTAGGCGTAATTGAATGCGTGGCCGGCTTCATGACGCAGGTACATCATGATCTCGCGCGCGTCTTCGAGGTCGTTCATCTCGCGCTCCAGCTGTGCCAGGTCCGGATTGGCGAGATAAAACGGAATGCCGATGACGGGCTCGCCGGAGGGGCATCCCCATTCATCAGTGAGATAGCAATGCGGGCGGAACTTGTGGATGCCCTTGGCTTCGAGTTCGCGATAGAGCTGCTGGACGAATCGTTCGAGGGGAGAGCCCTCGAGTTTGAGCCCGAGTTCGCGAATGGGCCTGGAGAGTATCTCCTGAAATTCGGTTTGGGTTTTCTCGAAAGTGCGCACTGGGCTACTGAGAGTTCTATACCACGGAAGGAGATTTGGCACGGACAGCGTATCGCCTGTGCACATAGTGCTGCGGGCACGCCTGGTTCCGGGAACGGCTGAGAGGGAACAAAGGCGGTTCACTGCCCGTATCCTGCTGCGAACCTGTTTCCTGCAACCCCAAGCTCGAAAGGATCCCATGCTGCGTTCTCTCCGCCCATTCGCCACCGCCGTCGTGGCTCTCGCTTGCGCGCTCGGTCCCCATCTCGTACTGGGTCAGACAACGAACCCGGGGCTCACGGGCCAATGGGCCGGGGTGCTGGACGTGGTGCACGCCGATGGGAGCGTCGCACCCGACAATGCGTACTTCTCATTGACCCAGGACGGCGAGAAGATCACTGGCGCCGCTGGAAACAGCCCTACCCACATGTCAGCGATCTCGGGCGGGCAACTGGCAGGAAACAATCTGTCCTTCGACCTCATCGTCAATCCTCAAATTACTGTGAAGTTCAGCTTGTCTGTGGAGGCAGATCGTCTCCACGGAACGGCGGCCGGCCTTCCTGCTGAAGCGGGATCGAGCATTGTCGTCGAGGTGCGGCGGGCCGACGCAGCATGGCACAGCGCATCCGCGGTGGCGCACGTTCAGGACCGACTTTTTGACACCGTTGCCGGGCTCGATCGACGGCTCTTCGACGCCTACAACAACTGCGATCTGCCTACCTTAGGCGCAATGGTCACGGACGATCTGGAGTTCTACCACGACAAGACAGGTCTCGCGGTGGGGAGACAGACCTTTGTCGACAGCATCCGCAACAACATCTGCGGCAAGACGCAGCGCGTGCTGGTTCAGGGCTCTATGGAGGTCTACCGTCTGGATCACTATGGCGCAGTGGAGATGGGGAGACATCGCTTCACTCACCCCGGCCACGAGGAAATAGGGATCGGCGAGGCGAAGTTCATCACGTTGTGGCAATTCAAGAACGGCGAGTGGAAAGTGGCGCGGGTGATCAGCTACGACCACGAGTCCGCCAGGGAGTGAAGGCAGCCACCGGATTCATGTGCGCTGCAGCAGGTCGAGAAGGACGACGGCCTCGTTGTGTTCTTCGTCTCGAGCGCCGTAGAGCAGCGTCACCGGGCCGTGACTCGCCTCGTGGCGCAACAAGGCGAGTGGCGCAGTCTGCGTCTTCAACTCTTCGATATATCGTCGTTTGAACTCCGGCCATTTCTTTGGGTCGTGCGCGAACCACTTGCGCAGTTCGTTGCTGGGCGCGACGTCTTTGAGCCAGAGGTCGACTTTGGCCTTCTCTTTTGTGAGGCCTCTGGGCCAGAGTCGATCGACGAGGATGCGTTTGCCGTCGTCTTTGGCGGGGTCTGCGTA
>JBEKIN010000024.1:0-26335 GCA_050011735.1 Acidobacteriaceae bacterium | reverse complement strand
TTCGATGGCTTATAAGTAATCTGATATTGGTTACGGATGGATTCGTTGATCGCGGTGAAGTCATCCGGAAGTTCGGCGGTGAATCGGGGCTCAAAATACATGCCACCGGTCATCCGGGCGAAGCTCTGCAACTGGTTTTGAGCCTGCAGCATAGTGATGTTGTTCATGCGTCCGCTGGCGAATCCGCCGCCCCCCATGACGCCGGCGCCACCGGTAGCGATGGAAAAAATGGTGACATTGGGCGTGGCCTTGATCTTCTGCAGGCATTTGTCGAGGGTGATTTTGGAGAAGGTATCGCGGCCCGACGAAACCAGGATGACGTACTTGCGGCCATCGATGCGGGAGAGCCGGTCCAGCGTCTCGTAAAGGGCATCGAACAGATTGGTTTCCTGCCATGTGGGCATCCGGAGCGACTGCACCGCATCCTGGATCATCATTTTGTTCTGGGTGAAGTCGGTCAGAATCGTGGTGTGCATGTCGTAGGTAACGACGGCAATGTAGTCGTCGGGGCGCAGCTGTTGGGTAAATGCGAAGGCCGAATTCCACATGTCGTAAATAAAGTTCCAGCTGTTGGAAGCGAACTCGACAAGCAGAACGGCGGTGATGGGAGCTTTAACCTGATGGAAGCTGACGATGTCCTGGGCGACGCCGTCCTCGAAGACGCGGAAATTATCCTGCTTCAGGTTCGGAATGAACTGGTGGTTTTTTTCGGTCAGGACACCGACATCCACATTGACGACGGGTACGTCGACGCGGAGCGAATAGTTGCTCAGGCCGGGAGGGTTCTTCACCGTCGGCTCAGGAGGGGGAGGCGGCGGGGGCGCGGATTTCTTCGGAATGGCAATGGGGCCGGTGTCATTGCCGGGCCCCCCGGCTTCCGGAGCGGTCTGGTCGGGCTGCTGCTGCTGAGGCGTGGCTGGTTGCCCGTTGGGGGGTGTCTGCTGTGGCTGCGCAGGCGGATTCTGGGTCTGCTGGTCGCTCGGGGGCGATTGGGGCTGCTGGGCCCATGACAAGCGGGTGGGCAAAAGCGTCTGTAAGAGCAGCAGGGCGGCAGCGGCGATCAACGATAAACGCAGGTGGGATACCCTCATGGAAAGACCTCTGGAACAATCTTCGTGCCGCACGTGCCCTGGCGGCAAGCGTGGGAGAAGCTTAGTCTATGGACGTGTATAAGCGCCTGAAAGATATCCGCAAGGGAATGGCCGCCGTGGCAGTTGCCGCCTGTTGGGCGTTCTCCCCCGCAAGCCAGGCCCAGTCCATGCAGCCGGTCAGCGCGACGGCGCTGCCTCCCAACCCGCCCCTGACGACGAAGTTCTTCCCCCTGAGCGAGATCCATAAGGGCCTGCAGGGGGTGGTGTACACGGTTTTCGAGGGAACCAGGCCGGAGCCGATGGGTGTGGAGATTCTTGGCGTGCTGCATAACGCGCTGGGCCCGCGGCAGGACATGATCCTGGCCCGCCTCGAGGGTGCGAAGCCTGAATACACCGGCGTAGTGGCCGGGATGAGCGGAAGCCCGGTTTATATCGATGGGCGGCTGGTCGGCGCCCTGGCGTACCGCATCGGCATGTTCAGCAAAGAGCCGATCTGCGGCATTACGCCTATCGGCTCGATGATGGGCGTGGAGGAGCAACACCGGACGCCCGCAACGGAGTTCGCCGGCTCCGGCGATACGGCTCCCAGCGAGCCGGGCGCCGGGGCGGTCAGCAGTGGGGACACCTCCGGTCCACTCATTCAGCCGATTGATACGCCGCTGGTATTCAGCGGCTTTAGCCCGGATGCCCTCAGGCTGTGGAAAGAGCATGCACCCCTGGGACTGGTCCCGGTGGAGGGTGTGGGTGGTTCGGAGAGCAGCGAGAAGCAGCCGGATCCGATGGTTCCCGGCTCCGCGGTGAGCGCGGTGCTGGTGCGCGGAGACCTGGATATTGCGGCCACGTGCACGGTGACCTACATCGATGCGAAGAAGATGCTGGCGTGCGGGCACCCGATCACGCAGTTTGGACCGGTTTCGATGCCCATGACCAAGGCGGACGTGGTGGCAACGCTGCCCTCGCCGCTGGAAGCTTTCAAGATCATCAACACGACGGAGACGGTGGGCTCGATCACGGAAGATCGCGAGTCGGCCATCATGGGCGAGTTCGGAAAGCCGGCGCACATGATTCCCGTCACGTTGCGGGTGACGCGCGAAGGAGTGGGAGGGCAGCCAGGTAAGGAGCTCGAAGCGCTGCATTTCGAGGTGATCGATCAGCCGCAGATCACGCCGATGGCGGTGATGGTGGCGGTCTACCAGGGACTGATGCAGGAGAATACCTGGTCCGCGCAGACCACCTACCATGTGCAGGGATCGGTCAAGCTGAGCGGCTACCCTTCCGTGAAACTGAACAGCCTGGTGGCGCCCACGGATGCGCTGCCGGCGAACCTGCAGACGGCGCTGGCGCTGGGAGAGCGCTTCACGCGCCTCTACGATAATGCCGCGCGGCGGACTCCCATCGAGAGCGTCGATCTGGAAGTTGCGGCCATTCCGCGGCGACTGACGGCCGAGATCGAAAGCGCGCACACCAGTCGCGTGGAGGTTCACGCCGGCGACACCATCACCGTGGAAGCGACGATTCTTCCCTGGCACGGCGAGCGCCGCAACGTGCGGGTTCCGGTGAAGCTGCCTTCGAATCTGCCCGAGGGTCCGGTGCGGCTGTTGATCAGCGACAGCGGCACTCTGGATCGGCTGCTGCAGCCGCCGCAATTCAACGCGCAGCAGCTGGACGTGGCCGCGACCATTGCCCAGCTGAACAGCGTACACACCAGCGATCAGTTGTATGTGACGCTGCTGGCTCCGGAAGCGCAGGCGGCGGTGGATGGGCGCACGCTGACGGCGATTCCGCTGTCGATGGCCAACGCGCTGGCGCCGCTGCGGGAGAACAAAGGCATGGCCCTGAATGGGGAATCGGCGGTCCCGATGGCTTCGCTGCCCATGGATGCGGTCCTGACCGGCCAGCAGGTGGTCACACTCCAGGTCGAGGATCAGTAGGGTCCGGCTCGCGGTTGCTGTTCAGATGCGGACAGGACTTGCCGCAGGTGGACAAAGATGTCAGTTTTCCCCCGCAGGGATCGCCCGTCTATGTTGCTGGGTTTCTGGAGCTTAGGGACGAGCCAGCCCCGCACCGGGATGGACCGAAACGTGCATCTTAACTAGCCCCAATACAGGAGGCGTTGCATGGCTTACGTTGAACGGATACGTGACATGATCACCCAGCCCCTTCTCGAGGAGATCGTCCGGCAGCGCACGGCGGCGGGATGGCACCTCGTCTCACTCGAATGGCGAAGAGAGTTGCCCGAAGCCGAAGCGCCCACCGATGGCGCGTTCCCGGAAGATATTCCCTACGGTCTCCGCATCTCGGAGGACTGCAAGCGGCTGGAGCTCGATCCCAACGAAAACCAGGCGATGCTGCAGATGATGGAGATGCTGGTGCAGGATTTTCCATTTTCGGCGATCGTGAGCGACCTCAACGAGAAGGGCTTTCGCACGCGCGATGGCCGGCGCTGGAGCCCGGTCGCGATTTTCAACATGATTCCGCGGCTGATCGACGTGGGCCCCCGTCTGTTCTCGACCGAGGAGTGGGAAGTGCGGCGCCAGAAGTTTGCCCGCATGACCTAACCCGGCGCGGTGGGCAAGAAGCGGAGGGCCGAGCCGAGAAGCTCGGCCCTTTTGCGTCAGGCTCCAGCGAAAGGATTCTCGACGCGGATGCCGAGGATCCGCTGACCGGGGTTCAGATCCTCCGACAGGATGCGCTCCGCGCCAGCCTTCAGCGCGGTCGCCACAATCAGCGCATCCCAGAAGCCGACGCGGGCTTCGTCTTCGATGCGAAAGGCGGCCGTCAGTTCGGCTGGGGTCGTGTTGGCGCACCAGATCGCGTATGCGTCCACCACCGCGCGAGCGGACTTGCGGGACAGTGGCGAGGCGATCTTGCGAGTGACGTCCACATAGAACTCCTGGAGCACCTGCATGCTCAGCGCGCCAAGACGCGTATTCCATAGATCGTCGAGAATGCGTTTTGCTGTTGCGTGCTTCAAAGCGGCATCCACATCGTGCGCGTAGATCAAAACGTTGGAATCGACGAAGGTCTTAACGCCGCTCATGCAGTTCGTCCCTGCTGGCGGAGATCACCCCCCCAAGATGGAATCCCTTTTCCAGCAGGGCCAGAGCGGAGCGATGGGCGCGCTCATACGCCTCGTCCTCGCCGGTCAGCGTCTCGATCTGCTCCGCAAGCAATCCGCTGATTGAAGTTGAGCGCCTGGCGGCGAGAATCCGCGCTTTGCGGATCGTCTCCGGGCTGAGGCTGATGGTGACGTTTTGCTTTTGGCGGGATTGAGGCATGGTCCTGCTCATTGATGCACGTGCAACACGTGTTACACGCATTATGCGTGTAATTGGCCTTGTCGCGCAAATGAAGGGCCGAGCTGAGAAGCTCGGCCCTTTTCCCGGGTGGGATTGAGCTCTGGTGCGACTCCCCCGAGGGAGGGAAAGGGAGAGCCGCACCGCGGTGGGAGGAGTGAACGATGTTTGGTTCCTCCTGGTGGGAGAGCGAGTCAGGCCGCGGAATGCGGACGGCCCGTGTATGCTGCTTCGGCGGTCTGCGCCCGCGAAACGGGTTTCCCGGTCGCGGTGGAGAGCGCCTGCAGGAGCCTGCTGCCGAGTGGCGAACCGAGGCCGGTGCATGGATCCCAGCCGGGCGTGGCCGAGTACGCGCCGTTGTTGCCCTGGGTGATGTCGCGGAAGCCGTTGTTTTGGTTGATGGCGTAGAGGGAGGGGTTGATGAATCCCAGGCGCGCTCCCAGCATCTGGTTGCAGCGGGCCACGAGTCCGGCCCACAGCGGGGCCACTGCGCTGGTGCCGCCGATGACCATCAACTCGCCATCCACCAGGATGGTGTAGCCGGTATCGGGGTCGGCATTGCCGGACGTGTCGGGCACGCCGCGACTCGGCTGCGTGGCGACCGCAGACTGCCATTCCGGACGCTGGAAGAGGTTGCTGTATCCTCCGCCGGTGGCTCCGCCGGTTGGGCCATCGTTCCAGACCGTCTCATTCTGGATGACGCCGTTGGCGGCGATGATTCGCGTGCCGCCGACTCCCAGGACATGGGGGCACGAGGCCGGGAAATCGACGTGGTTTTTCGTGCCCGGGAGACCGTCGGTCGTGCCCTGGTCGCCGGACGCCGCGACGACGGTGATGCCCAGCAGAGCTGCCTCCTGCGCCACCTGGTCGAAGCACTCCATGGATTGCTGGGTCCACGTCTCCTCGGCATTGCCCCAGCTGAGGGAGATGACCGAGGGGGTATGGATCTGGTCGTGCACCGCGGTGCTGAGAGCATCCTGGAAGCCGCGTGCCGTATTGGACGTGAAATAGACGGCCATCGAGGCGCCGTTCGCGATGGCCCCGGCGATTTCGATGTCCAGCATCACCTCAGCGTCCGCGCTGTTCGGCGTGGTGGGCCGGTTGTTGGCATCGTTGACGAGGACCGCGCGGACCGGAGGGTTTTTCAGATTCAGGTTGCTGAAATACTGCTGCAGGTCGCTTGGCCGGAAGCCGCCGCCCAGCTCGATGATGCCGATCGTCTGCCCATTGCCGTCGGCATCCCGCGGGAAGTCATACAGCGAGGCGATCTGCACCGGCGTGTAGGTTGTGGTTGCGGTGCGGGACCCGAAGGCGCGGTTGGTGTTGCGCATGCGCAGGTGAGGATGCGCGACCGGCCGGTTATCCAGGCCGAACACTGCCTGGATCAGGGGCGCGTAGGCCTCCGGAACCTGAACCGGGCCGGTGTGGCTGCGGTACGTCCCGTCCGCATGCTCGTAGCCGACGAGTTCAACGGAGAAGGCTTTTTCCATGTCGGCCGCGGTGCCGGCAAGGGTGACGGTGCGGCGGAGAACCTCGTCGCCGCGCTCAAGGACCTGCAAATTGTTCTCGCGGGCAAACTGTTTGATTTTGTCGACGCTGGCGGGGTCGGCTCCGTACATTCTGGCGAAATCGCTGTGGGTAAGAGTCTGGCCTCGCTGTTGCGCGAGGTTCAGGGTCTGACGGTGCTTCAGGATCACCGAGATTTCAATGAGCTGATGCGGAGAAGTTGGTCCGATGGCGCGCGCTCCCTGCATCGGGGCGTGCTCGGTCCCCTTCAACGAAACTTTCTGCAATCTTGCCATGGTGTAACTCCTCTTGAAAGAACTGCGGTTTACAGACGTGGACTTGGGGACTGGCCACAGGCCGATGCGGCGGTCCCTCGCCACCGGCACGGCGGGCAGAGTCAGAGGCTCCGGGCTGCACCCGGGCATGCACTGCGCAACGAATTGTCGTTCGCGTTTACAGCGGACCTTTTAACCAGCCGCGCCGGCGAGCGAACTTGGCCGCGCGGGGTTCCTGGTCAGGGACTGGATTTGACTCAGCCTTGCAGGGTGAACAGACCTGGGACAAATCCGGGAAAGTTGAATGCTGTTGCCCCATTCCTGAGGGGCGTGTCCTGGCGGGTGCGGTCTCCTGCCGAAAAGGAGAATCACCCGCCAGACGGTCTGCGTGAGCCAGCTCGATGTACGAGTTCGGCTCCGCAATGGAGAGGATGCTACCCCGGCAGGGGCAAAAGTTGAAAGTTACGAAAGATTTCTATTTTCGCTGCTGTTGAAAACTTCAGGCGATTTCTCAGGGGGAGATTGAGCGCGGACTCTGGCCCTTATCACTTGCCCCCGCGACGCTTACACCGGGACCGTCGGATTGCGCCGGGGACGGCGGTTGGCCTGGAGGATTTTCTTGCGCAGCCGCAGGGATTTCGGCGTGACCTCGACCATCTCGTCGTCGGCGATAAACTCGATGGCCTGTTCGAGGTTGAGCAGGCGCGGCGGCGCAAGGCGGATGGCATCGTCGGCGGTTGAAGCTCGCATGTTGGTCAGCTTCTTCTCGCGCACCACGTTGACGTCGAGATCGTTATCGCGGGAATGCTCGCCGATCACCATGCCTTCGTAGACTTCCACGCCCGGAGGTAAGAAAAGCACGCCGCGGTCTTCGAGGCCCTCGAGCGCGTAGGCGGTGGTGAGGCCGGGTCGATCGGCGACCAGCGCGCCGGTGGGGCGCTGTGGAATTTGCCCCTGATGCGGCATGTAGCCGTCGAACAGGGAATTCATCACCATGGTGCCGCGCGTCTCAGTCAGGAGATCGCTGCGCAGCCCGATGAGGCCGCGGGAGGGCACGCGGAACTCGAGGCGCACCCGGCCGTAGCCGTGGTTGTGCATCTTGACCATCTCGCCGCGGCGCGGGCCAAGGCGCTCGATGACGGTGCCGATGAAGGCCTCCGGAATGTCGATGGTGAGGTGTTCGATTGGCTCCATCAGCTTGCCGTCGACTTCTTTCGTGACGATTTCCGGGCGGCCCACCATCAGCTCGTAGCCCTCGCGGCGCATCATCTCGATCAGAATGGCAAGCTGGAGCTCGCCGCGTCCCATGACTTTGAAGCTGTCGGGGCTGCCGGATTCCTCGACGCGGACGGAAACGTTGGTGAGCAATTCTTTCTCGAGGCGCTCGCGCAGGTTGCGCGACGTGACCCATTGGCCTTCGCGTCCGGCCGTGGGCGAGTTATTGACCGAAAACTGCATGGCGATGGTCGGCTCGTCGATGATGATGGCCGGCAGTGGCTCGGGCGTCTCGGCGCTGGTGATGGTCTCGCCAATGGTGATGCCCTCGACGCCCGCGATCGCAACGATGTCGTCGATTTCCGTCTCGACAATATCGACGCGATGGAGGCCGGCGAAGCTGAACAGTTTGGTGATGCGGGTCTTCTGGAGCGAGCCGTCGCGTTTGGAAATGGCAACGTCGTCCCCGGTGTGGAGCGTGCCCTGGTAGACGCGGGCGATGGCGAGGCGGCCGAGGTAGTCGGAGTAGTCGAGGTTGGCGACCTGGATTTGCAGAATCCCGCTGGGGTCGCCCTTGCCGGTGGGAATGGTGCTGAGGATCGCGTCGAAGAGCGGCATCAGGTCCGTGCCGGGCCGAGCCGGATCAGGGCTTGCTTGACCGAGCTTGGCGTTGGTATAGAGAACCGGGAAGTCGAGCTGATCTTCGTTGGCGTCGAGGTCGATGAAGAGGTCGTAGACCTCGTTGAGTACTTCCTGAGGACGCGCATCGTGGCGGTCGATCTTGTTGATGACGAGGATGGGAGGCAGTCTGGCTTCGAGCGCTTTCGAAAGTACGTAGCGGGTTTGCGGCAGCGGGCCTTCGGAGGCATCGACGAGCAGCATGACGCCGTCGACCATTTTGAGGGCGCGCTCGACTTCGCCGCCAAAATCGGCGTGGCCGGGCGTGTCCACGATGTTGATCTTCTCGCCTTTGTAGAAGACGGCCGTGTTTTTGGCGAGGATGGTGATGCCGCGCTCGCGCTCCAGCTCGTTGGAGTCCATGACGCGCTCGGCGACGGCTTCATTGGCGCGGAAAGTTCCTGCCTGGCGCAGAAGGCCGTCGACCAGCGTGGTCTTGCCGTGGTCGACGTGGGCGATGATGGCGATATTGCGAATGGCGCTCAAAGATGATTCCTGGTGTGATGGTGATGGCGTGGCACGCCGGAAGTGGACCTGCTCAGTGAGGAGGCGCGGCGGGATTACCGCTTGACGGGGTCGCCGAGGGCGTCGTCGATAGAAGCAAAAAGGGCAGCGAGGTCGAGCCGGAGGCCAGTGGCTGCGTCGGCAAAGGAGGCGGTTTCGATCCAGCTGCCGGAAGAAAAATCGAATCCTTTCCGCTCGGCGGGGTCGACGACCCACACATTGCGGACTCCCATCCTGCGGTAGTCTTCGAGCCGCGTTAAATAGCGGCTGACGCGATCTTCGGGCGAGAGAATTTCGATGATGGCGACTGGCGGAGTCTGAATAACCTGTTCGCGCGGAGCGGAGGCTGAGAGCACGCAGACGTCAGCGACGCGAAAACGCGTGGGCGACGCCTGAATGCGAAGTTCGGGGTAGGCGATAAGGCGCAGATCGCGCTCATGCTCGATAAACCACTTGAGCAAAGCTCGTTGCACCGCAGCGTGATCCAGTTCGCCCAGGTTTCGCTCCTCGATGACGCCATCGACATAGTCGCAGTCGGGCCGGTAGCTCGCACGGAGGTACTCGCTGGTGGAAATCCGGAGCGGGGTTGCGGTTGCCATCTTCCTCTTCAGTTTACCAGCGAAGGGCAACCCCTTCGCGGAGACGCGCTACTCGTAGCGCAGGGAGTCGATGGGATCCATCGCCGCGGCACGATTGGCGGGCAAAGTCCCGAAAATGACGCCCACGCTGGCCGAGGCAACCAGCCCGATCACCGCCGACCAGCCGGAGACCGGCACACGATAGCTCGTGAGGAATCGAACCGAGAACGGGATGGCAAGCCCGATCGCCGCGCCGATCAGGCCGCCGAAAAGCGAGACGAAGACGGCCTCCAGCAGGAACTGCAGCTTAATCTCACGGCGCGTGGCGCCGAGCGCCTTGCGGATGCCAATTTCCCGAGTACGCGCGCGTACCGTGGCCAGCATGATGTTCATAATGCCCACGCCTCCTACCGCCAGGGTTACGCCCGAGACAAGCAGAAGCATGGCGGTGAGCGCGTTCACCACCTGGCCGGCCAGGGTGATGAGCGCCGTCATGGTCTGGGTCTGATAGACCGACGTGGGCTGGTGACGGCCATCGGTTTGAACAACGGAGACAATCTGCTTGGCCGCGTCCTCCACGTCGTTCTGATCGCGGATTGAGAAGTACATCTCCTTCACGTTGTCGGTGCCGGTGAAGTAGCGGCCGACGGAGTAAGGAATGAGGATGGTCTGGTTGGCGATCTCGGTTTCACCGAAGGTCTCCACGCGCTCTCTGAAAGTGCCGATGATGGTGAAGGGAATTCCCCTGATCTGAAAGGTGCGGCCGATGGCTTCGCCCGGGCTGCCGAACATGGCGCGGGCAAAGGGCTCAGTGACGACGGCCACTTTGCCGTGAGCGGCTTCGTCCTCCTCGTCGAAGTAGCGGCCAGCCAGCGTGACCAGGTTGCGCACCTGGCGGTAGGGCGGTTCCACGCCCAGCACCAGCACTTCTCTCACGACGCCGCCCCCGATGCTGATGTTCTCGTGCATCTCCAGCACGACCGAGGAAGCCGCGACCGAGGGCACCTGCTCATCGATGGAGCGCTCGTCGTCGAAGGTCAGAAAATCCGACTGAATGTTGGTGACGGCGCCGGACCCGCCGCCGGCGTACTCCAGCTCGACGAGGTTGGTGCCGATGCCCTGGATTTCGCTGAGGATGTACTGGCGTCCTGTGGCCGAGATGGCGACGACCAGAATCACCGAAGCGGTGCCGATGACCATGCCCAGCGCGGTGAGCACGAAACGCACCTTCGACGAGCGAAAACTGTCGATGGCCAGCTTGGCGATCTCGCTGAGCATGATCGTCTGCCGCGCGCTGGCGATGGTCTTCTCAAACGAAATTCGGCGTGTCCGCTCTGAAGCCATGTGCTCCTACAGGATGCCACAGTGGGCGCAAGGGTTCAGACGACCCGTTGCATCGAGGTCCTGCGGGGACTCGGATGGTCTCCGGGAGCAGGGGTAACTCGATAGCTTGCTTGTGCAGGGGAGGTCTTATTTCCCTGAACAGGTCTGATTCCTCAGGAGATGTGGCCGATGAAAGAACCATAGGAAGGCTTCGCGCCTTCCGGGGTGGGCGTCTGCAATGAAGCGGTGGGTGGCCGCGTTGGCGGTGGGAGCGGCATGGAACTGGGCGGTATGTGCCGCCCAGCCGTACCATCCCACGACTTTGTCTGCAGTGCATGTTCTGGGCAGAGAGGCAGCGCGCCGGAAGTGGCCGGTTGCCTTTGAGGCAACGGTTGTCTACTACCGAGGGTATGAAAACATGCTCTTCGTCGAGGATGGCGGCGCAGGGATCTATGTGCGCGCGCCGAGGGACGCGGGTCTGATCTCCGGCGACCGGGTGTTTGTAGAGGGAACGATGGTGGACAGTTTTCGTCCCTCGATCAGCGCGGATCGCGTGACTCTGCTGCATCATGGAAGGCCGCCGGATCCGGTGCGCACCAACTTCGATCAATTGATCCGCAATGAACGCGATTGCACACTGATTACGGTACGGGCGGTGGTCCAGGCAGCGGATCCGGCGGCGGGCGCCGACGGTCCCACCTATTTGCAGATGCTTACCCCAGAGGGGTACATCGAAGCCGTTCTCGACAGTGACGACACCGAGGCACGGCGCAAGATGCTGGATGCGGAGGTCGACGTAACCGGGGTAGCAACGGCCAAACTGGATGGGAAGCAGCAGCAGACGGGAATCAAGCTTTATATTCCGGCGCTCGCGGACGTGAAGATCCTCAAGCCGGCGACAGCGCGTCTGGATGCTCCGCCGATTATGTCGACGAGCGAAATTCTGCGGGTGCGGAGGGTCGACGATCGCACTCCGAGAGTGAGTGTGCACGGTTCCATCACGTTCTACCAGCCGGGATCGATGGTGGTCCTGGAGAGCGCCGGCCAGAGCATCAGAGTCATGAGCGAGGCGGACACGCCTCTGCGGGTCGGCGATGCGGCGGATGCTACAGGCTTCCCCGAGGTGGAGGATGGGTTCCTGGCCCTGGCCCGGGGTGAAGTCCGGGATAACAGGGTGCGGGCGCCAATCGCACCGCAGTCCTCGTCGTGGGAGGAGCTATCCGGAAGCCGCCACGTGTTCGACCTGGTTTCCCTCGACGCGATGGTGGTCGCGGGCGTGCGTGGCGCCGCGCAGGACGAGTATGTCCTGAATGCGGAGGGCCATTTGTTCTCGGCCATCTACTTTCTGCCGGCGGCGGCGAGCCACCTGCCGATTCCTCCTCTGCAACAGATGCCGCCGGGATCGATGGTTCGAGTATCCGGTATCTGCATGCTGAAAAATGCCAATCCGTACAACGGCCAGGTCCCATTCGATCTGCTGCTGCGCTCCCAGGATGACATCGTGGTGATCGCCAGACCCTCGGGGCTGAATGTGCGCAACCTGACCATCGTGGTGGGTCTGCTGACGGCTGTATTGTGGGTGGGCGCGGCGTGGGTCTGGACTCTGAGGCGCAAGGTGCGCAACCAGACGGCCGAATTGGCGAAGCGGATCGAGGCCGAAGCGATTCTGGAGAGGCGGCGCAGCCGCATATTGGAGGACATCAACGGATCGCGGCCGCTTGCCGAGATTATCGAGGAGATTACCGAACTGGTGTCGGCCAATCTGGGCGGGGCGCCGTGCTGGTGCGAACTCAGGGGCGGGTCCCATCAGGGAAATTGTCCGCCCCATCCGGGCCTGTCGCGGGTGGTCCGGGAGGAGATTCCGGCGCATTCCGGGCCGTCGCACGGGGCCGTTTGCGCCGCTCTCGAAGCGGACGCGCAGCCTGTGGAACACGCAGCCGCGCTTGCGCTGGGTGCGCGGCTGGTCACCCTCGCGGTGGAAACGCGCGGACTTTTTTCGGATCTGATCCACCGTTCAGAATTCGATCTGCTGACCGACATTCCCAACCGCTTTTCGCTCGATACGCGTTTGGACGCGCTGATGGCCGAAGCTGCCCGGCAGGAACGGATTTTCGGTCTTATCTACATCGATCTCGACCGCTTCAAAGAGGTGAACGATCGCTGCGGTCATCGAGCCGGAGACGAGTACCTGCAGCAGGCCGCGCTGCGCATGAAGGCCCAGCTCCGCCCCACCGATATGCTGGCGCGGCTGGGAGGCGACGAATTCGCGGTGCTGATTCCATCGATCCGAAGCCGTGCCGAGGCTGAGGAGATCGCGCTCCGCCTCGAACGATGCTTTGACCAGCCGCTGAAGGTCGAGGGTTTTGTCCTGCACGGTTCGGCGAGCGTTGGGATTGCGCTCTATCCGGAGGACGCGGCCAGCAGAGATCGGCTGCTGAGCGCTGCCGACGCTGCCATGTACGCAGCAAAATACACGCGTCGCGAGATGGAGAGTGTGCAGTCCGCACAGTGATAATGGACGCCCGTCTTGCCCGGTGTCTCACGGAGGCGCGGAGGCGTCAGCGTGCTGATTCGGTGTGAACGCGGCGATCGCGGCTTCGCTGTAGCGCTCCCTCACCTCCAGCTGAGGGCTGAGGTGAGGGAGCAACGGGTCGACGCCTGCTTCCTCAAAATGTCCGATGCGATCCTGGACCTGGGAAGGCGCCGCTGGAGCCGGATGCAGATCAAAGCGCCACAGTGACGGCCTTGATTTCGGTGTAGCTGTGGAGGACTTCTTCGCCCATTTCACGGCCCCAGCCGGACTGCTTATATCCGCCGAAGGGCAGGGAAGCGTCGAAGATGTTGTGGCAGTTGACCCAGACCGTGCCTGCGCGCAGGCCGCGAGCGACCTTGTGCGCGAGGCTCAGGTTCTGCGTCCAGACCGAGGCAGCCAGGCCGTACACCGTATCGTTGGCGCGCTTGATGATGCGGTCGACGTCCTGGTCCGAGAATGGTACAGCGCAAACCACGGGACCGAAGATCTCTTCCTGAACGACCTTCATGCGCGGGTTGGTGTTGGTTAGAACCGTGGGCCGCACAAAGTAACCGCGCTCGAAACCGGAGACCGGCCCGCCGGCGGCGATCTTCGCGCCCTCGCTGATGCCCGATTCGATGTAGCCGACCACCTTGCGATACTGCTCGTCGCTGACCAGCGGACCCATCTGGCAGGAGGGATCGAGACCCGGTGCGAGCTTGATGTCCGCGGCCACTTTGCTGACGCCTTCGACGACCTGGTCGAAGACCTTCTCGTGGATATACAGGCGCGAGCCGGCGCAGCAGCACTGTCCGTGGTTGAAGAAGATGGCGCTGGCGGTGCCGGAGACGGCCTGATCGATAGGGGCGTCGGGGAAAACAATCGCGGGGGACTTTCCGCCGAGCTCGAGGGACACTTTCTTCAGGTTGCCGGCCGCAGCCTTCACGATCAGCTTGCCGACTTCCGTCGAACCGGTAAAGGCGACCTTATCGACCAGATCGTGCGCGGCAAGCGGCGCGCCGGCTCCCTCGCCATAGCCGGTCAGCACGTTGACCACGCCCGGCGGGAAGCCGGCCTCGTCGATCAATTGGGCCAGGCGCAGCCCGGAGAGCGGCGTCTGCTCGGCGAGCTTCAGCACGATGGTGCAGCCGCAGGCCAGCGCCGGGGCCAGTTTCCACGCCGCCATCAGCAGCGGGAAATTCCACGGGATGATCTGAGCGACCACGCCGATGGGCTCACGCACGGTGTAGGAGTGGAAGTCGTAGCCTGAGGAAAGCGGCAGCGTTTTTCCGGAGATTTTCGTGGCCCAGCCTGCCATGTAACGGAACATGTCAACGGCCAGCGGCACATCGGCGACGCGCGCGATCGTGCGTGGTTTGCCGTTGTCAAGCGACTCGATCTCGGCGAACTCCTCGAGGTGTTGTTCGAGCAGATCGGCGAGCTTCCAGATCATGCGGCCGCGCTCCGAGGGCGACATGCGCGGCCACGGGCCATCGTCAAAGGCGCGCCGCGCCGCGAGCACGGCCCGATTCACGTCCTCTTCTTCAGCTTCGGGGACCTCGGTGATCGCATCGCCGGTTGCCGGATTGTAGACGGGAAAACTCTTGCCGGAAGCCGCTTTGACGAAGCGGCCATCGATGTACATCTGGTGGAGCTGAGAGACAAAATCGGCGGTCGCGCCGCTGATACGGGGATCGACTGCAATGGTTGCCATAGCTTAACCTCGCGTGCAATCGGTCACGACCAGGCGCTGGAGCAGAATGGCGAACGAGCCTCCGGAAGAGACGCAGGGCCTGGCGGGGTGTCTCTTTTCCCAGGGCCGGTGCGCGCCGGATTTTGCACCCGAGAACACTACCACCGCAAGTTGTGCATTGGCGAGGGGCGGGGGAGGAGGGTTTTCGGGCTGGGCGCACTCAATCAACACAATCCCCCCGAAACGCCGCTATCGTTAGAAATTGTCAAGCCCCGCACCTCTTCACCAAAGTAATGGCCCCTGATTCCACGGCACTTCCGCCACAATGCTCGCAAAGATATTTGGCCGATTTTAGTGCTGGACTTGGTATCCTGATAATAGGGGGCAAAGAAAAAAATTCCCCTCGCGATCCACGCATCAGGCCGCCTCCGGGCGGCCTTTTCTATTCGGTCCACCGAGGCAGCTATGGAAGGCAATTCAGGCGCGCATGATCCGTCAAAACCACCACTCGCCCGCACCCCCCTACCATTCCCCGTCCCTCATTCCACGCCTTTTCAGCCACTTGCCACAGTCAAAACCACCCTCTCCAGAACCCTATCCAGTGCAGCCACTTGCCGCAGTCCCCCCCCAGGGGGGAGGGGGTAGCGTTTTGCGTTGGCCGCGAAGCGCGTCTGCCTGCACGACGAGCCCCGCAACTGCCCCTGATGCAATCATCTGGCCTTCATGTGAGTGAATGCATCATTCATGCGCGTCTCGCAACTGACTTGTTTTCACACACATAGTATGTCGAGACCGAGCCAACTCGCACAGAATCACACACTTGTCAAAAAAGAGGGGGGTAGGGCAGCTTCCACCTGCCGCTCGAATAGAGCTGGCTGGACGCGTTGGTTTCGGGCGACTCTCGCGGCTACTTCGGAAACGCGGTGCTCTTCACCGCCGGCCGATGCTGCAGCGCGTGCTGCACGGCGGCGCGCGTCTCCTGCAACTCTGTGCCAATGACCTCGAGCCGCGGAGGACGCACGCGCGCGTTGCCGACGCCGACTTCCTGCTGAACCTGCTTGATGAGCTGGATGAATTTTGGCACCGTGTCCATGCGCAGCAGAGGCAGGAACCAGCGATAGAGGGCGAAGGCTTCGTCATGCTTGCCTGCAACGGCAGCCTCGAATAGCGCAACGGACTCAGCGGGGAAAGCGTTCACGAGGCCGGCGACCCAGCCGACGGCGCCTGCGGCAATGCCTTCGACGATGGCATCATCCACGCCCACAAAAATGCGCAGGCGATTGCCGGTGAGCGCGCGGATAGCGGTTACGCGGCGCACATCGGTGCTGGACTCCTTCACCGCGGCAAAGTTGCTGTGCTCCGCGGCCAGCTCGGCGATCTGTTCCGGGAGAAAATCGGTTCCATACGAGACTGGGTTGTTGTAGAGCATGCAGGAGAGCGGCGTCGCGCGAAAGACGGCAGACACGAAGGCCTTCATTTCGCGCCAGTCGCCACGGTAAACGTACGGAGGCAGCACCATGAGACCGGAACAGCCCGCCTGCTCGGCTATTTTTGCGAGGGCGACTGACTCGTCTGTAGAGAGCGAAGAGATGGCCGCGACCACGGGAGCCTGTTTCGCGGCGCCCAGCACATTGCGGACAATGGCTTCCTTCTCGGCAAGGGTGAGCGTCGCCGCCTCGCCGAGCGAACCCAGGGTAATGATGCCGGCGCAGCCATTGGCGAGCAGCCACTGCACATGGCAAGTCATAAAGCCGTGATCGACCTGCAGGTGTTCATCGAAACAGGTTGTGATTGCGGGCATGACGCCGTACCACTTCATGGAGTCTCCTTCGCGTTTTCATGGAATGCGTTTGCTGCAACGAGGTTCTCGTTCGCGAGAGCAGGCTCGCGAGGAGATACCAGACTGGAAACCGAAACGGGAAAGAGCGGAGGGCGAACCGAACCGGCGTGCCAGCCGAAAAGGAACTCCACAGCGGCGCCGCAGACGCGTCCCTGACAAGGTCCCATGCCGCATCGCGTGTGCAGCTTGGCGTCACGCCAGGTGGTGTGTCCGCTGAGAGACTGGTGGCGAACGTCTTCGCAGCGGCAGACGATGGTGTCGTTGGTCGGGAGCCCGCGCAGTTGAGGATCAAGCTCACAGGCTCGTTGCAGGGCGCGCACAAAACCGAGCTTGCGACGTCGCTGGCGGGCGAGACTGCGGGCTCGGTCGATGCTGCCGGACGCGGACAGCCCGGCAATCTGCCCCTCGAGCAGGGACAGTTCGACGCCGCCGATGCCGGTGGGCTCGCCCGCGCAGTAAACGTTGGGAACCGAAGTCTGCAGCATTGCATCCGTGGCCACAAATCCGTCTTCGATGCGGCAGCCGAGGAGCTCGGGCAACTCGAGGTTGGGCACCAGGTGAAAGCCGCAGCCGAGATAGTCGCAGGGCACGTCCCACCGTTTTCGGCCCTGCTGCAGTGTGACCGCCTCCAGCCGATCGCGGCCGTGTGCCGCGATCGGCCAGCTGCCGGTGCGATACGGGGTTTGCCGAATCGCTATGCGATAGCGGGCGCCCTGCCAGAGCTTCGCCGGCTCGGTGAACATGCCCGCCGCAAACCGCGCCAGCCGCGATAGCGGAGCCTGTTCGCAGATGACGGCAATCTCCGCCTGGCGCGCTGCCAGATGCGCGGCCACGGCCAGCAGCAGCGGTCCGGTTCCCGCAATAACTACGCGCTTGCCGGCGATGGGCAAGCCACCACGCACCATGGCGTCGAGCCCACCTGCACCCATCACGTTGGGCAGCGTCCACCCGGGAAATGGCAGGAATCGCTCGCGTGCGCCGGTTGCCAGAATCAGCGCCCGACATCGCAATTCGGCACAATCGCGGTTTTCATCGATTTCGGCGTCAGGATGCGCAGGCCGGGAGCCGTTGCGCTCCGCGCGCAACAGGTTGGGCTGCGGACAGTCGAAGACCCGCCATCCGTGGAGGCGCACTACGGAAGAGGCGTCGAGCCGTGCTTGCCATTGGAAGGCTGTGGCGGGCAGACGCGCACCCTGGCGCCATATCTGTCCACCTGGTGCAGGATTGTCGTCCACCAAGCCGACGTGCTGGCCAGCGCCGGCCGCGGTAACAGCTGCGGCCATGCCCGCTGGTCCGGCGCCCACCACAAGAATGTCGAAGCTCCATTTCATGGTGTTGCGGAGCCTCCCGAGCCTTCGGTCATTTCTTTCGTGGTGACGCGGATTCCCGGCGTGCAAAGTATCTGGCAGCTTCGCTGGTGCGGGACGCCGTCAATCGTCACGCGGCATTCGAAGCAGATGCCCATGCCGCAGAGCGGCCCGCGCGGTTCGCCCGATACAGACACGCGCGCAGTCTGGCCCGCCATCAACACCGCGGACGCAATGGTGGTTCCCGGCGCGACTTGGATGATCGCGCCGTTTACCGTCACCGGAATGCGGCGCGCCGGTTCAGACATGAGATTTCTCCGTGTCGATCTGCTTGCTACTCGCGCCTGCGGCGAATTCGGCGTCGCCCTCGCCATGGAGATAGCGGGCTGGCAGATATGGTTCCACCGGAATCTCCGCTTGTTCCCCGAGCATCGTAGACACCAGTAGTTTCGCCGTCGCCAGCGCAGTGGTGATCCCGAGGCCCTCGTGCCCGGTTGCCAGAAAGAGCGTGCCGTCTTCCGGCCATGGTCCAATCAGCGGCAGCTTGTCCGGCGTCGCGGCGCGAAACCCAGTCCAGATCCGAGTCGCCTGCAGCTCGCCGATCTCCGGAAGATATGCCTGCGCTCGAGCGACCATCGCCGCAAGCAGAGCGTGATTCACCCCGGAGTTCTCCGCGCCATACTCACGCGACGATCCGATCAGAAGTTGGCCGGTCCTGCGCGGCTGCACGTTGAAGGCGACGGAATCCGCAGTGAGAGAATGGGCGCTTTTCAGATACCCAAGCTCCACGAGCTGATGCCTCACAAACCCCGGATAGCGATCGGTGATGACCAGATGCCCTCTGCGCTTACGGATGGGAAGTCCAGGCAGCAGCCTCGCGGCATCCACTCCGCAGGCGTTTACGATCCGCGCGGCGTGCAGCTCGGTCCCGTTCTCCAGCAGCACGCGGCCTTTGCCTGCCGACAGGACGCGCTGCGGAGCAAGCAGCTGCGCACCCATCCGCACGGCTTCCCGCATCAGGTATCCCGCGGCACACGGCGGATAAAGCACCGCATCGGAGGAAACCAGCAAAGCACCGGACAGAGGACGCCGCAGCCGTGGCTCCGCTTCCGTCAGTGCCTGGCTGTCAAGGATCTCGCTGTCTACGCCAACCGTCGCGTAAAGGGACCGCTTGCTCCGGACTTCGTCCATTTCCTCGTCATCGGCGGCGACCCATAATGTGCCGCACGGCTCGAACTCGACGTCGCCGGGCAGCTCCGCGGAAAGCTCACGCCACAACCTCTGCGAATAAACGGTGAGAGCCAGCTGCATCGGCGAGTCGTCCATCACCACAATGTGGCCCATTCCGGCGGCCGTCGCGCCGCTGCCAGTGCCAGCGGCGTCGACGACGATCGTGCTCAGTCCCCGGCTGGCACACTCGCGCGCGCAGGCCGCGCCCACGATGCCAGCGCCCACAATTACTACATCCGAGACAGCGGTCATGAAGGACTGCCCGCGCGGAAAGGATCGTCCGGGTGCAGAATCAGTTTGCTCTCAGAAACGATGAACGCGGAGCCAGTGATGCTCGGGAGGACCTGGCACGGCGAACCATTCAAGGTACGGTACGAGCCCTCAAAGCACGTCCCGAGAATCCCCTGCTGTCGCCACGTCTGGCCGGGTGCAAGGTGTCCATCCGCGGCCAGGCACGCCAGCTTCGCGCTGGTCCCGGTCCCACACGGCGAGCGATCATAGGCCTTGCCGAGGCAGAGCACAAAGTTCCGGCTTTCGACCCCCACCACGCGCGTTGGTTCGCCGACGGTATGAGAATCGATAACTCGAATGGACATGACGTTAGAAATATACCGAGGCCAAAGCAGCCTTTTGGAACAGCGACCGGTGTTACCGGCCTCGATGGCGCATTCGCTGACCTGATTCGCGGTGCATCGAAGCCGACCATCTCGCGCCTTTCCGTTGTCATGCACCCCCAGCATTGTCATGCAAAAAGGCCCGAACAAGGCCGATTTGGCGGTCAAGACGGCCAAATCGGCCAAATCGGATTTGGCCATAATCAACTGATTTTAAGTAGTTTGTATTAGAACCAAGAATCTATGCAAGATGCCTGGCGGAGAGAGAGGGATTCGAACCCTCGATAGAGCTTTTCAACCCTATAACGGTTTAGCAAACCGCCGCCTTCAGCCTCTCGGCCATCTCTCCGGCTCGGTTGTGGCCAGTATATAGGAAGAGTTCCGGGGACGCGGAAATCAGGATTTCTGCCATGGTTAATACCTTCGCTGGTTAGCGTTCCTCGGAATGCGTCATTGGCGCGCTGCCGACGCTGCTCATCCTCTACGCGGCGTTTGCATCGCGCCAGGAACGCATGGCGCACATGCCGGTCCTGCTGCTGGGGGCATTGATCGCCGCGTGCGCGCCGCTGTTCTTCTTCACTTCGAGAACGATGAGCGGCGCTCTGACGCGGTCGTCGTCGGGGATTGAAAGAAGGGCCTACTTCTTTGCCCCGACCTCGACGAGTTTCTTTTCCCGCGATTCCTCGTAGTTCCGGACGGCGTACATAACGCGATCGCGCGCGTGGGAGGCGTCCTGCCATCCCTTAATCTCTACTCGCTTGCCTTCAAGGTCCTTGTAGATGGAAAAGAAGTGCGTGATTTCCTTCAGCATGTGCGGGTAAATCTCCGAATAATTCCACACATCCCGGTAGCGCGGATTATTCTTTCCTACGGCGAGGACCTTCTCGTCCAGGATGCCCTGGTCGAGCATCTGCAGCAGTCCAATGGGGCGTACCTGCATCACGCAGCCGGGAAAGCTGGGCGCGTCGACCAGCACCAGCACGTCGAGCGGATCGCCATCGTCGCTGAGGGTTGAGGGCACGAAGCCGTAGTCGCCGGGATAGTGCACCGGCGAGTAAAGGTTGCGGTCGAGGCGAAAGACGTGCAGCTGCTTGTCGTATTCGTATTTGTTGATGCCCTCCGCCGGAATCTCGATCACGACGTTGAACACCTCGGGCGCTTTGTCGCCCACGGGGAGTTCCAGATAATTCGTCATAGGTAAATCCAGTATCTCTCATCTTAGGGATGGCGGGAGTGGCCGGGGAGCAGGGCGGGAGGCGCCTGGATTTATAATCGGCCACAATGAAGGCTCATGTCTATGTAACGCTGAAGAAAACGGTCCTGGACCCGCAGGGGCAGGCAATTCACAATGCGCTGCGCAAGATGCGGTATGCGGGGGTCGCGGATGTTCGCCAGGGAAAGCACTTTGAGCTGACGCTGGAGGATGGAATGCCGGAGGGCGCGGCGCGCGCGGAAGTGGAGCGCATCGCCCGTGAGGTGCTGACGAATCCGGTGATCGAGGAGTTTTCTTTCCGCCTGGAATAGGCGGCCAGCGGACGGTACAGCTGTTTTGGCGCGGCCTTGACGGTCGCGATGCTCTACAACTTTCGTCGTCTGCTGCTCAACTGAACCCGTGGGGTACCCTTAAAGATTATGTGCGGCATTGTCGGATACGTCGGGAACAGTACGGAAGTCGTCCCTATCATTATTGAGGGGCTACGCAGGCTCGAGTATCGCGGCTACGACTCGGCGGGCATCGCCGTGGGCGGCAACGGCGACGGGTTGCAGCTGCGCCGCGCACCGGGCAAGCTGCGCAATCTGGAGGAAGTGCTGCACGAGCGCCCGGTCCACGGGACGTTCGGCATCGGTCACACGCGCTGGGCCACGCACGGACGGCCCACGGAAGAAAATGCCCATCCTCACCGCGACTGCACCGGGCGGCTGGTGGTGGTGCACAACGGCATCGTTGAGAACTATCTGGCGCTGAAGCAGGAGCTGATCGGCCAAGGACATAAATTCGTCACCGAGACGGATACAGAAATCATCGCGCACCTCGTCGAGGAGCAACTGGCTACAGCGGCTCGCGCCGGCAAACCCATCCATCTGGAAGATGCCGTCCGCCGCGCCGTCAAGCGGCTGACCGGAGCGTTCGCGATCAGCGTGCTCTCCGCGGACGAGCCCAACAAGATTGTCGCGGCCCGCAACGGACCGCCGGTCATCATCGGGGTGGGCGACGGCGAGTATTTTGTCGCGTCGGACGTGCCCGGCATCCTGCATCACACTCGTGACCTCTATTTCCTTGCCGACGGCGATATGGCGGTGCTGACCAAAAAGGGCGTTGCACTGACCGATTTCGACGGCAATCCGATCGAGCGGCCGCTGCAGCGGATTCTGTGGGATCCCATTCAGGCGGAAAAGGGCGGCTACAAGCATTTCATGCTCAAGGAAATTTTCGAGCAGGCGCGCGCCATCCGCGACACGACCCTGGGCCGCATCTCGCTCGATACCGGCAAGGTTTTCCTGGACGAGATGAAGATTCCCGACGAGACGTTCCGCAAGGCACGAAATATTCACATTGCCGCTTGCGGAACCAGCTGGCACGCCGCGACCGCCGGCAAGTTCATGATCGAGCGGCTGGCGCGTTTGCCGGTCGAAGTCGACTATGCCAGCGAGTTTCGCTATCGCGATCCTATCGTCGACGCGAACACCGTCGGCCTGCTGATCACGCAGTCGGGCGAGACCGCCGATACGCTCGCCGCGCAGCGGGAGATGATCCAGAAAGGCGCGCCTACGGTTGCCGTCTGCAATGTGGTGGGCGCAATGATTACGCGCGAGGCGCACGGAACAATCTATACGCACGCCGGCCCGGAGATTGGCGTCGCCTCCACGAAGGCTTTTACTGCGCAGCTGGTCGCGCTGTTTCTTTTCGCCGTGCATCTTGCGCAGGTGCGCGGGACGATCAACGAGGATGAGAGCCGCGCGCTGCTCGATGCGCTGAATCATCTGCCGGGCAAGGTTGAGGAGATCCTGCGCACCTGCGACGACGAGTGCGAGCCGCTGGCGCGCCTGTATTCCAACGCGCGCGATTTCCTGTTCCTCGGGCGCGGCATTCATTATCCGATTGCGCTGGAAGGCGCGCTGAAGCTCAAGGAAATTTCGTACATCCACGCTGAGGGTTATCCGGCGGGCGAGATGAAGCACGGTCCGAACGCGCTCATCGACGAGACGCTGCCGGTGGTGGTGCTGGCGACCAAGGACGAAACGAATCGCGACTCCGTGCTGCGCTACGAGAAAACGCTGTCAAACATCCAGGAAGTGACGGCGCGGTCCGGCAAAGTGATCGCCGTCGCCACGCGCGGCGACGACCACATCGGACAGCTCGTGGACCATGTCCTCTTTGTTCCTAGCGCGCCGGAGCTGCTGCTCCCGATCCTCGAAGTGATCCCGCTGCAGCTGCTGGCCTACCACATCGCTGTGCGCCGCGGATGCGACGTCGATCAGCCGCGTAATCTTGCCAAGTCCGTTACGGTCGAGTAGCGCGTCAGGGCGCGTAAATCAGCGCCTTTTGCCGCTGCTGCTCGAAGGCGTCGAGCGCCGTTCGCCAATCTTCCGCGATACGTTGCGGATCCTGGCCTGCGGCGATGGCATCGAGAACCGCCTGATTGGCGAGCAGTGTGCTCATCTTCTGCAGTTCGAATTTCTCCGGATAGAGACGATGCAGCGCTGACGCAATTTCGACGCCCAGTTCCGGCGCATCCAGAACATTGCGGTCTATCACGAGGATGCGCACGCCGTGGCAGGTTTCGCCCGCCCAGGGAAAGGGCTTTTGCGGAGTGAATTCGACCGGGACGAAGCGCACGCCCGGCAACTGCCGGCGATTGAGGAACTGCGCGAGAATGCGGGCGTCGATCCAGGGCGCGCCGACGAGATCGAATGGCGTGTCTGTGCCCCGACCAACGGAGATGTTCGTCGTTTCGATTAAGCCGATTCCGGGATACAGCGTCGCCTCTTCCAGATCGCGCAGGTTGGGCGATGGATTCACCCAGGTGAGGCCGGTCGAGTCATACCAGTCGCCACGCTGCCAGCCCTGCATGGGTACGACGGTCAGAGCAGTTTGTAACTGCAGCTGTTGCTTGTCGTAACGCGCCAGCTCACCGAGGGTCATCCCGTGGCGTACAGGGATTGGGATGGAATTGACGTAGCTTTCCGTGCCCGGGTCGGAGATCGGTCCCTGCACAAACGAGCCGTTGACCGGGTCGGGGCGATCCAGCACGACGACCTCGGTGCCCGTCTGCGCCGCCGCCTCCAGAAAATAGCGAACCACCGCTTCATAGGTATAGAAACGGACGCCGGCGTCCTGAAGATCGATCACGACAGCGTCGAGTTTGCGCAGGGAATCCAGGGAGGGACGCCGGTCCGCGTCCTTCGTCCCGTACAAACTGACTACGGGCAGGGCCGTCGCTGCGTCGGTCGAGTTCGGAACACTGGGCTCGTCGTACGCGCCGCCGATGCCGTGCTCCGGGCTAAACAGTGTGTCCAACGTCAGTCCCGGCACAGCCTGTTCCGCGTCATGGAACAGCACGTCGATGGTGCGGCGGCCTTCGGCATCGATTCCCGTCTGATTGGTCAGCAGGCCGAGCCGCAGGTTGCCGCCGTGACGGCGAGCCATCTCCGCGAGTTCCTGGAAGCGACCGCCCTCCAGTACGTCAATGCCGGTCTTCACCTCGCCATTACGCGCCGGCCAGCGGCGCATCCCGCTCAGCGACTCGTTGTAGCCGGTGATGTGTGCAGCCAGTGCGCCGCCGTCTCCGTGGATGCCGAGCGCAACGGCTGCCGCATCGGCGATCCTGCCCCGGAGAGACGTGATGCTCTTTGGCCCGTGCGGATGGACCGAGTTGGCCAGCACGATCACATAGCTGTCGCTCGTTGGATCGATCCACAGCGAAGTTCCTGTGAACCCCGTGTGGCCGAAGGAGCCAACGGGAAACAGCGTGCCGCGATTGCTCGAATACGGCGAGTCGATGTCCCAGCCAAATCCGCGCAGCGCCGTGCCTGTAGCAGGCTGCTCCGGCGCAACCATCTTCTGCAGCACGATGCGCGACAGAGGAAACTTGCTGGGGCGGTCTGCGAGTCGACCAAGCAGGTTCTGCGCATAGATCGCAAGGTCGTCGGCGGTACTGAAGAGCCCTGCATGACCAGCCACCCCACCCATGCGCCGCGAGGTTGGATCGTGCACGATACCGCGCAGCATGACGTCGCCGGGAAACGTCCTCGATGCCGGGATTCCTGAGGAGATGGGATCGTGTTCGTACTCCGTCGGCGCGATGCGCGGAATCCATGACGCCGGCGGCAGGAATTGCGTGTGCGCCAGGCCCAGCGGGTCCATGATGTTGCGCTTTGTGTACTCGTCGAGGGGCATGCCGGAGAGCTTTTCGACGAGCGCGCCCAGCACGATGAAGTTGATGTCGCTGTAGACAAACTGTTCGCCGGGCGGACGCATGGGCGCAATCGCAAATGCGCGCCGGTAGCCTTCCTCCTTGCCTTGCCACGGCTCGTCGAGCGGCAGGTCCGGCGGCAGGCCGGAGTAGTGCGTCAGCAGGTGGCGGATAGTGATGTCCTGCTTCCCGTTGGCGCCGAACTCGGGCAAATACTTCGCGACCGGATCGTTGAGCCCGATCTTTCCCTGCTCATAGAGCTGCATGATGGCGACCGCGGTCGCGAGCGGCTTGGTCAGTGACGCCATGTCGAAAATGGTGTCAGGCGTCATCGGCTCCTGAGTTGGTTCGAGCGAGCGCATGCCGTAGGCACGACGGAAGACGACATGCCCACCATGGCCGACGACCACCACCGCTCCAGGCAACTGATGATCATCGACGGCCTTGTTAACGATTTGATCGATGGAGGAGAAGTCGGTCTGCGCGCCGGCGGAAGCTGTGCAGAGGGCAACGGCGAGGAACAACCCACGGGTTCGAAGATTGCGAATCATCCCTCGACCGCCTCTTCCACCGGGATCGGCTCGGGAAACAGCAGGCTCGCGCTGTATCCTACAGCGAAGGTCACCAGCGATCCGATGAGCACCCACCATGTCCAGGCAATCTTCGGAAGAACCACCGCTCGCCCGGCAACAGACAACGTAAAGGAGTGCGGCTGGAGCCAGAGAAACAGATTGATTGCAACTCCGGCGGGGTCAGCGTGCCCAGCAGGAAAACCCCGAGCATCGCGCCCCACAACACCGAAGCGATCGACAGGCCAATCTCCACGACGTGGCCGCCGCTGCGCGAGAACATCGCGAGCGCGAACAGGACGGCAGCCCAGACAAAGGTCATCAGCCGCGACAGTCGAATGCGCATCTGTTCGGAAATTTCCGGATACCGCGGCAGGTAAAAATCGACCACAGAAGCGGACGCCAGCGAATTGAGAGCCGCGCTCAGATTGGACATGGCCGCAGCGAGAATCGCCGCGATCATCAGCCCGGCGATACCGGCAGGCATCTGCTGCACAATAAATGCGGGAAAAATTCGGTCCATTCCCAGGGTGGGTGTCCTGCCCAAAATGTTGTAATAAACGAAAAGGCCGGCGCCGATGAGCAGAAACAACGCGAACTGAAAGAAAACCACCACGCCGCTCGCCAGCAGCGCCAGTCGCGACTCGCGCAGATTCTTCGCCGCCAGCAGGCGTTGGACCATCAGCTGGT
>JBEKIN010000023.1:0-26232 GCA_050011735.1 Acidobacteriaceae bacterium | reverse complement strand
GTCGTCTTTCCCGGCGGCGGATACAGCATCCTCGCCATCGACCTCGAAGGTACCGAGGTCTGCGACTGGCTGAACTCCATCGGCGTCAGCTGCCTGCTCCTCAAGTACCGCGTGCCCGCGAGCGGCCCGTATCCCAAATCCTCAGCCGCCTTGCAGGATGCGCAACGCGCCATTGGCATCGCGCGCCAACACGCCTCTGACTGGGGCATCGATCCGAAGCGCATCGGCGTCCTCGGCTTTTCCGCCGGAGGCCATCTCGCTGCCGCCATCAGCACCCACTACGACCAGCGTCTCTATCCGCCCATCGACGCGGCCGATCAGCAAAGCTGCAAACCCGATTTCGCCATCGTCATCTACCCCGGCTATCTCGCGAACGCCGAGAAGAACTTCGAATTCAATCCCGACATTCCCGTCACCGCGTCCACTCCGCCCACCTTTCTGGTCCAGGCCGAAGACGATCCCGTCCACGTCGAGAACGTGATCGACTACTTCCTCGCCCTCAAGAACGCCGGAGTTCCCGCGCAGCTGCACGTTTACACCAAAGGCGGACACGGCTACGGCCTCCGTCCGACAGAATTACCCGTAACCCACTGGCCGCAGTTAGCGGCGTTGTGGATGCGGAGTATCGGCGTAATGGGGAAGTGAGAGCCTGCGATGCGCAGATCGAGCATCTTCCTCTTTGCATCTGCTCCGATCGCTCTTGTGTGCTCCAGCACCGTCGGCGTGCCACTTACCGTGTCAGGCGCTACCCCTACCCCTTACGTTTTTGTTAAGTGTGTGATAACAGGCGTGTTCGTCCTTTCCCTCTGAGGCCCTCACGGTGTACATAATAGAAAACAAGTTAGTTGTTGAGGCCCTCTGTGTAAGTGTGTGAAAACACAGGGTCTCAGAGACTCAGAGCACCGGGCTCCGCGAACCGGGCATCGGCCACCGGGGCGGTTCGCGCAAACAGAAAAGCCGCCTCCAGGGCGGCTTTTCTGTTTCTACTCTATAAGTTCAGAATATCAGGTTGAGGGGTAAAACCGGCCAAAATTCTTTTGGTCATAAGTGGCGTTTTATCACCAGAAGTTACTTCGGGGAAGTGGTGGAAACTTGACAAGAAAAGCAGAGTACAGGGAATGCAGTCACAAGGCCCCAAGTCAAGTTACCGACTACCCGACGTTGCCCTACAGCCTGATCTTCACCAGCCCCTCCGCATTAGCCGCGGGGGGCGGAGCAGGCCGCTGCGGCGCGCGCCAGTAATCAATGAACGAAATCTGATGCACGCAGCTCACCGTACAGTTCGGCGCGCAGCCCTTCTCGGTCAAAAACTCCCGCTTCAGATCCGCCTTGGTGTACCCCGCCAGCGGAACCCCAGGATACCCGCGCTGCTGTGAGCAGTAATGCACCAGCCCGTTCTCGCAGATATACAGGAACCGCGATCCCGCGCGGCAGCGCCAGTCATTCGGCTCGCCGTTCGCGATCTTTTCCTGGAAATGATTGAATCGCGAGTAATTCTTCTTCTTCCACGAACGCATCTCCGACCACACTCTGCGCTCGTGCGCGCCCAGCGGCTTCAGCTGCCCGCTGCCGTCGTGAATGATCCCGATCGTCGACGTGAATCCCAGCCCCAGCGCCCGCCGCCCGATCATCAGCGCGTCGTCGGGGTTCTTGATCCCGCCGCCCACCACCGAGTTAATGTTCACGTGAAAATCCGCGTGCTCCGCCAGGAACTCCAGCTTCTTGTCCAGCACCTTCAGGCTCTTCTTCGAAATCTCGTCCGGCTGCACGTTGTCGATCGAAATCTGCAGATGATCGAGCCCCGCCTTATTCAGGCGCTGGATTCGCTCCGGCATCAGCAGGTAGCCGTTCGTGATCATCCCCGCCATCCGCCCGTGGTGCCGGATGCGTGCGATGATCTCGTCGAGGTCGGGATGGAGCAGCGGCTCGCCGCCTGAAATCGTGATGATGCTCGTCCCCAGCCGCGCCAAGTGATCGATCCGCCGGATCATCTCGTCCAGCGGCACCGGCTTCGAAACATCGTCGTACTCGTTGCAGTATGCGCAGGAAAGATTGCACCGCCGCATGGGCACAATTTGCGCCATCACGGTGTGCCGCGTCGAGGCCAGCGCGTGCCCGACCAGCGCGATCTCCCGCACCTTGCGCGAAGCAGCTTTCAGGCGGCGGGTGAGCGTCATTTTGCGAGCCGTGGGCATCCCTCTGCTTATTGAAACACACCACCCCGCCCGGCGCGACCTCGATGAATCGAAAGGCAGTTATCCTGCGCCGAACGGCGCGAACAGCGGGCAGTCAGGCATAATTCCAGCCATATGTTCGATGAGGTGGAAGAACAGGTTTCGAGCGCGGAGCGCGCCTCCAGAAGATGGGTCTTGATCGTCGTTGTGCTCAATGTCGCGATCGTGGGCATGACTCTTGGCTTGTGGCGCCTTCGTCCCGGAGGTCCGGCGTATGTGGTCTACGATCTGGCGTCGTCGAGAGCGGCCACACTGAACGACTATTTCTGCGCTCCTGAAATCCGAGCTGCCTGTCAGAAGGAGGTGCTGGATGGCGAAGCGGGCTTTCGTCACGCGCTTTTGCAGGCATTCGACGAGGTACCCGAATGCAGAGGAGTGGGGTTCATCATCGACGAAGGTAGCGAGGGCAACACCAGCGAGACCGCCAGCCTGCTCTCGATGGCAAAGAAGCGCGGCTATTGGCGGCTCAAGGTCGATTACCACGTCGGCGCGGCCGGGCAGAGCTTCGATCTCCGAGGAGGCACCGACAAGCCAACCGACCGAGCCGTCTTTGGAGGCGAAGCGGACGCGCGCCAAATGATGAGTGACGTCTGCGATATCGCGCGGCACAACGGTCCGAGAATCTATTGGTGAGGGTGTCTGAACTCCCGCTCAGCTCTTGCTCTTCGCCCGCCCGGCCACCATGTTGACCGTGCCCTCGTGCTTGTCGCGAATCACCGTCAGCTGCAGCTGCTTGCCGCGGTTGGCGTGGACGGTGTGCGTCCACTGGTTGGTCGTCGCGATCGCCTGCCCGTTCACCCTGGTGATTACGTCGCCCGCCCGCAGTCCCGCGACAAAAGCGGGGCTATTGTCGTCCACCCGCCTTACCAGGAGGCCCGAGCCGTCATGCACGCCGAAGTAGTTCGCCAGCTGCGGCCCCAGCATGTCGAGGTCGAGGCCGGTATAGAACGGGTTCGAGACCAGTGAAGAGAAGATCCCGTCGCCGACGCTGCTGCCGGTTCCCGCTGCCTGGGTCGTGTCGTTGTCCGGATCCGGTACCGGAATATGCTGCGACCACGCGTTGGCCTCAATGGTCGCCCGATCCGCCAGCTGCACCGTCACTACCCACTGCTGCCCGTCACGGCTCACCAGCAGGCTCACCGACCGGCCCGCCGGGGTATCGTGCAGCATCCGCGTCAGCTGCGCCTCGCCGACAATGGCCTGGCCGTTCATCTCCAGGATCACATCATGGACCTTCATGCCTGCCTTGTAGGCCGGCGCGTCGTGGTCCACCGTGGTCACCTCCACGCCGCGCGCCTCTTTCACCTTCAACTGCGCTGCGCTTGCGGTGTCCACGTCGCGCATCCCCACCCCCAGATAGCCCTGGGACTGGTTCAGCATCGCCGGGTCCTGGCCCGGAATGGTGACGTGCTGCTCGCCGGACGCCATGGGCGAGCCATCCGCGCCCAGCAGGCCTTGCTGTCCGTGAACGGTGTGCGGTAAGGAAAGACAACACGCGGCCACCGCCGCGACAGGAACAAAACTCAGCATCGGCCTCGGAAAAATGTTCATATTCAGCCCCTCGAATCTGCCCAATGGTCTGACGAACCGGAGAAACGCAAGTCAACCCGCGGCTATCGTTCTCCATGGTACGAAAGGTGCAGCCCGGTTGTCTCTACTGAATCTGCGCAACCTGCTCAAGATACTGCCGCGAGACGTTCCGGATGTGCGGATTCTCGTCCTCGTTGGCCACCGTCTGCAGCACCTCGCGGACGCTCGAGTCGGCTTCCACCGGCTCCAGCAGCCCGATCGCCTCGGCCCGCACGCCGGCATCCCGGTCGTGCAGGAGCGCTTCCAGAACCGCGTCTCGCACCTGCGTATCGACGGGGACGTACGCCTCCAGCCCTTCCAGCGCCTTGCGCCGCACGCCCGCATCCTTGTCGTAGCGGAGCGCCACCATTAGCGCGTTGCGGATCGGGCCGCCGGTGCACTGGTGTCCGGCCCGGCATTCCTGCGCCAGCAGGTTCACTGAGTCGTCGTGTACCGCGGGGTTGGCGCGGTTGCGCGCCGCCACCAGCAACAGCTGGCGAATCTGCGGGTCGTCGAGCGTCCCGAACGCCGTCTCCGGCGTGACGCGATCGAACCGCACCTCCACGTTCTCCGAGCCCGGCTCGAGTGTAATGCTGCTCACACCCGCGATCTGCGTGGCGTTGATGTCCGCCACCACCGGGACCGCCGACGCGGCGTTTTGCGCCGAAGCACCGGCACGCATCGTCCGCAGCGCCGCATGGTACCCGCCCCATCCGCCTCCGGCCGCTCCGGCCAGCAACAGCACGCTCGCCATCACCGGGGCACCCTGCAGCCATCCCAGGCTGCGGCGGAATCGCTGGCTCACACGGCGAAGAAAGCCGCCGTTCGGCATCGCATCCAGCGCCTCGTCCAGTCGCAGCCGCGTTCGTGCGATCAGGCTCGGTGACGGCTCTTCCGGCGGCAGCACCGACATGGCCTTCTGCAGCGCCGAGACCGCCTCCATCTCCTGACGGCAGCGCTCGCACTGCGTCAGATGTTGGTCCAGCCGATGGACCCGGTCATCCGGCAACTCTCCATAAACCGACAGGACGATATCTTCCTGTGCCAATTCGCAATTCATAGTCTTTCGTGCCTCACTTCGCCTCTGAAATTCAGTTGTTCTCCCGGATCTCTTACCTGTCCGGTCTTACGTTTCTTTCTGTGCTCTTTGCCCCTAATCACTGTTCACTGTTCACCGTAATTCGGCCAGCTTCGCCCTCAGCTTCTTGGTCGCGCGGAAGAGCGTGTTCTTTGCTGTCTCCTCCGTCGTATTCAGCATCTCTCCGATCGTCCGCAGCCGCAGTCCCTGGTAATGCTTCAGCTCGAACACCATCCGTTCCCGCGGCGTCAGCTCGTCCAGCGCCATCAGAATCCTTTGCCCCAGATACTTCCTGTCCAACTCCCGCGCCGGATTTGCGCCCGACCGCTCGTCGGACACATTCGTCATCAGATCCATCTCCTCGCCGGAGGAGTCGATCACCACCGCCTGATCTTCCCGCCGCGATTTGCGCCGGCGCAGATGATCGAGGCAGAGGTTGGTGACGATGCGGTAAATCCAGGTGTAGAACGAGCACTCGAAACGGAAGTTGCCCAGGTACCGGTATGCCTTGAGGAACGCCTCCTGCTGGATGTCCTGCGCATCCTGTTCCGAGCCGGTCAGATGCATGGCCAGCCGCAGGACCGCCTGATCATATTGACGTACCAGCGAGTCGAATGCCGTGCGCGATCCTGCCTGCGCTTCGCGAATCAGATCGGTTTCGGGCAGGTTCTCCCGGACAGGACCAGGCATACGCGAGGATTGTATTCGAGGCCTGGCCGGGGACGGCCTGGCGTGGGACAAAAAGCGAAGCGCATCAGCAGGCATTGGGGCTCCTGGGGCGTGGGTTGCGAGACAACGCTTCCGTAAGGACGCAGGCGCTGGAAATTGGTGAGCAGGGGGACCTTGCCTGGCGCTGTTACCTCAGTTTTCGCTCCGGCCCTCCATGATCGAGGCACGCCCGTAGAGGGCTAGAATGGCTGTCCGGCCCCGGAACAGCGACCGCGTCGTGAAGCGGCTCCATGCGAACGGACAGGAGAGAAGTGACATGGCGATACGCAGGTTCCTGGCTCTGTTGTGGGCTGGCGCGCTGGCCGCTGCGAGCCTCGCCGCCCAGCCGGTTGCCCTCGGCAATGAGGCGCTGGCCAAAGACCTCACCCGGCAACTGGCTGCGAAGCAGTTCGACTCCATCGTCACGCATTTCGACGAGACCATGACCGCCGCCATGCCTGCCGCCAAACTGGGGCAGTTCTGGAACCAGGTCATTGGGCAGGCGGGAGACTTCCGCACCATCAATAGCACCACCGTGCAGGAGGTGCAGGGATACGAAGTTGTCCTGGTCACCTCGCAGTTCGCCAGGGCCACCCTGCGCGTCAAGTGGGTCTTCGACGCCAAAGGCCGCGTCGCCGGCTTCTTCATCCTGCCCGACGAGGCAACCGCCGCCTGGAGCCCTCCCGATTACGCTAAACCCTCGAGCTTTCACGAGGAGCCGGTCACGGTGGGCGCCGCGCCCTGGCAATTGCCCGGCGCGCTCACCATCCCGAATGGCGCCGGACCCTTTCCCGCGGTGGTGCTCGTGGCTGGGTCCGGCCCTGAGGACGAGGACGAAACCATCGGCCCCAATAAGCCCTTCAAGGATCTCGCCTGGGGCCTGGCCAGCAGGAACATCGCCGTCCTGCGCTACACCAAGCGCACTGCGCAGTATGCAAAGGTTCTCCAGGCCAACGATGCCGGTTTCACGGTCAATCTGGAGACGGTGGACGATGCGCGAGCCGCGGTCGCGCTGTTGGCCAAGCGGCCGGAGATCGATTCCGGCCGCATCTTCGTTTTGGGCCACAGCCTGGGCGGCATGATGGCGCCCCGCATCGCGGAAGGCGATGCTCAGGTCGCCGGCCTGATCGTTCTCGCCGGTCCCACGCGTCCCTTCGAGCGGGTGCTTGTCGATCAGGTCCGCTACATTGTGGGATTGCAGGGAACCATCACGCCCGAGGCGCAGAAGCAGATCGACGCGGTCGAGCAGTCGGCCAAAGAAATCGAAAGCCCGTCACTGGCAGCGGACACGCGCGTCAACGTCATGGGCTCGGTGATTCCCGGATCCTACTTCCTCGACCTGCGCAGCTATCATCCTGCCGAAGTCGCTGCGCGGCTGAAGATTCCCATGCTCATCCTGCGCGGCGAGCGCGATTACCAGGTGACGGCGGAAGACACCGACGGCTGGAAGAAGGCGCTTGCGGGAAAAGCGAATGTAAGTTTCACAACCTACCCCGGCCTCTACCACCTGTTCATGCCCAGCACTTCACCCGGCACCGGCCTCGGCACGCCTGCCGACTACCAGAAGCCAGGCCACGTGACGCCTCCAGTCATCGACGACATCGCTGTGTGGATCGTAGCTCGTGCAGCGCCGGCGGCAGGACGCTAAAAAGCGCCGTCGCCGTTGACGGCAGGCGGTTCCTGGCCGCGGCAGAGAGCGCAGATGGCGGCTCCGTAACGGTCCGCCTTGTTGGGACCGATGCCGCGCACGGTCCTTAGCTCCGGAATGCTTCTCGGCGCCGCTTCCACCAGCGCGCGCAGGATTGCGTCAGAGAAAACGAAGAAGGCGGGCTTGCCTGCCTGATCGGCCTCTACCTTGCGCCATTTGCGGAGGCGGCTTTCGAGCTCGGCCTGCGCCGGCGTGAATGCGGCGTCCGATTCTCTTCCGTTGGTGGGCCGGCGTTCCCGTTGCGGCCGGCGAGGTTTTGCGCTGGCCTCGCGCTCCTCCGGCAGCAGGACGCCGAGTGGCTCCGCAAGCCTCAGTTCCCGTCCTTCGTGCGTGAGGTTGACCTTCTTGTACGTGACTTCGCGGCCGAGTGGATTCGTCCAGGTTTCAGAGGCCAGCGTGACGAGGCCTGCGCGCGCCAGGCCATCGAGCAGGCGATCGAAATATTTGCGGTCGTTGCCCACGGCGGCCTCGGTGAAGAGCCGGCCTGCGGCCATGGCGCGGTTGGCTTTCAGCGTGGCAAGAATTTCGCTGAGGTCGCGCTCCTCGGCTGGAGTGGGCTCCGCGTAGCGTTGCGCGGCAGCCAGGTGCGGCGCGCAGAAGTCGCATCGGCCGCACGGACGGCTGGCTCCGGCGTTATCGCCGAAGTGGCGGACCAGCGCCGACATCCGGCACTGCGGCGTCTCCGCGAACTCGACGATGGCCTCGAGCTGCGCGCGCCGATGGGCCAACTGAGTCTTGTATCCGGAACGCCACGTGCTGACCCCGGTTCCGCGGACGTTTCCGTCCATGTCCAGCTGCGCCGCTCCCTGGGAGCAGAGTTTCTCGACGGCCTTGTTGAAGGTTTCCGGGTCCATCGTGAGCCGGTCGCTGAGTACGTCGGGATTCTGGAAGTCGCCGGTGAGCACGCGCGCCGCTCGATCCAGATCATCCACCGCAGGGTAGTCGCGTTCGAAGAAGCTTTCGTGGATGCGGCGGTCGGCGAAGCTGTGCAGCAGGATCGCGCGCGACGGCAGCCCATCGCGCCCCGCGCGGCCGATTTCCTGGTAGTAGGCTTCCACCGAACCCGGCAGCGCCGCGTGCAGGATGGTGCGGACGTTCGCCTTGTCGATTCCCATGCCGAAGGCGATGGTGGCGACCACGACCTCGAGCTGGCCTGACTGGAACTGGCGCTGCACGCGCTCGCGTGTGCCCGATTCGAGGCCGGCATGGTAAGCGGCAGCAGGAAACTGGCCGTTGAGCTGGAGCGCGAGCTCGTCGGCCGCTTTGCGCGATGGAGCATACACGATGGCAGGCCGCGTGGAGGCGGAATCGAGAAACTTCGCGACGAATTCTGCGCGCTCGGGTTTTGAAAGCTCGACGATCTCGATGGCGAGGTTTTCGCGGCGAAACCCGTGAATGTAGAGCGCAGGATCGGCGAGATTGAGCTGCGCGACAATGTCCTTCTGCACGATGGGCGTGGCCGTCGCCGTCAGCGCGATGATGGGCGCCGGCCGCAGCAGCGGCAAATAATCGCCCAGCGTGCGATAGTCGGGCCGAAAATCATGCCCCCATCCCGAAATACAGTGCGCCTCGTCGATGGCGATCAGCGACGGCCTGCGCCGCGCCAGCATCTCCGGAAATCCTGGCACGCGCAACCGCTCCGGAGCGATGAAGAGGAACTGCAGCGAGCCATCGAGATACGCGCGACAGGCCTCGCGTGCCGCGTCGCGCGGCAGCCCGGAGTGGATGCGCGCCACCTTCAGTCCCCTGGCGGACAGCTTGGCCGCCTGATCGTCCATCAGGGCGATCAGCGGGCTCACCACCAGCGCTGTTCCTCCGCGCGCGACTGCGGGCAGCTGGTAGCAGAGACTCTTCCCTGCGCCTGTGGGCATTACGAGGAGCACGTCGCGGCCTTCGGCGACCGCGCGGCACACGACTTCCTGATTCTCGCGAAAGTCTGAATACCCAAAAGTGGACCGAAGCAGGGAGACGAGATCCATTGATGTCTATCTTCCCATTTCCTTTGCGATTCTTCGGTCGTGAAAGAGAGTCGCCCAGTGACCGTGGTTTTGCCGTGCGCGCGATTTCCCGTGCCTCCTCCTATTTCGCAAACGCGCTCGGCTCGTGCTGCGGCGAAGACTCCGCGGCTGGAGCCTCGCTCTTTTGGCGCTGCGTATTCCCCGGCCTGAAGGCTGGGGCTTCTACCGTCTTTGCCGCACCGCCGCAAACGGGGATGGGATTGCGACGCGAATCGTGTATGGTGGTTCAATTCCGCGGAGGTTGTCCATGCGAAAGAGTGGCCTGAGGTTCATCCTTTTGCTGCTGCTCCCGATGCTTGCGGCTGGGCAGGGGGCTCCTCAGGATCCGTGGGGCGGATGGAAGTTTCTGCTGGGCGAGTGGGTGGCAGGCGACAGCAGCGGAGTGCCGGGGTCGGCTAGTGGCGGCGGTTTCACTTTGGAGCCGGAGCTGGGCGGCAACGTTCTGGTCCGCAAGAATCATGCTGAATATCCAGCGACGAAAGACCACCCTGCCTTCGCGCATGACGACCTGATGATCATCTACCGGGAGGGCGGGGCAACGAAAGCGCTCTACGACGACAGCGAGGGGCACGTCATCCACTACGACGCGGCGGTCGCTCCCGACGGGAAACAGATCCAGTTGGTGAGCGAACCGAGCGGGGGTGGGCCGCAGTTCCGGCTGACGTACGGGGATATGGGAGACGGAGTGGTGAAGGTGCTGTTTGAAATTGCACCGCCCGACAAGCCTGGAACCTTCGCGAAGTATGTGGAGGCGACGGTTCGCAGGAAGAGGTGACGACAGAACCGCCCCTTGCAGGGGAGAGGTACTCTCACCGGCTATCGCCCTTCCGCTACACTCGCTTTATGTTGCGGGAGAACGCCAGCTTGTTTTCGGCTGACAATGCAGGTGGCGAGTGGGTGACAGCGTATTGCGATGGCGGATCGCGCGGAAATCCGGGTCCGGCCGGCTACGGAGTCTTCATCGAGGGCGCCGATGGCCACGCGCTGGCCGAGCTGAGCGAGTATCTCGGCAAGGCGACCAACAACGTCGCCGAATATTCCGCTTTGCTGGCGGCGCTCGAGTGGGCGCTGCACCACGGACACCTGCGGCTCAGGGTCGTGGCGGATTCCGAACTGCTGGTGAAGCAGATGCAGGGACGCTACAAAGTCGCGAGCCCCGACTTGCGCCCGCTCTACGACGAAGCGAAGCGCCGGGTTGCAAAGCTCGATGCGTTTCGGATCGAACACGTCCTGCGCGGCAAGAATAAAAAGGCCGACCAACTGGCCAATGCGGCGATGGATCGCGGCACCGGCCGAAAGCCGGGCCTGAATCCGGGGAAGCCGAAGGACCCGCAACAGCAGCCGCTGAAGGGATATGTGAAAAACGGCGTGGTCCATCTGCTGGAAGGCGAGCTGCCGGAGGGAATGTTCGTGAAGGTGACGCCGGATCGGCAATGATTTTTCTGCTGCTACAGAAGGAGGAGCTTCTTGTCCGGCTTAGCCATGCGAGCCGCTCGCCTCGACGATCTGCCCAGACTGACCGAAATTTATAACCACTACGTCGTCCACTCGCCCGCGACCTTCGATCTGGAACCGAAGACCCACGACCAGCGCCGCGAATGGTTTGCGCAGTTTGCCGAGACGGGACGGCATCGGGTGCTGGTTGCCGAAGCAGACGGCGTGATTCTCGGCTACGCAGGAACGATGCGCTGGCGTCCCAAGCCGGCCTACGACACGACGGTGGAAACCAGCATCTACTGCGCGCCTGAATCGGTTGGCCGAGGGATCGGCGGCAAACTTTACGCTGCGCTGTTCGACGCGATTGCCGGCGAGAACATTCATCGCATCGTCGCGGGATACGTTCCGCCGAATCCGGCTTCGGCGGCGCTGCATGAGCGATTCGGCTTTCGCCCGGTTGGCACGTTCAGCGAAGTCGGCTACAAGTTCGGGCGCTACTGGGATGTGTGCTGGGTGGAGAAGCGGACTTAGAGACTCCGCGCCACGCTCGGCAGCTGTCAGGCTTTTTGTTTGCCGTGGGTGCTTTGCGTTTTCCTGGCGATGGTGGATCCGGCACGGTGGTGGCCACGGTAAGACGCGGCGCGCAGGGCAGCGCGGCTACGACGCCGGTGGGCGATGGGACGCAGCACCGCAGCGATTCGATGCTCCGATGCGGCTGGGTCGTCGAGATATTGCGGGTCAAGCATCGCGATGACGGCGACGGCGCGGATCCGATAGAGCCGCGCCCACTGGCTCTGCATGAGCGAGTGCTGGACGGCTTGCCAGTAGTCGTTGTCGTCGGCGGTGGGTGTGGTGAGGGCCGAAACCTCGACCGGCTCGTTGTTCATCAGGTTGAGGAAGTTGCCGAACTCCTCGAGGTTGACGCCCATCTGGTACACCAGCTGGCTCAGCGCCATCTGCTGCGGACCGGTGAGGTCATCGAAGTTGCGGCAATAGGCGCGAGCGTTCTCGATGGCCTGGATCGCGGCGATGCGGAGCAGGAGGTTCGCCTGATCGTCGGTGATCTGCGGATCGCGCGGCCAGATTCTCCGCCGAGAGCGCCGGGTCGTTTGCCAGACGGCGAGCTTGTCGTTGAATTGCTCCAGCACTTGCTGCAACTGGGCAGGGTCGAGGCCGGCAGCCTGCCAGAGCTCGGCTGACGAGGGCTCGACGAAGGCATGAGGATTGAGAGGGTCGCTCTGCGGATGTTGCCGCTCCGGCAAATCGAGACTGAAACCTGCGCCGATCAGCGGCCGGCCGGTTTTCGGGTCGGGATAGGCAGCGAGCACCCAACCTTCATGCCGGTGGTCGCGCAGGAGGCTCATCAGATTTGTGAGGCTGAACTTCACTTCTGAATCGCGGAAGTCGAGCAGCGGCTGGACGGGGAGCGGTATGGTCGAAGCTTCAGGATTGGCTGGAATCCCGAGAACGATGGAAGCGGGCGAGAAAGACCGCGTTTGCGCTGGATTCGAAACTGGCTCGGTTGGGCCAGCAGCAGGCGATGCTGTTTGCCCGACTGCCCATGAGGCAGCCGCGACCGCAAACAGCAACACGCTCAGCTGTCGCGGCGTGACGCGCATCCTGGAAAGTTGGCTCAGGGTCATTTCGTTCCGTACACGATGCCTTAGGTGGCCGCGAAAGGCAATGGCAAAAAAGGATCACTGGGAGGTAACGTTCCATTTGTGACTGAGGAGCCATTGCATTTCCCGAACGGGGAACTGCCGGATGTACAGTGGTAGGCATTGCGAAGTACGCTGTTTTGGTTCATTTGAATCCGTATGGCCACCGTTTCCGTTCAAAGTCCGGCTGCGACCGCCACCACGCGCATGGTTTCGCTCGACGTTCTGCGCGGCATCACCATCGCGTTCATGATCATGGTGAACAACAACGGCTGGCACGCGTACTGGCCCTTCGAGCACTCGGACTGGAACGGCTGGACTCCGACCGACATGGTGTTTCCCACGTTTCTGTATGTCGTCGGCGTGACCATCGTCTTCTCCACCGAGTCGCGACTGAAGCGCGGTGGTTCGGCGGGGTCGCTCGTCCCGCATATTTTTCAGCGCTTCGCGATCCTCTTCGCTCTGGGGTTGTTCCTGGCGCTCTTTCCTCTGTTCCACTGGTCGAACATCCGTGTGTACGGCGTGCTGCAGCGCATTGCACTTTGCTATCTGGTCTGCGCGCTGCTGTATCTGTGGGACCGCCGGTTGAAGAATCCTGTGGCGCCGCTGGCGGTGCTGCTGGTTGTCCTGCTGGTTGGCTACTGGGTGCTGATGCGCTTTGTTCCCGTGCCTGGCTATGGAGTTCCTGGGCGCGACATTCCGTTCCTCGATAAGGACGCGAACATCGTGGCGTGGCTCGATCGCTCCATGCACATTGGCCGCCTGTGGGAAAAGACGCGCGATCCCGAAGGCCTGCTCAGCACGTTTCCCGCCATCGGCACCACACTGCTCGGCATGCTGACAGGGATGTGGCTGCGCACCAGCCGTTCGCTTGAACGCAAATGCGCGGGTGTGCTTGTGGCCGGATTGGTCCTGATTCTTCTGGGCCAGCTTTGGCATCCCTGGTTTCCGATCAACAAGAAGCTGTGGACCAGCTCCTTCGTGCTCTTCATGGGGGGATGCTCGATGGTGCTGTGGGCTCTCCTGATCTGGCTGATCGAGATCAAGGGCTGGAAAAAGGGCTGGGGCTTCTGGCTGGTTTTTGGAATGAACGCCATCGCCAGCTACGCGATGTCCGACCTGCTGGTCGCGCCGTTGTGGACCATTCACGTTAGCCCGCGCATGGACCTCGGTTACTGGATTTACCTGCACGTCTTCGCGCCGATTCATCCGCCGGGCGTCGCATCGCTGCTCTACTCGATCGCGTTCACGCTGGCCTGCTGGCTGCCGATGTTCGTTCTCTATCGCAGGAAGATCTTCATCCGGGTCTAGCCAGCGCGGTCTGACCAGGTACATCCTTCCGAGGATGAAATGCTCTAGACTGGCCACAAATGGGAATGTTTCGAAAGTTTGAGGTTGCGGTCTTTCGTTTTATCCGCCGCGATCCGCCGCAGGGCTTTGTGCATCGCGGGGCCTTCTGGCTGTTTGTTGGGTATCTGGTGCTCTCGCTTCCCGGATGGCTGCCAGGCATTACTGGGAAGGTCTTCAGCAATCTGGCGGGGCTTGACTTCTTTGTCCTCGTCATTTTTTGTATTCCGCTGCTGTGGCGATTTATTTTTCAGCGGCTTCTTTGGAAGGTGCGCAACCGGCTGATCGTCACCTACCTGCTGATGGGGCTGACGCCGGTGGTACTCTTCGTGACGCTGGCGCTGATTCTGCTGTACGCGTTTTCCGGCCAGTTTGCGATCTTCGCTGCGACCAGCGTGGTTCACGATGAGCTGGAGCATATTGCGGCGACGAACTCGAGCCTCGCAATGCATATCGCGCATGTCCTCAATCAGAATCCTCGTGTGCGCGAGGTTGCGCTGCCGGAGGAGGGAACCGCGCCTGCGCAGCACGAGTACAGCGGTCTTGGCATCGCTGCTTTTGAAGACGGCAAGCAGGTGGCGCTCACGCCGGCCGCGATTCAGTCGCCGGTCGCGCCGCCGGTTCCCGCCTGGCTGCACGGGTCGTTTCGCGGCCTCGTGCTGGATGGCAGTCAGCTCTGGCTGAGGGCCGCCGATGTGCAGACGATCGGCGGTCACACGACTGTGGTCATCTCCAGCGTGCCGATCCAGAAGCAGAACGTGGAGGCCTTCGCGCAGGGCCTTGGCGTGGTTGCCATTTATCCGGACGCCGGAACAGGGCCGGCGCAGGGCGCGCAGGCGGCCCGCGGTGCTAAAGCGGCGCGCATCCGGATCAACGGCCAGGATATCGACCAGGCCCAAAGGTACGCGATTGTGGGAGGGTCTCTGCCGCCGCCTCTCCATTTTTACGATGCTCGGGTTTGGTTCTATGCGCCGCTGGAAACCTATGACTGGGCCAATGGGCAAACCACTCACACCGATACGGTAGTTAATTCGCGACCTTCGCTGCTGTATCGCCGGCTCTTCATCGCCTCGCTGGAGATCGGAGACGCGATTCGGGACCTGCTGATCGGCATCGCAGTCGCTTTCGGGGTGCTGGAGCTGCTCGCGTTTCTGGCGGCGGTTCGCCTGAATCAGACCATCACACGATCGGTGCACGATCTTTACGAAGCCACGCTGGCGATCGACGGCGGCAACCTGGAACATCGCATCAACGTAAAGCGAAGAGACCAGCTCGGCGCGCTGAGCCGCTCCTTTAACAGCATGGCCACATCGCTGGCGCGGCTCCTGGTTGAACAGCGCGAGAAGCAGCGCCTGCAGAACGAGCTTTCGATCGCGCAGGAGGTGCAGGCGAATCTGTTCCCACACGGAGTGATCGCTCTGCCCATGCTGGAGCTGCATGGTGTGTGCCTGCCGGCGCGCACGGTGAGCGGCGACTACTACGATTTTCTCCTCTTCGGCAATACCGGCCTGGGCGTCGCGCTCGGGGATATCAGCGGCAAGGGAATCTCCGCGGCGCTGCTCATGGCTACGCTGCACTCCGCTGTGCGGGCGTACCGATTCGCCGGCGAAACGCTGATCACAGAAGGAACGGCGGCGCTCTCAAACCCGCGTACCCGTCATGAGGGCGAGCAGGAAGTGGAGTGCGCCGAGCTCTTCGAGGAGCCCGCGAAGATTCTCTCGCTGCTCAACCGCCATCTCTACCGCAGCACGCAGCCGGAGAAATACGCGACTCTGTTCCTGGCCCACTATGACGGATTGACGCGGCGGCTGGTGTATTCGAACGGCGGCCATTTGCCGCCGTTGCTGTTGCGCGCCAACGACTCTGTTACGCGTCTGGATCGCGGCGGATCGGTAGTAGGACTGCTCGATGAGCTGGTGTGGGAGCAGGGCATAGTCCATCTCGGCGTCGGCGACATTCTCATCGCTTACAGCGATGGCGTGACCGAGCCAGAAAACGACTTTGGAGAATTCGGCGAGGCGCGCCTGCTCGAAGTGGTACGACGCCATCGCCACCTGAGCCTCGAAGCCATCTCGGAGCAGGTGATCCAGACTCTGCGCAGCTGGATCGGCGCGCAGGAGCAGCCGGACGACGTCACGCTGGTGCTGGCTCGCCAGCGCTGATCTCTATTCGGGGATTTCCGTTTCCGCCCCGCCGCGTTCGGCTGACACATAGGCGGAATAGATTGTCGCCATGGTGTCGCGCGCCAGCTCCGCGCCTGCCATTGGTTCGCGGCCTGCAGCGATGCTCTCCATGAAATCCTGAAATTCCTGCGGGTAGCCATGCTGCCACGCTTCATCGGGGGCGGGATGGCTCCAGCCCTGCTTCGTCTCGATCTTCTCGGTGACGTAGACCTCGCGGAATGCGTCTTCTTTCGGGTTGAAGGTCGTCAGCGCGTCGATCGGATTCAGCTGGCAGCGGGTGCGGTGATTGTTGCCCATTACCTCCAGCCAGTTGCTCACTCCGCCCATCACCAGTTCCGACGAAAAGATGTCGGCGATCGTGCCGTCGGAAAAAGTGACGTGCATCTGCCCGTAGTCCTCGATGTCCTGATAGCCGCGGCGCAGGTGGCCTTCGTCGCGATAATTCGGCAGCCGCGTAATTTCATGCGTGCGCGCGCTCACGGTTGCGGGGCGGATGGGGCTTCCGTCGTGGGCCGAGCCTTCGGCGCGCTTCAGATAGAGTGCGGCGCTCAGCGGATGGCAGCCTTTGCCAACCAGCGATCCACCGCCGGAGAAGCGCCACTGGCCATAGTAGGGCGAATGCGATCCGCTGTGCGACTGATTGCCCATCATCCACAGGATCTGCGCGCCGCTTTTTGTAACAATCTCGCGCTCTTTCTGGATCGCGGGCGCGTAGACCCAATTCTCCGCGTAGCAGATGGTCTTGCCGCTGGCCTGGGCGGCTTCGACGATCCGGCGGCAGCTTTCGATGGCATGGCGGAGCATGGGTTCCTTCGGAGCCGAGTTGCCGCGGAAGCCCTCAACGCCCGTGCCGAAGAAGCCGGTGAACGGCTTCTCGACGATGATGTGCCGGCCGCGCCGCAGCGCCTCGACGGCAAGCGCTTCGTGAGTCGATGGAGGGCTGCAAAGGTCGATCACGTCCGCCGCGTCGCAGAGCGCCTCGAAGGAATCGAAGGCCGTAACGGAGTTCTCCTGCGCAAAGGCTTCGCGGGTCTGCGGCGAGCGCGAGGTAACGCCGGCAACGACGATAGGCACGCCGTAGACGCGGCGTAAATTGTGCAGGTGAAAGCGCGCCGCAAATCCGGCGCCCGCAATGCCAACGCGAATGGGGTCCGTCATGGTGCTCTTATGATCCGCCGCTCTGAGAATACTGCCGGCGGACTCGACCCGGTCAGGGCTTCGTCTCCTGCTCCAGCTGCTTGGTGACCGGCGTGACAAAGCTGACGACATGATACGTGGCCGGTCCATCGCCGGCGTTGCGGATAGCGTGGAGAGTATTCGACGCGTTGAAGATTACCGATCCGGGGCCGACGCGGGTCCATTTGCCTTCGCCGAAGGCCTCCACGGTTCCCTGATCGACGATGATGACTTCTTCGTTGGCGTGCTTATGCGGTGGATGAGATTGTTTGCCCGGCTCCAGAGTTGTTGAGTGGACTTCGAGCTCGTCCAGAGTGGCCGTTGGTGCGCGGAAAAACTGACGAGATTCGCCGACGTCGGTTTTGGTGACGGGGATGGAATTCCAGTCGTACACGGCCCAGCCGAGAATGGCGGGTCTTAGACCGGCGAAAGCGAAGGCGCAGCAGGTTCCGAGAATTGAGAGGAAAGCGATGGTGAGGTCGCGGCGGGTGAGCAATTTCACAGCACAACTCCTGAGGAAAGATTGACGAATGATTATTATGCTCTTGCAGATTAAGTTTCGGCCGCAATGATTGGCGACGCAAACAATATGCGCGACAGTAGCCGATCTCAAAGGGTCGGGGGCTGCCGGCCGGCGAATTCTCAACAGAGCTGCGAGCCCAGCGACGGGGCGTCCTCTTCCGCTCCTGGCACCGCGGTTCGTTGACATACCATGCGCTGCTCGATAAAGTGTGGGCCGCGTACGAAATCAGCGCAATCGAACTCCCCGAAGGATCAGGACACTGGAATGACTGAGAAAACCGCAGCCGGTCAAACGTTCATCAGGACGACCGTCGCAGGATACGCCGCCGCGCTTCTGCTGATGCCGTGCGCTTTTGCGCAGAGCCACGGCGCTGCGGGCTCAACCGGGAATGGGGCGCTTACGCTCGATGCGCGCGTGACGATTGTCGTCGGAGCGGATGAGCCTGGGCCAGTGCATTTGGCGGCGAACGATCTGGCGAACGACTTCGAGAAAGTCTTCGGGACGAAACCGAAAATTGCGGATCGTGCCGGCGACTCTGGAGCGACGGTTCTGATTGGCGAAGCGGCGAAGTTGCCGGAGGACAGGCGGCCGGCGAACCTCGGCGACCCGGAGTCGTTCTCGATCGCCGTTTCCGGAAAGGATCTGGTTCTGTCCGGGGCTGACATGCGCGGCACCCTCTATGCGATATACCAGTTTTCGCAGGAGTATCTCGGCGTCGATCCGATGTACTACTGGACGGATCACGAGCCGCCGCGCCGCACGCGTATCGAGCTGGCGGCCGGGCTGAACAGGGCGTATCCCGCACCCGTGTTCAAATACCGCGGCTTCTTCATCAACGATGAGGACCTGCTGACCGGGTGGGCACCCGGTGCGAAAGACCACGCCGGCATCTCGCTCGACGCGTGGAACAGGGTTTATGAAACAAGCCTTCGCCTGAAGGCGAACATGGTTGTGCCGGGGACGTGGATTTTTCCCGACGATCCGCAGATCAAAGCAGCCGCCCAGCGCGGACTGATTGTCACGCAGCATCACGCGATCCCACTGGGGGTCAACGTGGCGCGCTGGCCGAAGGACGTCGAGTACAACTACTCGACGCATCCGGAGATTCTGGAGCGGGCGTGGAAGGACGCGGTCGCCGGGTATCCAAAGGACATTGAGATTCTGTGGTCCGTGGGGCTGCGTGGGTTGTCGGACACGAGTTACGCATCGATGGATCCGAGCGTACAGGGGAACGATGCGTTGCTGGGCAAGCGGATCAGCAGCGCGATCGAAGACCAGATGAAAATCGTGCGCGCGGTGCATCCGGATGCGCAGTTTGTGACCGATCTGTGGCAGGAGGGCGCACGGCTGGTGCAGGAGGGGTATCTGAAGATTCCGCCGGAAGTGATGACGGTGTGGGCGGATGATGGCTATGGCTACATCCAGGACAAGGGGCAGGTGGCCGCGGGGCAGGGCACGTACTATCACGTCGCGATGATGAACAACCGGACGAATCAGCTGACGGAGATGGTGCCGATTGAGCGGATCACGGGCGAGATGGGAAGATTTGTGCGGGCGAAGGCTACAAATTATTTCCTGGTGAACACGAGCGACATTCGCCCGTACACGCTGACGATTCGCGCGGTGATGGACTATGCGTGGCTGGGCCATTTACCGGGAACGGAAGAAGCGCCGGCCGGCTACTACCGGCGGTATGCGGAAGAGGAGTTTGGCGCGAAGGCAGCGCCCGCGATCGCCGACATGTATAAGGACTACTTCGCTGCGCCTGCGCGGCTGGAATCGGGACACCAGGGCGATCCGCCGCGCGAGTATGGCGACCAGATCTACCACACCGAAGGCCGCCAGATGATGCAGACGTGGATGATCGATGCGCCGCTGTATGCGATTCCGGGGCAGTCGCCGAAGTGGACGATGCCGCGGCTGGTGGGCCAGGGGTATGGCCTGGGACCGGGATCCGGCGGTAAGGATTGGCTGCGTACGACGGCGGCGCGGGAGATCCAGCAGTGTGGCGACGCGCAGCCGCGCTGGGATGCGGTGTGGAATAAGGCCGTTGCTGCGGAGGCGCTGGTGCCCGCTGCGCGCCGATCCTTTTATCAGGCATCTGTGCTGACCATGGTTACAATTAACCGCGAAAGCAATCGAATGCTGCTGGATATTGCGAAGTCCGTGCAGGACGCGCAGACGGGGAAGATGGCCGAGGCGCAGCAGGAAGCGTCCGATGCTCTGGCTGCCGTCGCGCAGGTTCGGCGGGCGCAGGCTGACGCTGAGTATGGCAAGTGGAAGAACTGGTATCGCGGCGACTGGCTGACCGGCGTGTACCGCACGCAGCAGACCCTCGAGGCCTATGCAGCTTTTTTGAAGGATCCGCTGACGCATCTTGCGCCGCCCATTGTGTGGAGTGGGTGGGAGGCGTACTACCACATCATGCAGTACGAAGGAGATCGGTCGGCCGATGTCCAGTGAGGCTCGGTCCACCGGACTCGCCGAAATAGAACGTCGTCAGCGCGTCATCGCGTAGTGGACCTGTTCTTCGATGGCGGCGATCTTCAGCGGCTCACGATGAGCGCCGACCAGGGCCGCATTCAGGGCGTCCAGGTCGGTCTTCTTGAAGCTTTCCCAGGCGGCGATTCCTATGCGCGAAGCTTTGTTCATCTGATCGAAGATTGCCAGCGCTTGTGCCGGAGCCGTGCGGTCGCCGCTCTCAACGATGCGCAACATGGTGCCGAGTCCAGAGGTGGCCTCGGCCAGGCCAGCCGCGTGCTCGCCCGGCTTGTCGGCCGCTTCGTGCTCGCCGCTGCGGATCTTCTCGATCTTCGCCTGCGCATTGTGAATTGCGTCGCGCGGCGAATCAGGATTCTCGCTGGAATCGAGTTTCTTCAGCTGGCTCTCCACGCTTTCCAGTTCGGCCATCGCTTTGCGGCTGGCTCGGAGCTGCATGTAGATGGATTCCCCGAGGGTGAACTGCTGTACCAATACCTGCGGAGTCGCCGTCGCACGCGGATCCATGATCACGTGGAGGGGACGGTTCAGGGTCGTGTCGTCGACGGAGAGGAGCAGGGTGTAAGTTCCAGGAGCCACGCGCGGACCGGGGGGCATGCCGATTGCATCGTCGGCGTCATCGTCGCCCGTGCCTGCGCTGGAGCCACCCGCTGCCAGATCCCACACGAAGCGATGCTCGCCGGCGGTGGTCGCCAGCGTTTCCGGCCTGGGAAACCAGCGCTCCGCGATCGGAAGCAGGGGGCGCCTGGCAGGTTGTTTCTCCGCGCTGGAGAAGTGGCGGATGACGTGGCTCTGCGCGTCGAGAATCTGCAGCGTGACTTTCGTCGCGTCGTTGCCGAGGTAGTAGTCGACGGTTGCGCCGCTGGGCGGGTTGTCGGCCTGCGGCTCTTCCGGCGGCAGGGGCGTGCCCAGAAAACCGTCGTTATCGACGCGGACCGCGGTGGGCGGCGCGTACAAATATGCCTTCGCGTCTTTCACGGCAGCAGCCTGGCGGAGCGGCGCGATGTCGTCGAGGACCCAGAAGGAGCGGCCGTGGGTGGCGACGATTACGTCACTGCCATTGATATTAATGTCGCGCACGGAGCTGACCGGCAGATTCAGCTGCAGGGGTTGCCAGTGGTCGCCGCTGTCAAACGAGGCGTAGATGCCGAACTCGGTTCCGGCGAAGAGCAGATTCTTCTGTTCGGTGTCTTCGCGAACAGCGCCGACAAAATGATGCGGAGCGATACCGTCGACCGCGAGCTTCCAGGTTTTGCCGTAATCGTGGGTGATGTACAGATACGGCTGTTGATCGTCGAGCCGATGACGATCGACCGCGGCGTACGCGGTTGCCGGATCGAAGTGCGAGGCTTCGATCATCGAGATCTTGCTCCACGGAGAAAGCTCGTGCGGCGTCACGTCGCGCCAGGTTTTGCCACCGTCGATGGTGATATGGATGCGTCCGGTGTCGGAGCCCGCCCAAATCTCCTCGGCGCGCAGCGGTGACGGCGCAATCGTGTAGACCACGCCATAGCCGCGCTGCATAGCGTTCTCCGGAGTCGTGGGCCCGTCTTCGCTGGTACCCGTGACCGCGCCGGTAAGGTCGGGGCTGATCTGCGACCAGTGCAGGCCGCCGTCCGTAGTCTTCATCACGTATTGCGTGCCGAGGTAGAGCGAAGTCTTGTCTGCTGGTGAAAAGACCAGCACGGGCGTCCAGGGATCGCGGTAGCGGCGCTTGTTAATCTCCGTGTCGAAGCCACCGAGCGGCCATGGCGTGATGTTCTGGCTGAACGACGTGCGCTGGTCGAAGCGGGAGACGCCGCCGTAGGAGGCGGAGAGGTAGAAGATGTTCTCGTCTTTGGGATCGATGGCGATGTAGCCGCTCTCGCTGCCGCCGGGCAGGAACCAGTCGCGGGTGTCGATGTGCCCGTGATCGGAGCGGCTGTGGACGGCGATGGCGCCGGAGTCCTGTTGTGCGCCGTAGATGCTGTAAGGGAATTTGTGATCCGTGGTGACGTGGTAGAGCTGCGCCGTCGCCTGGTTATACCAGGTGGTCCAGGTTTTTCCGCGGTCGAGGGAGACGCTCGCGCCCTGATCGACGCCGAGCACGATGTGATTCGAATCCTTCGGATCGACCCACACCTGGTGATAGTCGTCGCCGCCAGGCGCGCCGCGGACGATCTGGATGGTCTTGCCGCCGTCTTCGGTGCGGTAGAGCGCGACGTTGGGAATGTAGAGAACATCGGCGTTGCCGGGATCGACAGCGATGGAGTTGAAGTACCAGGCGCGGCTGGTCAGGCGCGAATCGGAGTTAGCCAGCGTCCATGTGTCGCCGCCGTCGTCGGAGCGATACAGGCCCGCGTGGTCTTTGCAGTCAATCGTCGCGTAGACTCGGCGGCCGTCGGCGCTGACCGCGATGCCGGTGCGTCCCCATGCGCCGTCGGGCAGGCCGTGGCCGGAGATGAGCGTCCAGTGTTCGCCGCCGTCTTTCGACCGATAGAGCGCGTTGCCGGGGCCTTCGAGCGGCGGATAGGTGCTCCACGGCGGGCGATGCGCGTTCCAGGTCGTGGCGAAAAGAATCTTCGGCTGACCAATCGCCATCGCGATGTCGGCGATGCCGATGTCTGGCCCTTTGTTAAGGACATGCGTCCAGTGCTCGCCGCCGTCGGTGGATTTGTAGATACCGCGTTCGTCGCTGGGACCGTAAGCGTGGCCGAGCGCGCCGACGTAGACGGTGCGCGGGTCGTTGGGGTCGACGAGGATGCGGCTGATCTGCCTCGAATCGTCGAGGCCAATCTGCTTCCAAGTCGCGCCGGCGTCATCGCTGCGATACATGCCGTCGCCGGAGGCAAGATCGGAGCGAATGTCCGATTCGCCCGTGCCCGCGTAGATCACGTTCGGATCAGACGGAGCGACGGCCAGCGCGCCGATGGAGGCCACCGGTTCCTGGTCGAAGATCGGCTGCCACACGGTGCCCGCGTCGGTGGTCTTCCACACGCCGCCATCGACGCCGCCGAAATAGTAGGTCGTCGCGTTGCCCGGAACGCCGCTCACGGCCACAACGCGCCCTGCGCGAAAAGGCCCGACCAGCCGCCAGTGCAGGCCGCTAAAGAGGTCCGTCGAGAGCTGCTGGGCTAGAGCGAAGTGCGTCATACAGAGCGGGAAAATCAGGAAGAGCAGAAGAGCCGGTCGGCACAGGTTTTTGAGGCGGCAGGTTTTCATGGGTGAATCGATTGTGAAGGCGAATCGGCAAAACGCGCAAGCTCCGGGCGAATGAGCATTGCCGCTGGCGTGAGATCGCGAAATCGAAACGTTTGGAAATGGTTCGGCGCGTGCTGGATTCCAGTCAATCGCGGTTACAATGGCCGCTGTGTTGTGCATTGATTCTGAAAGGAACAGCAGGTGATCATGTCCAGGGTTTCAGCTTCGAAGGTTCTCGTGATTGCGGCCGCCATCGGTGCGGCTTTGCTGCCTGCAGCTGTTCTCGTCGCGCAGGAGACCGGCCCCATGCCGGATGTGCACTGGCGCATGATCGGACCCTTCCGCGGCGGCCGCACCCGCGCGGTGGCGGGCGTGCCCGATCAGCCGAATGTCTTCTACATCGGCCAGGTGAACGGCGGCGTGTGGAAATCGACGGACTACGGGCGCACGTGGAATCCAATCTTCGATGGCGAAGATACCCAGTCTGTCGGAGCGATCGCCGTTGCGGCGTCGAACAGCAACATCGTTTACGTCGCCAGCGGCGAGGGCCTGCATCGCCCCGATCTTTCCGTCGGCGATGGGATTTATCGATCGACCGATGCCGGAAAGACCTGGACGCACCTCGGGTTGCAGGGAGGCGAGCAGATTCCCGCGCTCGCGGTCGATCCCGCCAATCCTGACCGTTTGTTTGCCGCGGTGCTCGGCCATCCTTACGGACCGAATGAAGAGCGGGGAATCTTTCGCTCCGATGACGGCGGCAAAACCTGGAAGAAGGTGCTGTACAAAGGCGATCGCGTGGGCGGCTCCGATGTTGTTCTCGATCCCAGGAATCCTCGCATCGTCTACGCGTCGATGTGGGAAGAGACGCTGGGGCCGTGGGAGGACGCGAACAGCTATGCGGGCACCAACGGCGGCCTCTTCAAATCGATTGACGGCGGCGCGACGTGGAAGCAGTTGACGAAGGGTCTGCCCGACGGCCTCGTGCAGATCAACGTGGCGGTCGCGGCGAGCAATCCGCAGCGGCTGTACGCGACGCTGGCGACGAAGACAGAGGGCGGTTATGCGTCAGGAAAGGGGCTCGGCGTGTATCGTTCCGACGATGCAGGGGCGAGCTGGCAGAAGATCACCGAAGATCCGCGCCCCGCGATGAAGATTGGCGGCGGCGACCTGTCGATTCCGGTCGTGGATCCGAAGGACCCCGATACGATTTATGTGACCAGCATTGTTACGGTTCGCTCGACGGACGGCGGCAAGACGTGGATTAGCCTGCGCGGAGCGCCGGGCGGCGACGACTACCAGAACATGTGGGTGAATCCGAAGAATCCGAAGATCCTGCTGCTGGTGAGCGATCAGGGCGCGGTCATCAGCGTGAACGGCGGCGAGAGCTGGAGTTCCTGGTATAACCAGCCGACGGCACAGCTCTATCACGTCGCAGCGACGAATACATTTCCCTACCTCGTGTGCGCGGGCCAGCAGGAAAGCGGCTCGGTGTGCACCTCGACGCGCGGCAATGATGGGTACGTCAGCTACCGGGAATGGCACCCGGCGGGAATTATCGAGTACGGCTACGCCGCGCCCGATCCACTGCATCCCGAGATCATCTACGGAGCGGGGCGGACCGAAGTTTCGCGCTACAACAGCATCACCGGCGAAGTTCAGAATGTGACGCCGCTGCCCACGCGCAAGCGCGACTATCGCGGCGACCGCACCGAGCCGATCCTGTTTTCACCGGTGGACCCGCACACCATGTATTACGCGTCGAACCATCTTTTCAAAACTAACGACTACGGCCATAGCTGGGATACCATCAGCCCCGACCTGAGCCAGGAAAAGAGCGGGCAACCGGAATCGCTTGCGCCCCTGACGGCGGAGCAGCAAGCGCAGCGTCGCGGCGTCATCTACTCGGTGGCCGCGTCTTATAAGACAACTCAGACGATCTGGGCGGGAACCGACGACGGCCTGGTGTGGGTCACGCACGATGGCGGCACGAACTGGACGAACATCACTCCGCCCGGGTTAACCGCGTGGAGCAAGATTGCACAGATCGACACTTCGCGTTTCGACGATGAAACCGCGTACGTGGCTGTGAATCGCTTCCGCATCGACGATTTGCACCCTTATGCGTTTCGCACCCACGATGGAGGCAAGTCGTGGCAGTCGATCAGCGCGGGGTTGCCGGACAATGCGCCAGTTAATGCGGTGCGCGCCGATCCTGTGCAGCCGGGCCTGCTCTACGCGGCGACCGAGCACGCGGTCTTTGCGTCGTTCGATGACGGAGCGCACTGGCTGTCGATCCAGTACAACCTGCCGCATACATCGATGCGCGATTTGCTCGTGAAGGATGACGACCTGGTTGTCGCGACCCACGGCCGCTCGTTCTGGATTCTCGACGACGTGGCTCCGCTGCGGCAGATGGCGGCCGACGCGGGCGAGAAGACGGCAATGTTGTTCAAGCCCGCCGCGGCGTGGCGCGTACGCAGCGCCGAATACCCCGATACGCCGGTGCCGCCCGACGAGCCGCTGGGCGAGAATCCGCCTGATGGAGCGATCATCGACTACAACCTGGCCTCGAACGCGGAGGAGGTGACCCTGGAGATGCTCGACCGTGACGGCAAGGTGCTGCGCAGTTTTTCGAGTAAGGATCCGGTTTCGCCCACTCCCGAGCAGATGAAGACGAACCTGATTCCTCCGTACTGGCCGCTGCTGCACGGACCGTTGCCAGTGACCGCGGGCATGCATCGGTGGGTTTGGGATTTGCGCTCGACCACGCCCACCGCAACGCGCTATGACTATCCGATCTCGGCGGTGCCGCATCGGACGCCACTGCGGCCGCAGGGACCGCTGGTGCTGCCGGGAGCCTACGCGGTGCGGCTCACGGTGGATGGGCACAGCGAGTCACAGGCGCTGACGGTGA
>JBEKIN010000022.1:0-26542 GCA_050011735.1 Acidobacteriaceae bacterium | reverse complement strand
CAGCGGCGTAGCACCATCGGAAAGCCCAGTGAAGTTAATGCCGCTGAGATTCCCGGACGGCGAAGTCAGATCGCCGTTCCCATTGAATGTGAGCGTGCCCGTGTTATTCGCTGCAACGGGCTCCTGCACCACGTTCCCGGAGGTCGAAAAGCTGGTACCGGAAATAACAAGCGTGTTGCCGCCCGCCCCTACATTGACCGAAGCGCTGCCGGCGGTGATACCCACCTGGCCTAGTTGGGTGGTCAGATCACCGGCGTACGTAGCCAAAGACTCGCCCGCCGCGATTGGAGGCGCGGTAATCGTTGCTGTAGTACCGCCCGCGGTCAGCCCGGATATCGTAAGGTTCGTCGAAGCATCCACGCCCCCGATCGCGTTTCCGCTCTTCGCAAAGGTATAGGTGTCGGTCAACGTCGTGACCGGTGGGTTCCCTGCTGATGTGTTGCTGGTCGAAGTCGGGGTCAGCGTGTCGGGCAGTGAGATGCTGTAGCCCCAGTTCCCACTGCCATTATTTTTAAAATCGATCGTGGCGACATGGGACACGCCAAGAGAATCGTAAATCGTCACCTGCGCAGGTACGACCGTCCCCAATGGTGCCGAAACATCGAGGTTCGCCGTCATCGACAGCGACGTGGTCGCCTGGGGCTGCTCGACCGCATTGGTCGGAATCACAATGGCGACCAGGGGAGCATTCGTATCCACCGCTCCGTTGACCACTGGGTAGCCCATCACCTGCTGACCGCCCTGCGTGGTCAGGGAACCGTCCGCGCCCTGCGTGAAGTTTCCGGCGCGCGTGTATTCCGTTGTATTGCCGTTCTGAACGACAAAGAATCCATTGCCGTTCAGATAGACGTCGGAGGCGTTGCCGGTTTCCTGGATGCCTCCCTGCGAGAAATCCGTCTCTGTGGCCGCAGTCTGCGTTCCCGCACCGACCTGTAGCGGGTTACCAGAACCCGTAGTGCCGACCTGCTGATAAAAGAGGTCGCTGAAGGTGACATTCTGACTCTTGAAAGCCGTCGTGTTCATGTTGGAGAGATTGTTGGCGATGGTATCAAGCGCCTCGGACGATGCTTTGAGCCCGGTCAGCGGAATCGAAAAGGATGACATGGTTCCTCCGTGAGATAGCCGCGCGCGGGTTTAATGCGCCGGGTTGGAAGTGGAAGTGTGCGCCTGCTGCGCGCGGGCCCTCAGAGAACCGAGTACGGAGCCGAGTGGGCTGGCCGAAGAACTGGGTGCGAGCGTCTGCGCGGCGTTCTCCAGGGCGCTCGCGATTCGCGAGGCGGAGCCGCTGGTAGTCGGAGCACTCAGATTTCCCGGAGCGGCGGTTGCCGCATTGTTTGGCATGGTGCCGCTGCCGGGGGCCTGACCCGTGGCGCCGGAGCTGCTGCCCGAGCTGCCAGTGGTTCCCGATGACGATGTGGGCGTCAGATCCTGATTAATGGAAATGAGCTGCTCAAGACTGTTTACCTGCACGAGTTGATTAATGTATTGGTTGGGGTCGGTATCGGCGGTCGGGTCCTGATTCTTCAGCTCTGAGACCAGGAGCTGCAGGAAATCATTGGCGGATATTGTTGCGGAACTGGAGGTCGACGCCGACGAGGTCGAGTCAGAGCCTGACGAGCCTACATCTTCCGGCTGCGCCGACGCCAATGCCGGGGTTACGACGGAATTTGGAAATATTTGCATAACGCTCCTTTCAGCGGCCTGCAGGCATCAGACCCGGACATTGATGTACGAGAGACTTTCCGCGTCTGGATCGGCGACAGATGTCCTCGCTTTAATCGCCTGCTCGGGGGCTTTCGTGTTGCGAGCTCCTCCACCATCACGGAACTGGTCACCGGGAGAGGCTTCCCGATGACCCGACGAGGGGGAGAAGCTCTCCGAGGCTAAGTGATCGACACGCACCTGCTGCCCAGCGAGATATTCCCGCACCGACGGCAACTGCGCTAAAACCACGTTGTGAGATTCGACCGAACTAGTCGCCACAGTTGCCGAAACTTGCCCCGCTGCGTTGCTGGTGCGAATCTCCACCCATCCCAGATCGGCGTTGCGCACCCCCACTGCCAGCCGCCGCGACGAGTTTTCGATCACCTGCGGCGCACCGGCCGAATCCATCCGCTCAAACGTGGCGCCGGGCGGGACATGTGGCGAATCGTTGGGTACCCCGGGAGGCCGCGTGGCCGTCATTGCGCTTGTTGCATGAGTTCCTGCGATCATTGCAGCGTTCACAGACTGACTCGATTCAAAGCGTGGACTTGCCGGAGCATGAGCCACCGAATCCGCTGTGGTGCCCTGCAATCCGCTGTGGTCCAGTTTCCTGTTGAGCGCAGCGTTCAGATGATCAGCCGAGTCCGCCTGGATTGCAGGGCCAACGGCAATCGAGCGAGAGGAGACCTGCTGTCCTCCCGAAAGGCCTGACCCTAACGGGATGGCCGCTAAGTTCGCATTCTGCTGCGTTCCCGTCGATTCAGTAAGAGGTGTGGTGCCGGAGTGGAATGGTTGTGCATTGGCATATGGATTCAGCGCTGGCAACCGCTGGTTGTTCGGGGAGCTCACTCTGTGTTCCTGCGCCATACCCGATACCGCAACTGGCACAGCCGTCACCGCGGAGAAATCAACCCCCCGGCTCGTTGCGCCTGGAGGCTCCGATGCCGTTCCAGGCTGAGCCGGCACGACATTGGGTTTCGCGGATACCGCGTGCGCCGTGGACAGATCTGGCTGGGGCTTCTTCCTCCCACTGGACACGACAGCAGGCTTCCCTGGCAAAGCCTCCGGCGCTGTGGACAGATTTGACCCTGACCTTTTCCCATCACCTGGCATGACAGCAGGTTTCCCAGGCGAAGCCCCCGGTACTGTGGACAGATTTGGCGCAGACTCTTTCCGCCCGCCCGACCCGACAGCAGACTTCGCAGGCGAAGCCCCTTGCGCCGTGGCCAAATCCAGTTCGAGATTCTCCCCGCCACGAGGAACGGTCGTACCTGAAACGGCTGTCGGATTCGCTTCGGCTGGCATTACAATTTCGAGCTGTGCCGAAGAGAAGCTCGCTCCCACGGGCGCGGCAGTAAAGCCCGGGCCGTGCACTGGCTGCGGGACAACGGACTCTGTTCCTGCCAGAACGTCGGATTCCGAATCACCATGGGGCGCGTTGCCGGAGGAAGATGCGGTCCGGGACGGTTGAGGCGAAACAGACTCGTGGATGGCGGCAGGACTCGCATCAAGCTCACGTGCCTGCATCGCATCGTCGGAAGATCCCGCAGCAGATTGTGACTCAACCTCAGCACCGGCCGCAGCCATGGGTCGGATCGTTGTCGCATTCGGCTGAGGTGCGGCGACGTTGGGACTGCCGAAACCTTCTCCGATCCCGGGCGGCGACTTTGCGTCCATCGAAAGATCCGCAGCTCCCGGTGAGCTGCAGGAAGCACTGGCTGAACGCGCCTGCGGGAGGATGCTTTCCATTGTTTGTGGGACGGGGATCTCGGTGGCGGCGCTGCGCGCGAGTGTCGGCGAAGTAGGGCTGACGTCCGTCTCTGTTATTGGACCTGTGCTCGATGGTTGCGAGGATTCTTCGCTGGTCAGGACTTGCTGTCGAATCAGAACGCCGAACCGCATGTCGCCGGCCGGCATCCGGCTCGGCTGCCCGACGGCCAGCGCGGCGGCTTTGTTGGCTTGTGGATCCAGGAGCGGCGCGGCAACAGAATGCAAGGTTGATTCCTCTGTCGCAGATACTGCAAGGAGTTTGCCGATCGAACCCGAAAAAGATGAGACGGTTCTTACTTTCCTTTGGGTTCTTCGCGCGAGGAGCTGCTCTGGAACCAGTCATCGGTGAGATTCTGTTCTCGACGCAATTGTCCCTTCTTCTCTGCGCGCGCCGCGGTCGCAAGCAGAGCTTCCAGCTGCCGCCGCTCCAGACGACGAGCCAGCAGTTCCTCACGTGCTTCGCGGACAGCTCCCTGCCCTTCTTGCGCAAGAGCTTCGAGTCTTGCCTCTTTCCAGTCGAGGATTTCAGCGTCGGCGATTCTCATCTGCCACGACTCGCGCCTGGCGGATTCGTCCCCCACTAGCATTTGCAAAGCATCTGCGCGCACAGACAGAGCGAGCTGCCGTTGCCACTCCGCAGCCGTCTCCAGAAAACGCATACTCGCGTTCTTCTTCTCGAAATCGAGGCGGGAAAGATCTTCCAGCAGCGCCCGGATGCGCAACACTCGATCCAGTTTTCGCTTCATGGCACTGCGGTCGCATTGTTACTTTCGATGGACGCAACCAGCCGGAGTAGCCGGTTCCGCGCATCTCCAAAGGTCTCCGGTTCGCGCGAACTTTGCACCAGATAGCTCCGGATGGCCGGGAGGAATCGCAGAGCACGGTCAATATCCTGATCGGTCCCAGGCTTGTAGGCGCCGATCCTCACCAGATCCTCAGAACGCGCCCACGTGGAGAGGACCCGACGGACGGTCGCGGCTGCTTTGGAATGCTCGTCGGTTACCACGTACGGCATCAGCCGGCTGATCGATTCGATCACATCGATGGGCGGATACCAGCCATCGGTGGCGAGGGTCCGTGCCAGGACAACGTGGCCGTCGAGATAGGAGCGGACCGCGTCCACCAGCGGATCCTGTAAATCGTCGCCTTCCATCAGAACCGTGTAGAAAGCGGTGATACTACCCGTGCGGAAGCGGCCGGCGCGTTCCACCAGCCGCGCGAGGCGACTGAACACCGACGGAGTGTAACCGCGCGTTGTTGGCGGTTCGCCAGCTGCCAAACCCACCTCCCGGGCGGCCATCGCAAATCGAGTGAGCGAGTCAAGAACAAGGAGGACATGTCTGCCTGTGCCGGCGAAGTACTCCGCCACGCTGGTGGCCGCCAGCGCCGCCCGCATGCGCAGCAGGGCTGACTGGTCCGATGTGGAAACCAGAACGACGGCGCGCTTCCTGCCCTCGGGCCCCAGGCCCTGTTCGAGAAACTCCCCAACTTCCCTGCCGCGCTCTCCCACGAGCCCTACCACGATCACATCGGCATCGCTGTTGCGCGTCATCATCCCGATCAGCGTGCTCTTGCCCACTCCGGAGCCACCGAAAATGCCCACCCTCTGGCCGCGCCCCACACTGAGCACGCTGTCGATGGCGCGGACCCCGGTTCCCAGGGCTTCGCGTATTGGCTCCCGATCCAGCGGCGCAGGCGCCGAGTGCTCCAGCGGGACCAGCGACTGCAGAACCGGTCTGCGCGCGCCATCGAGCGCCTGACCCATGGCATTCATCACGTGACCGATCAGGGCTTCGCCAACTTCCACGCGAGGGGTGACGCCGGATGCGGACACAGGGTCTCCGTACCGTATTCCATCCGCCGGATCCAAAGTCATGGAGAGCACATGGGAACCGCGGAAGCCAATCACCTCTGCTGCATGAACCCTTCCCATTGCGTCACGGATTTCGCAGCATTCGCCCACAGAACAGGGCGGGCCTTCCGATTCGATGGTCTGCCCGGTGGCCTCGACCACTCGCCCGCGCCAGCGAAACGACTGTCGCTGGCGGAGTCGCGAGAAATAGATCCCGAGCAGATCCACTCACCCCCGCTTTCCGGCGACTTCGGGCCGATTCGTTTCGAGGCTGCTCTCGCTGGAGACCTCAGGTAGATCGAAGAAGCTTCGTTCAATTTCCCTGAGCTGCGCGCGTACGCCGAGGTCGACGGTGCCCAGTTTGGTTTCCAGAACCGCTTCGCAGGTGCGCATCTCCTGATCCGCCCACACCTCTGGGCGCAGGGGCAGTTCCGGCATCAGGCGTACCATTTCGGCCCACATTTCTTCATGTGCGGCCGGCACACGCAAGCGAACCTTTGTTGACTCCGCGAGCTGGCCCAGCGCGACGCGCACGGTGCCAGAGAGCAATAGCGGATCCAGCTGCGATTCCCGGTGCAGGACCCGTTCGGCAACGGCAAGCGCCAGCCGCACTACTTCGTGCTCGACGCGGGCGAGATACTCGTCTGCGTGGCCGCGAAATTCGCCGATGGCCGCGCTCAATTCTGCCGTGCACTGCTGGCGCCAGGCGGAGTGTTCGCTGCTCGCCAGTTCCTTACCTCGCACCACTGCTTCCTGCCGCGCGCTTTCCAGCTTTCGCGCGAAATGCTTCTCCTTCTTCTCGATCTCCGCCTCAAGTTCGCGCACGCGCTGCTCCGGGTCAACTGGCGATTCGAAATCGATAACCGGCGGCTCTCCCGCCAGGACCGGGTATTCCATCGGCCGGTATTGATTGTCGAGCTCGCTCGGCATAGGTCTCCGTTCGTTACACCACGAAGTCATCGCCCTGCTCAAGCTTAAGGATGACCTTGCCCTCGGCTTCGAGGTTGCGGGCGAGGGCAAGGATTTCGTGCTGCGCGCCAGCTACCTCTCGGGCTCGCACGGGGCCCATCACTTCCATGTCTTCCTTCAGCATGTCCGCCGCGCGAGAGGACATGGCTGCAAAGACATGGGCACGCAGATCCTCGGACGCCCCACGCAGGGCAAGCGCAAGCTGCCGCTTATCCGCGGCGGCTACGATCTCCCGAATGCTCGCGGGAGGAATGGTGACCAGATCGTCGAAGGTGAACATCAGGTTGCGAATGTTCAGAGCCATGGCGACATCGGCCGCTTCGATCTCATCGAGAATTTTCTTGGTTTCCTCTGACTCCATGCGGTTCAGGAGGTCGGCGACGGCTTTGAAACCCGAATAGGCCTTGCGCCCTGTGTCCCCCATGTTTTCGAGCCGCCGGTGCAGGATCATGGCCACGCGCTGAGCCATCTCCGGAGAAAACTGCCGCATCGCGGCCAGCCGTCGGATGGCTTCGACCCGCCGTTCCTCGCTAAGGCTGTCAATGACCGTCGAGCCCCGCTTGGCGTCGAGATGGGCCAGGACTACGGCGATCGTCTGCGGGTGCTCGCTCTCCAGAAACTTGCCGAGCTGCTGGGGATCGACTCGCTGCAGAACCGTGAGATCGCTTTGACTGGCTTCCTGCGCTCTCTTAACCAGCCCCAACAGGTCTTCAGCACGTTGTTGACCGAACGTGTCGACCAGCAGCTTGGTCGCGTAATCCAGCCCGCCATGAATCATGAACTGCTGGGTTCCCAACATTTCGTGAAACTCATCGATCACTTCGAGAGACAGATCGGGCGGTACGCCGCGCAGGTCGGCAATTTCTTCCGTGAGCCTCTGCAGGTCTCCCTCGGCTAGATTCTGGAGAATTTTCTTCCCCAGTTCATCTCCCACGGCCACCAGAAAGATAGCCGCCTTGCGCACTCCACTCAAAGAGTGGTGAGCAGCTACGGAGTTTGAGGGGGTGGCCATATTCACTCAGAGCGAATCCAGCTCTCCAACAGGCGGGTGCTTTGAGCGGGATCCCGTTTCACCGTTTCAGAGACCCGTTCGAAGACGCTCTGCGCTCGTATCTTCTGCTGCTCAGCCGCCTGTTGCTCGGGAGACAGTTCCTTCGGTTCGGGCGCCGAGGCAACGCGAAGTGGCGCGGCAGGATTCGATGGGGATGCGCGCCGGGTGGGAGCTGAGGCCAGGGAACGGAGAGTCGGGCGCACCACCAGGAGGAAGAATGCGAGAAGTGCCGTCAGGACCGTCCCATACCGCAGAAGGGACTGCGACTGCGTTGCCATCGCCAGCACCCGCTCTCCCCGGGACGGCTCCGGTGCCGGAGCATCGTCGTCAAAGGCCAGCTGTTCCACGCTGACCTGATCTCCGCGCGACGCGTCGAAACCGACCGCCGACTGTGCCAGGTCCGTCAGGCGCTTCATCTCTTCGGCATCGCGGGGCTGCCAGGCGACCACCTTCCCCTCGGTCGTACGACGATAGTTAATCAGAACCGCTGCTGTTACCCGGCGGACCCGGCCGGCAGCCTCCACGCTGTGCCGGACCTTCCTCGATACCCCATACGTCGCGCTTTCCTGCTTCAGATTCTGACCGGTCTCGTTCTGCGCCGGATAGAGTGGCGGCCTGGCGCTGGGTGCGTTACTCGCGGTCCCGGGAATGCCGGAGGCCACCGGTTGTCCCGAGGTTTGTTCGTTGCGCTGCATCGAGAGAGTCGCGGTCTGCGCCGGATCGTAGATCTCGTCCAGTTCATCGGCTGAATTCGGATCGTAATCGACATTGACCGAGGCGCGGACATTCCCGGGACCCGCCGCCGGTTCGAGCGTCTCGACCAGCTTCGCCGCCAGCTGCTGCTCGTGAGAGGCGAGCGCTGCATCGCCGGTGCGGCGGCCCAGCATACCGCCTCCCTCCGCATCGACCAGCACGACGTTCTCCGGACGCAGATCGTCGACTGCGCTCGCCACCAGGTTGGAGACTGCCACCGCTTCGTCGTCGGAAATGGTCCGATGATGCAGCCGCAGGACCACTGACGCTTTCGCTTCACGCTGCTCCGTGGTGAAGAGCGAATCATGCGGCAACACCAGATGGACGCGGGCCGACTGCACGGAAGCAAGGGTTGCGATCGTATGCTCCAGCTCCCCTTCGAGGGCTCGCTGGTAATTCACTCTCTCGTCGAACTCAGAACCCATCCAGTTCGGCTTGTCGAACAGTTCGAAGCCCATGCGCCCGCTTTTCGGAGCGCCTTTGGCCGTGGTCGCCAGCCGCGCCTTGTCCAGATCCTGCGCGGGCACCCGAAGGCCGGACCCATCCGGCGACACATCGAAGGGGATGCCGGCGGTGGTCAGCTCCTGGGCCATCTGGCGTGCATCATCCGGATCGAGTCCCGCATACAGCGTGCGCCAGTCTGTTCTCGAGGCGTACCAGAGAAGGCCGCCAAAGCAAGCCAGCAGAACGGCCGCCACCATGAGCAGACGACTTCGGTGAGCGGGCTCGAGAGCGCGATAGCGGGCCGCCGCCTCGGCAACCAGAGCACCAGCGCGCTGCTGCACGGTCAATGCGTTCTGCGGCTTTTCAGGTTTCTCGGCCATTCTGCTCCACCAGTGCTGCCGCTCAGAACTGCATGCCCATGACCTGCTGGTAGGCAGCCACGGCCTTGTTCCGCACCGCCAATGCCAGTTCGAAACTCATGTCGGCTTTCTGTGTGGCAATCATCGCGTCGTGAACATCGACGCCGGTTCCCTTTAATAAGCCCTCCACGGCCATTGAGGCCTGCTGCTGGAGACTATCGACGCCGGTGACGGCGTCTTTCAGCAGATCGCCAAACGGAGCTGACCCCGCAGAGGCAACACCAGCCGGGCCACCTGCTGGGAGTACGACGGGCGTGGAAAATAGCGGAATAGCAGCTGCGTGCATCGATCAACCTCCTATTTCAAAATGTCCAGCGAAGCCGAGAGCATTCCCTTTTCCGCCTGCACCGCCGAACTGTTCAGGCCGTAGGCTCGCGTTGCCCCCATCAGGTCGACCATCTCGGTTAACGGATTGATGTCCGGATAGGACACATAACCATCTTTGTCCGCGTCCGGATGGCCCGGGTCATAGCGTCGCAGCGGGGCTTCCTGGCCGGACACCACCGATGAGACCCGGACTCCCCCAATCTCCTGACTGGACTGGCTGCCCTCTCCAAGCAACTGGCTGGCAAAGCTCTGATGCGGGGCGTCGGATGAAAACACAACATGCTGGCGCTGATATGGGCCCCCATCTGCGGTGCGCGTCGTTTCCGCGTTCGCCATGTTAGCCGCCACCACCTCGGCACGTATGCGCTCGGCCTCGAGCGCCGAGCCACTGATCTCCATCGCGCCGAACAGATTCATGTTTGCCTCTCTTCCCCGGCGAAGGTCGCCAGCCTCACTTCTGGTCTTCGTGAATGGCGTCCATGACGCGCGAGAATTCATGCTTCAGCAACTCCACTCCGGTTCGGAACTGGAGCTGCGCCTCGGCCATCTTCATGCCCTCGCGGTCCATCGAGACGTTATTCCCGTCCGGACGCTCCAGCAGTCCACCCACCTGTTTGAGCTGCGGGGCGGAAGCAGTCCCAGCTCCGCTGCCTCCCTGCTGATTGAGGGAATCGAGCGACCGCGACATTTCCGCGGCAAAATCGAACCCCATGGTCTGGTATCCCGGCGTGTCGATGTTCGCCATGTTCTGTGCTGTCGCCTTCAGTTCAAGAGTGGACAGATCCAGATATCGGTTCAGCGCCTCGGCCATCGTTGTCGCCATTTGCATGGTGGTGCTCTCCGGAAGAATCTCCACTGGAGTCGTTGCAGGAATACTTCCGGCGCGACGCCGGCAGCATTAGAAAACCCTCATTGCGGATCGTCGAATTCGATCTCTTCGAAGTCGATACGCGGTCGATCTTCGGCAAGAATCCAGCCCCGCTCCAGCACATGTTCCAGCTCCCGCACGTTTCCGGGCCAGGAATGCGCGACCAGACGCGCCAGCGCTGGCGCCGTGATCTGCTTGGCCGGGCTGCTTTTCGCGAATTCCCTGAGGAAGTGCCCTGCCAGCGTTTCGATGTCCTGGCTGCGGCCCAGGAGAGCCGGTGTGCGGATCAGAAATACGGCTAGCCGGTAGTAAAGGTCGGCGCGGAATCCTCCCTCTGCCACGAGCTTTGCCAGAGGGCGATGCGTAGCGGCCACAATTCTCACGTCCACCGAGACGGAACCGTTGTTTCCCACGCGCTGCAGCTCGCCGCTCTCCAGAAATCGCAGCAGCTTTGCCTGCAGCCCCAGGGGTATCTCGCCAACTTCGTCGAGGAAGAGCGTACCGCCATGCGCGGCTTCAATGCGTCCCGTACGACCTTCCACAGCGCCGGTGAAGGCGCCGCGCGTGTGGCCAAAAAGCTCCGCTTCGAGCAGGCCCTCGGGAATCGCCGCGCAGTTCAGAGCAATCAACTTGCGCGCTGAGCGGTCGCTCAGCCGGTGCAGCGCGCGAGCCACCAGCTCCTTGCCGCTGCCGGTTGGTCCTTCGATCAGCACGGGCGTCGTCCGCGCGGCGACCAGACGAATTCTCCGGCTGACTTCGAGTATCGCCGGGTGAGAGCCGACAAATTCCGGGAGACCCCGGCGGCTTGCCGGGAGATCCCTGGTTGCAGGACAGGCCTCGGCGGGCGCTGCGACGGAAGGGCTCGGCGGCACAGAATTGCTCCCCAGCGAAAGTGGCGCAGGTTCTTCAGGCAATGAGCCGGACGCCTTAGAGGTTCGGGTCAATGCTCCTCCCGGCGCTGTGTTCCAGGTTGCGTCATCAGTGGCCTGCGCCCGGCGAAGGGCATGCAGAACCTCATTGCGCCGGGGGCCGCGCGAGTCTGTTCCGCCTGCGATCGAGGCGTCCGCCATGATCAGATCGATGTCGGGGTGGACTCGTTTGAACTCCGCCACAAACTCATGAATCTCCAGATCCGGCAACCAGGAGTCGAGGACCACCGCTTCCGCTGGAGCCGCGTCAAGGCAGGCAAGCGTCTCCGCGCCCCCTTCGGCCTCGCGCACCTGCCAGCGCAGATCGGCCAGAGCGTTCCGGACCCGTTTGCGAAACGAAGCATCTGCACTGGCCAGCACGGCGGTTCGGGCGGTTGCGGAAACCCCGAATGTCGCTGTCGTTCCCATAAATTTGCTCCTCCTATTGTCCCGATGCAATGACTGGATCAGGCGCGGATGCCGATGCTGTATCCGACGCCACGAACGGTGCGAATGAGAGGCGCGGCGGTCTCGGCCTGGCGCTCCTTGACATCACCGCTCCGCGGCTCCGGCGTATCGTGCAGCTTGCGGCGCAGATAATTGATGTAAACGTCCACCACATTCGTACCGGCGCCAGCGTTCATGTTCCAAACCTCCTGCAGCAGAGTTGCGCGGGAGACCGGCCGACCGCGATGGAGCATCAGGTATTCAAGCAATGCAAATTCCTTGCCCGTCAGGGCTACGGGTTCCCCGTTGCGAGTCACGGTGCGCTCCACACGCCTCAACTCAAGGTCACCCTGGCGCAAAACCAGCGCTGGCGTCCTTCGCCGCATCAACGCGCGGCAACGCGCACGGAGCTCGACAAACGAGAACGGCTTTTGCATGAAATCGTCCGCGCCCATCTCCAGACAACGCAGCCGGGTTTCGGGCTCCTGACGGGCGCTGAGGATGAGAATGGGCAAATCATCCGTGAGCGAGCGCAGGAATTCCAGAACCTCTGTTCCATCTCGCCGCGGAAGATTCAGATCGAGGACGGCCATCTCGGGAATGTCGTTTTTGGCGGCTTCCATCGCCATCTCCCCGTCGGTCGCCATAATGACCTCGTGACCATCCTGCTCCAGTCCGCGGGCGAGGAACGTTCCGAGCGCCCGGTCGTCTTCAGCGATAAGCAAACGCATGTGAGGTTTCTCCAACTCTCCACGATCTCGCGGATGTTCCAGGAAGAGGAGCCCAATCATGAGAAAAACCCAAGGCGCTGTCCCGGAACGGGAGTGTGTCGCGGCCGATATCAAATCGGGAGAAGAGAGACAGAGTTGCGCTGATTCGCTTTTTATTCGCTATAATGGCGGCTATGGCCATTACCCGGCGGCAAAAGGAAGTGTTGGACTTCATCTCCGGCTTTGTGCAAAGGAACGGCTATTCCCCGTCTTTTGAGGAGATCGCACGCGGCCTCGATCTTCGTTCGCTGGCCACTGTGCACAAACACATCACGAATCTCCAGAACAAAGGATTGCTGGCCCGCGCTCACAATCGCAGCCGCTCACTGGACGTGCTGCCGCCACGGACCAAAGGCCGGGGTGTCGAACGACTGCCGCTCGCGGGGCGGATTGCTGCGGGTTATCCGGTAGAAGCAGCGGAAATTCCGGAAAGCATCTCCCTGGGCGACATTGTCGGCAACCGTGACGTTTTCGTATTGCAGGTGCGGGGCGAGTCGATGCGCGATGAACACATCCTTGATGGCGACTATGTGCTCGTGGAGCGCATCAATACGGCTCGTTCAGGAGAGATCGTGGTGGCGCTGGTTCGAGGCTCGGAAACCACTCTGAAGCGCTACTACCGGGAAGGGCCTCTGGTCCGGCTCCAGCCCGCAAATGCCGAGATGGACCCGATTTTTGTTCCGGCCGCGCAGGTTGCGATTCAGGGAAGGGTGCTCGGCATGCTACGAAAGTACTAAGCTTCGCCGCGTCTTCAACTGCCAGCACCTACCCGATAACGCGCGCGATACTCCGTGCAATTGTTTCCTTCGGGACGTAGCCGACAATCTGATCGGCGACCTTGCCACCCTTGAAGATCAGCAGCGCCGGAATGCCGCGAATCCCGTAACGCATGGGGGTCGCCTGGTTGTGGTCGACATCCATCTTAGCGACCTTCAGGCGGCCGCTAAACTCAGTAGCGACTTCATCGACGATGGGCGCCAGCGCACGGCAGGGCCCACACCATGTGGCCCAGAAATCAACCAGTACTGGCTGCTCCGACTGAAGCACCTCCTGATCGAACGTAGCGTCACTCACTTCAGCGATTCCCACTGCAGCCATTTCGTTCATGTCCCCTTTTGGGTGCCTGTTGCACTCACTAGTCTACCTGATGCTATTCGATGCAAGAGGAATTGAGGGGTCGCAGAGCAGCGGGTGGCGAGAGGCAATCGCCCAAAAAAATTAAGGCGCCCGGATTCTTATGCAGAATCACGGACGCCGGAGCAGCCCTCCCCCAGAACTGCCCACAGATGCGAACATAGGGCCTCTGGTGGCTTGTGTAAAGCAATCTTCGGTAATTTTTGGTAACGGTACATTTGGGTTACTCATGAGACGAGATTTGCATTACCAATGGGGTAGGCGCCGTCTACTATTGCACGAGGAGCCTCGCTTCATAACACCACCGGCTCATTCTCGATCTGGCAGGTGAGGAACTCGACCTTCCCAAGCCCTGCGACCTCGCTGGCCGCCAAGTTTCGAGCTTGCAGGGCTGCGCTCTCCGACACGGTCAGCAGGAGCACGGCCGGACCTGCACCGCTGAGAGCCACGCCGGCAATGCCGCCCTTCCCCGCAAGCGGCAGGAGCCTGGGCAGCAACGCACACACCTTGCTTCGAAACGGCTGATGCAGGCGGTCGCCCATAGCGATGGCCATCGCATCGGCCTTTCCTGTTGCAAAAGCGGCGGTTAGCAGCGCGACTCGCTGGAGATTGGCCACGACATCCGGACGAGACCAGGTTGACGGAAGCACGGTGCGTGAGGCCGGCGTCGCCAGGGGCCGATCGGGCATAACAATGATGGCGCGCCATTCCCGAGGCGAAGCGATCGATATCGCCTGAACCAGATCTCCCTCCAACGCGCTCGCGACGAACCCGCCAAGCCAACAGGCAGCCACGTTATCCGGGTGCCCCTCCCGACGCGACGCTTCGTTGAGTATCCGGTCACGGCTCCAGGCGAAGCCGCCGAAATGGGAGGCCAGAGCCACGGCGGCCAGCCTTACTGCGGCCGAGGAACCGCAACCCATCCCCAGCGGAATCTCATTGTGCACTTCCAAATTGAGCGGAACCAATGCGCGATTGTGAGACGCGAGAACCTCGGTGTATGTGTCGATGAGCAGGTTGTTGTCGGTGGCGCCGCAGGTTTTCGTGTCGCGGCCACTCGCTTCGACGATGAATTGCTCGGATCGCTCGGCATCGATGTGAAGGTAGAGCTTCAACGCCAACGCCAGCGAATCGAAACCCGGCCCGAGGTTCGCCGAGGTGGCCGGGAGCCGCAAATGGACCCGGCTCATCTGCGAGCGCGCTCCAGTTCACGCAGGACGGAATCGGCAGACGCATCTACTTTGATCGAATTACGGCGGTTTCTTTCAATTTCAGCAGCGAGAGTGGAGCTCTCCAGGTCGGTCAGCAACTCGCCGCGATGGAACCGAAGGGTGTAGTCAGAGTCCTTGAGCGTGTGACCCGTGAGGATCAGGATCACGGAATCTTCATGGCCGACCTTTCCCTCTTGCACCAGCTTTTTCAAACCTGCCAGGGTCACCGCTGAGGCCGGCTCACAACCGATACCCTCCGCGCCGATTTCCGACTTGGCGATCGCAATTTCCGTCTCGGAAACCTGCTCCACCCACCCACCTGTCTCTTGAATCACATGCACCGCTTTGCGCCATGAGGCGGGATTGCCGATGCGAATCGCGCTCGCACGCGTTTGCGCTTCGACCCCCTCCAGCTTCTCTCCTCCGAATTCCCTCATGGCACGCACCAGCGGATTCGCGCCCTCCGCCTGGATGACGGAAATCCGCGGAACCCTGGCCGTCAGCCCCAGCAGCTTCATCTCCAGAAAACCCTTGCCCAATGCCGAGCTGTTGGCCAGATTGCCTCCGGGAACAATCAGATGATCCGGGACCTGCCATTCGAGTTGCTCCGCGATCTCGAAGGCGGATGTCTTCTGCCCCTCGAGCCGGTAGGGATTGACTGAGTTCAGAAGATAGACGGGCGCGCGGTCTACGACTTCGGAGAGGACTCGCACGCAACCGTCGAAATCGGTACGCAATTGCAGAGTGAGTGCGCCGTAGTCCATGGCCTGAGCCAGCTTGCCCCATGCGATTTCCCCGTCGGGGAGCAGCACAACACTGCGAATTCCAGCTCGCGCCGCGTAAGCGGCCATCGATGCGGACGTGTTCCCCGTCGATGCGCACGCGACCCACGCGGCGCCGTGCTCGCACGCAACAGAGATCGCCGCGGTCATTCCGGTGTCTTTGAAAGATCCGGTTGGGTTCATGCCCTGATGCTTGGCGCGCAGCTGCGATAAGCTCAGCCGCTTCGCCGACTGCGGCAAATCGTAAAGAGGCGTGTTTCCCTCACCGAGAGAAACGATGTTGTGCCAGGAACCGAGGATCGGCAGCATCTCTCGAAAACGCCATACACCGCTGTGATCTGCCAACTCCAGTGATGATCGCCGCTCCCTCCACAGCCAGCGAAGTGCGCCGGGGTTGGGCCGCTTCTGTCCCGGGCCGCTCCACCCTGGGTACAGCACTTCGTACAATTCATTGCAATGCTCACAGCGGAAATTGCCGTGCAGAGCCAGTGGGGCGATTTGCTGGGCGCAGCCGGTGCAGCGCAATTGGTAAATTTCATTCATCGTCAGCCGGTTGATCTCAGCCTAACACCGGGCCCAAACCCCTCCGGATCGTCTACTCTCGCACATTCCAGAGCCAAATTTCGTCTAGAATCGCCCAATGGCGCCTCTCCTCACCCCACGCGATGCAGCATTGAGGCTTGGCATCTCCTATGCGGCGATCAAGCAGTGGATCTATCGCGGCAAACTGAAAGCCATCAAGACTCCTGGAGGTCACTACCGCATTCCCGAATCCGAACTGGACGCGCTGCTGTTCAAGGCGAAGCGGCCGGAGACACCCAAGCGTCAGATGATGCGCACCGTAAGCGGGCGAAACCAGCTAGTCGGCCGCATTGTGGATCTCAGAATCGAGGGTTTGCTGGCTCAGGTTCGTCTCTCGATCGGAGGGCAGATCATCACTTCCATCATCACCGCCGATGCCGCTCGCGAAATGCGCCTGAAGAAAGGTGAAACGGTCGCCGCTCTGATCAAATCGACAGAGGTCATGGTGCTGCGTGTGTGAGCGACAGGCCCGCTGGGGCGCACTCCTCATTTTTGTCGTTTTCGCGACGGGATTCGCTCAGCACACCGGCCCTTCCCATCAGCCGGAGACAGCGCAGACGCTGCGCATCGCGGCGGCCGCCGATTTGCAGCCTCTGCTGCCGCCGCTGCTGAGCCAATTCGAGCAGCAAACCGGGATTCACGCTGAGGCCTCCTATCAAGCATCGGCAACGCTCGCGACACAAATCATTGACGGCGCGCCTTTTGATCTCTTTCTTGCTGCCGACCTGTCCTTTCCACAGCGAGTCATCGATGCCGGCCGGGCAGAACAAGCCGTGCCGGTTCCCTATGCTCGCGGAACGCTGGTTCTCTGGACACGCAACGATTCCGGGGTGACCGACCTTTCTCTCGAAGCATTGCGAAGTGCGGCAGTGAAGAGCATTGCCATTGCCAATCCCGATCATGCACCCTATGGCCGCGCCGCACAGGCCGCGTTGCAGCACGTGGGACTGTTCAACACCTTGCAGCCTAAGCTTGTCATTGCCGAGAATATCGCCCAGGCAGCCCAATATGCCGACTCGGGAAATGCGCAGGCCGGGTTTATTTCGCTCACTTCAGCCCTGACGCCACGCCTCAGCACAGACGGTCACTTTGTTCAGGTGCCCGACGAAGACTATCCAGCCATTGTGCAGGGCGCGATTGTGATTCGAGGAAGCGCGGGGGCTGGAGCAGCACATCGTTTCCTCGAATTCCTCCAGAGACGCGAAATACAGCAGACGCTCGCGGCAGAGGGGCTCAAGCCCATTCATTGATGGACCTTCAGGCGCTCTGGCTGACGGTCCGTCTTGCGACCGCAACGACGCTGGTGTTGATGGCGGTGGGGATTCCGCTGGCCTGGTGGCTCGCTTCAACGCGGGCGGCTTGGCGCCCACTGGTGGAGGCCGTGACCACGCTCCCGCTGCTTCTGCCCCCGACCGTGCTGGGATTCTATCTTCTGGTTCTGCTCGGCCCGCGGACGGGTTTCGGGCGCATCGCAAACCGGATTCTTGGACATCCGCTGGCGTTTTCGTTTTCGGGCCTTGTTATTGGCTCCGTTCTTTATAGCCTTCCCTTCGCAGTACAGCCGCTGGCCGCCGGTTTTCGTTCCGTCGATATCGCGCTCATCGAACAGGCCCAGCTGCTGGGAGCAGGGCGGTTCCGCACCTTAACCGCCATCTTATTGCCTCTGTCCACCCACTCCGTTGTCGCGGCCGCAGCTCTCTGTTTCACGCACACGGTCGGCGAATTTGGGGTGGTCCTGATGATTGGCGGCGATATTCCAGGCGCTACGCGCACCCTTTCGATTGCGATCTACGACCAGGTCCAGGACTTTTCATACGCCGCGGCCAATCGAACTTCGCTTTTACTGCTCTGCTTCTCGGCTCTTGCGCTCGTGTTGCTCTACATGCGCAGGGGCAGGACCGGGACTTCCCATGCCTGACATCAGCGTTCGACATCGACAGGGGCGATTCTCTCTGGAAGCGGAGTTCTCTCTGCAGAACCAGTGGACAGTCGTCTTTGGCCCTTCGGGAGCGGGGAAAAGTACGCTTCTGCGCATCATTGCGGGTCTGGTAGAGCCGGCTTCCGGGCGGATCCGGCTCAGCGACAGAACCGAGCTCGACACAGCCAGCGGAGTCTCTGTTCCTGCGGGACGGCGTTCGATCGGATTTGTTACGCAGCAACCAGCCTTGTTCCCGCACCTGAGCGTGCGAGAGAACGTTGGATTTGGCATCCGTCACCTCAGACGAGACCACCGCGCGGAGCGCGTAGCCGAAATGCTTCGATTGCTGGGAGCAGAGGCGCTTGCCGATCAGCCCACGCCACAGCTTTCCGGTGGAGAGCGCCAGCGCGTCGCCATGGCGCGGGCTCTGGCACCGGCGCCGCAGCTGCTCCTGCTCGACGAACCACTCGCGGGACTCGATGATGCATCAGCTCACGATATTCTGTTGCGACTGTTGTCCCTCGATATGCGCGTCCTGTATGTTTCGCACGATCTGGCCGAAATCTGGCGCATGCCCGCCGATGTGGTGCTTCTGGATGCAGGCCGCGTTACAGCGATCGGGCCACTCCCGCAGGTGCTCGCCCCCTATCGCGAACGCCTGCTGGAGCAGCTCAAAGCCTGACTCAGTCCTTCTTGACCCAAACGCTCTGTAGAAAAAGATCCCTGTCCCGATGCTGATCCGCTCCATCTGCGGAATTAACATCGAGATGCATCATCTGCCAGCCATCCCCTGGGTTGTACTGCGGCCACTCCGGCGCTCCCGTTCCGTTTGGGTTGCCGGTGCGTGCGAAGTTGGTCCAGTAGGTCTCCACCAGATCGCTCAGCTTCTGATCCTCCGGTTGCCAAACCGCATCCGTGCGGGAATTGAGCGTGCCAAACACGTAGTCGATTTCGTCGGAATGGAACGCCCCCGAGCCCGCCGGATGATACTTATCCGCCGGCGCGGGCCGCTCGAAGTGATACCGATAGACAGACGCGCCACCGGTCGAAACCTGCGCCTCCAGCCACTCCCACGTCCCGAACGCGATGAAGCTGTCTCCCGCAAAATCGATCGTCGACCGCACCGCCTCCGCATCCGTCGTCGCCGGATACACCTTCAGAAACTCTGCTGCCCGATCCCCAAACGTCTTCTGCGCCATCCCCGTGAAACTCGCCACCGTCGCCGGCGGATAATTCGCCACCAGCCCGCTCGGCTCGTCGCGATTCCACCCCGCCAGCAGCGGGACGTGCGCCTGCTTTCCCTCCGCGTAGATTTGGGGCACCGGTTCCGGCAGGAAATACCCGTCCACAACCGGCCAGAACGCCGGCCCCCCTTGCCCCGCGTGCGCTGTGACCTTCGCCACCAGATCCTCCGCGCTCATCGCCCGCAGCGCCGTCACGTCGCTCGTCCCGAACATCGTCGCTACCGATGCCGCCTGCTCCTTCTCCGCATCGGCCAGCGGCCTGAAGCCCGCTCCCCGCTGCCCCGGAAACGCCGCGCCGCTTTCACCAATTGCGTGCGCAAACAGCCCCTGCGCCAGCGGCGACGCCATCTGCGCGCTCACCGAAAACGAGCCCGCCGATTCTCCGAAGATCGTAACGTTGTTCGGGTCGCCTCCGAACTCCGCAATGTTCTTCCGCACCCACTGCAAAGCGGCGGTCTGATCCAGCAGGCCGTAATTCCCCGCAGCGTGCTGCGGCGACTCCGCCGTCAAACCCGGCAGCGCCAGGAATCCAAACACTCCCAGCCGATAGTTCATCGATACGACGATCACACCCTTCGTCGCCAGGTGCTCGCCGTCCTGCCGCGGCTCCGATGTCGCGCCCGACGTAAAACCGCCGCCGTAGATCCATACCATCACCGGCAGCTTCGCCTTCTTGTCTTTCGCGGGCGTCCACACGTTCACGTTCAGGCAATCCTCGCTTTGTCCCGGGTCGCGAAAATGCATATCCGGAAACGGCGATGTCTGCACGCACCGCGATCCGAACTGGGTCGTCTCCTTCATGCCCGCCCACTTCATGGCCGGCTGCGGCGGCTTCCAGCGCAGGGGTCCAACCGGCGGAGCCGCAAAGGGGATTCCCAGGAATACCCGTACCTGGCTATCGTCGCTCAACTTGCCGTGGATTTTGCCCTTATCCGTTTTGATCGTCAGATGGTCGTCGGCATCGGCGAACAGGCTGAAGGCCATACAGCACACCCATGCAATGGCCCACGCGGATTTCCCACGAGAGAGCATTTCTTACCTCCGTCTATCCGGAAGTCCTGACCGGGAAGACTCACCAAAATATCAGAGGAGCGCCCCTTCGCGCTCCTGCGCGAGCATATCTTCGATGGTTTCCCTTCGCCGGATCAGCCGGGCACGCTTGCCTTCGACCAGCACTTCCGCAGGTCGCGGGCGCGAGTTGTAGTTGGAGGCGAGCGACATTCCGTAAGCGCCGGCGTCGAGGATCGCCACCAGATCCCCGGGCTTCAGCGGAGGCAATTCCCGGTCCCGGGCGAAAAAATCTCCAGTCTCACAAACGGGACCCACCACATCCGCTATGGTTTTCCGCGACGATCGGCGCGGCGCGACCGGGACGATTTCATGAAACGCCTGATACAGTGCCGGCCGGATCAGGTCGTTCATGGCGGCATCGGTGATCACGAAGGTCTTCTCACCATTTTTCTTGACGTAGAGGACCCGCGCCAGCAGAGCCCCCGCCTGAGCCACAAGAAAGCGCCCGGGCTCAAGGAGCAACGTGAGCCCACCTGCAGATTCAACGATCGGCATCAATGCGGCAGCATATTGTCGGACTTTTTCCTCCGGATCGAACGGACGGTCGGGGTGATATTCAATGCCGAGCCCTCCACCCACATCCATGAATCGAATCGCGTGCCCGTCCTTTCGCAGATCGACGACCAGCCTCGCCACTCGTTGCGCCGCCGCGCCAAAGGGTTCAGCACTGCGAATCTGCGAACCAATGTGAACGCTGACTCCGCACGGCAGCAGGTACTTCCCGGCTTTCCGGTACACCGCTCGCGCGCGGCGAATATCGATCCCGAACTTGTGCTCGCGCATTCCCGTCGAGATGTACGGATGGGTTTCCGCGAAGACGTCTGGATTGACCCGCAGCGCGATTTGAGCCCGTTTGCGAAGCTTCGCGGCGCGTTCAGAGAGCAACTGCAGCTCACCTTCACTCTCGACGTTAAAAAGGAGTATTCCGGAGCGCAGGGCCAGATCCATCTCCGGAGCCGTCTTTCCGATTCCGGAGAAGACAATCCTCTCGGCGGCCGCATGGTCGGCGGTAAGCACCCGCTCCAGTTCACCGCCGGAAACGACGTCGAAGCCCGCACCGCGGCGCGCCAGCATCTGAAGAATCGCCAGCGCTGAGTTGGCCTTCACGGCATAGCAAACCAAATGTGGAAGCGAGCTGAATGCGAGCTGGAAGAGCTCCAGCCGCTGGGTAATATGGCTGGCCGAATAGACATACAGCGGAGTTCCGAACCTGCGCGCAAGACTCTCCACGCTTACGGCGTCGCAGCGCAGCGAGGTTCTGGCATCGGGGTAGAAGAATGGACGGCTGGAAATCGAAGAACCTCGACAGATGGATGCCACTGAGATTATCGGGCTTGCCGCACCTCGTAAAGCGCAGCCTGAGTTGGCTTCGTCGAATCGCTCCCTGTCTCGTTCGGCCCTTATGGGTGGGCATCGAGTTCGAAATTAAGAGTAGCGTCTCCGGTCGCCGCTGTCACCAGAAGTCGGGCCGCTTGGTCATTGGCGGAGAGCGGCGTCAAGGTGACCGAGCCGTCGATCCCCGAGATCGCCTGGACAGTCTGCTGAGCGAGAACAGGCGGCGCAGCGCAGTCTCCCTGAGCTGGGCACGGCTCAGTCCAGCCATCCAGTATCTCGACGATATTGACTGTTGCTCCTGCCAGCGGATCGCCGAAGGCATCCGTCACGTGCAGGACAACTGGAGCGAAGGTCTTGCTCGCGTTGATGTACTGAGACGTCCCACTCCATGGTGCCAGGGCCGCACTCTCTGGATGCACAGGCGTAACGATGAATGTCGCGCAATTCGTTGTATTCCCGAGGCAGGCGCTCGCCGGCGAATTCACGCTGTCGGTGAACGGCCCCGCCGAAAGCTGCCCTGCGACGAGCCCATTGGCGTCGCTGGCGTTCTGCCCCGTAGTGACGCTCATGCCCGCAGTCGCGGACTGCCACGTAACGGCCTGCCCTGCTACCGGAACCCCCGACGGATTCAGCACCGCCGCCTGCACGGGCCACTGCACGGTAGCCCCCAACGTTATGTAGAGGTTGGGCGTCAGAGCCACAATCGACGGCGGAGCGGTCCCGCTAAATTCGGCGATTACGCTGCTTCCACTCGTAAGAGATGCCGTGATCTGCGCGAGCGCCGTGGCGTTTGCCGTGACAGGCAGGGTCGCTGTGCCATCAGCGGCAGTCACCGCACTGCAGGACGTTTGCCCGCAGCCCATCGCAGCCGCGCCTTCCGTCAGAGCGTAGGTCACCGTCACACCAGCGGCGGGCGTCTGGGTGGTCACGTTCATCGTGCGCACCGTAAACGGCTGCGTCACTCCGATAGGAACCGAACCCATCGGCGCAACCAGCAGCGAGATGGCATCGTCCGGTTCGGCATCGTAGCTGACGCCGCTGGCGATCGCCGCCACGCCGAGGGTTTGCGTGTCTTCGATTTCCACCAGCACGTCGCCGGTCACGCCGCCGGAGGCAGGGGCCGTGGCGACGATAACGTTGGGCGTCTCGCTGGTCACCGGGGCAGCCACCCCGTTCACAGAAACAGTGACGGAAGGTCGAAAACCCATTCCCTCAATCACCATCTGTCCGCCTTGCACTGGCAGGCGAGCAGGTGTCACGCTGTCCGCGTACAGAATGCGACCGTGATACGCGTAGTCTGGACGCCCATCCCCGCGATAATCCGCCAGCCCGATACGAACCTCGCTGTCGGCAACGGTCAGCACCGGAAGCGTCGTCAAACCGGCCACGTTGCCGTTGAACGGCACGACCGTCCCGGTCACAGGGGCAACGCCTACATTATCGGTGCCATCCCACGCTCCGGCGACCATTTGCGCCTTGTTCTCCGAGTTTGCTCCCGTCTCATCCAGCGCCTCCACTTCGGCGGTAAACTCACGCCCGCCCTGTGCCCAGAACTGAAACCACCCGGAGTGTCCGTACCCTGTAATTCGCCCCGTCCACTCGCCGGTCACAGGAAGATTGGCCGGTGAACCTTCGGCTCCGTCGGCCCCGCTTTGCATTTCATCATCGCCATCGTCGATCACTACCGTTTGCGTCACAGCCGATCCAGCGCTGAGCGCGCCCAGCGCAATCACCGGCATCGTTCCGGAAGGAGCCGCCTGGCCGGTGGTGTACGGCCCAACCGAGGAACTGCCCGTATACAGCGGGTCCAAAGCCTCAAATGTCAGCTGATACTGCGACATAGTCGCACCTGGCGGCAACGGAACTCCACTGAGATCGAAAGACCCTTCGAGAGCAGGATCGTCGCTGCCGAAGCGATTCAGCGGATTACCGGCAGCATCTGTTGTACCCGTGACCGAATTTCCAGCGTTGCCCTGGAAAAACACGCCGCTCACCGCAGTCGCCGTATAACGAACATCCGGCACGCCGTTCACGAGCGGCTGCAGGACTACATTGACTCCCTGCATTCCCTGTCCGCCCGGGAATTGAATGGTTCCCTGGACCGAAATGGTCGCTGCGGCGGTAATGGTCTTGCCCGTAAAGCCGCTCGCGTTCGCAGCCGTCACTGGATAGAGGCGGTTGAGAGCGGCGATGTCGTCGGTCCGAAGCGTCGAACTGGGCATGCATTGGCCGCTTCCCCCATTGCAAAGCCGTTCGATCGGATGCATGATCGGCCAGCCAACCAGTCCATTGGCGGTAATTTGATCGTTCACAAACATCTCTTCGTTGGCCTGCGACCAATCGAGACCCAACACGCGACCGAAACCGCGGATCAGCTGATATTGCAGGTTGGCGATCTGGACGGCATTGGTTGCGCACAAGCCATTGACCAGGACAAGAGCGTGGACAATGTTGCCGGTGACCGCGAGATTGTCGACGCTCACCAGGACGCCGTTGTTCTGGCAGGCCAGTGGCGAACTCGCGCCTGTGCCGTAGATTGCGTTGATCACCGAGCCGTCAGCATCGTAAACCACGGCGACCGGCTTGCTCGTGGTGGTTGGCTGGATATCCGCAGGCAGCGTGACTCCGTTTGCGCCTACCGTGACATTCGAGCCGTTCACATCTTCGGCGAGACTGCCACCGTGCTGAATCGTAACCGCGGCCGTCTTGACGTTGCTCCACACGGCAGCAGCGGTCGCCACCATGGCGTTCGCTTGCGCCTGGGTGACTTGCGCGCTCAGATTGCCGAGGTCGGTGTAATAAGTGACCTGTCCGTTGGCCCATACAATCGGCTGACCCTTGACCGACGGGTTGAAGTAGCTTGAGCCGGCAACCCAGCGCGGTCCGCCAGCATGGGCGATTTGTGCGGCAAAGATGAGGACCAGAACCAGCAGAACGAGTGGATTTAAGGTTAGATTCGATCCAGTTGCGCGGTGCATGGTTTGGGCCTCCGGAAGCCGCCGCAAGTTGTGCAGCATGTGCTTCCGGCTCTATTTCGACATGCCGATCGCTGGTTGGGAGGAAGAATCGAAAGGGAGGTTTGCGGCATCATGTCAGTTCGGGACAACGGGTTGGCGCGGTTCCGATTTGGGAGCTGGCGAGAAACCGGCTGCGACTCTCGAATCAGGTTCGACGGAGCGGTCGCAGGTACAATTTGAAGGTTCAGGCAAATGGCAGAAGACATCCGCGATACAGTCATCCTCGGCACTGGCTGCGCTGGTCTCACGGCAGCGATTTATACGGCTCGTGCCAATCTGAAGCCGCTGGTTCTGGAAGGTCACGAACCTGGCGGACAACTGTCGATCACCACGATGGTGGAGAACTTTCCGGGCTGGCCTGATGGCATTCAGGGTCCGGAACTGATTGAGAACATGAGGAAACAGGCGTCGCGGTTTGGCGCCGAGTTTCGACTCGGGCATCTGGCGACTGCGGATCTGACGAAGCATCCGTTTGCGCTGAATCTTGGGCGCGAAACCGTTCATGCGAGGACGCTGATTATTGCGAGCGGAGCTTCGGCTCGTTGGCTGGGTTTGCCGTCAGAGCAGGCGCTGATTGGTCATGGCGTGAGCTCGTGCGCGACTTGCGATGGATTTTTCTTTTCGGGGAAGGAAATCGCCGTGGTGGGTGGCGGCGATTCAGCGATGGAGGAAGCGCTGTTTTTGACGCGGTTTGCGACGAAAGTGACGCTGATTCACAGGCGTGAGCACTTTCGGGCGTCAAGGATCATGCTCGATCGAGCGATCGCGCATCCGAAGATTGCTTTTATGACCAACGCCGTCGTCGAGGAAGTGCTTGGCGCTGATTCTAAAGAGGTTAAAGGGGTTCGAGTGCTGGACACCAAAACCGGCGTCGAGTCGGATCTGGCGGTCAGCGGGCTGTTTCTCGGCATCGGGCACATTCCGAATGCTTCGATGTTTGCCGGACAGCTGGATCTCGACGAAGACGGCTACATCAAGACGCACAACAATGTGTTCACGCGGATTCCTGGCGTGTATGCGTGCGGCGACGTGCAGGATCGGCGGTATCGGCAGGCGATCACGGCAGCGGGAACCGGCTGCATGGCGGCTCTGGAGGCGGAAAAGTTCCTCGAGGAGCACGGGCACTGACTCGTTCAGCGTTCAGCGCCCAGCGGTCAGAAGAGCAGCCTGTAGCCTGTAGCCGGTAGCGTGCTGGACGGGACAAAAGTACTGTGCACCCTACCCCCCTCCCCCCTGGGCTGGGACTGTGGCAAGTCGCTCGATCCGCAGGGGTTCCTGGAGGCCCCTTTTGGACTGTGGCAAGCTGCTGAAACCGGGCGACTTTGCCTGGGGGTTTTGGCGGGTTACCCGGGGGGTTACCCGGGGTTGGGTGGGTTCGCGGCATGGGCTCTCTCTCGGCATAAGTTCTCTCGGAAACGGGAAAAGGCCGCTCGTGGCGGCCTTTTTCTTTTTCTATCCTATAAGTTCAGAATATCAGATTGAGAGAAGAAATCGGCCAAATATCATTGAGGGTATAAGGGTGTAAGTGGAGTGGAATGTTGGGTTATTACTTTGGATTTTTCCACGGGGGCTTGACAGATCTGTGGATATCTCCGGGTTTGCGCCGAACACCGTGGCGCGCGTTTCACTTCTGAATGGGCTGCGGTTCAGTGACTACTAGCCCTCGCTTGTATCCGCGGCGGAGCTTTTGCGGCGTGGTTCAAAAACCGAATCAGCTTCCGCATAACAGAGGCAATGTCTCTCAGCTCGCATTCCCAAATTGTCAGCACATCCCACTCGGCGGTCTTCAATGCCACAAGGTGGCGTGCGTCTCGTTCCTGGTTGCGCCGCAACTTCGGTGACCAATACCCCTCGTTCGTCCTCGGTTGGTGCGCCACCCGGCAAGAATGAGCGTGCCAGAAGCAGCCGTGGACGAAAATGACTTTGCGCCGCGAAACGAAAACGATGTCGGGTTTGCCCGGTAAGT
>JBEKIN010000021.1:0-26938 GCA_050011735.1 Acidobacteriaceae bacterium | reverse complement strand
CAGCCGCGCCGCGCGTCGCGGAGTCATTCGTGGCTTCGAGAGAAGTCCTGTCGCCTCTATACTTGAAGAGGAGGAACATCCGTCTGCATCCGTTTGGCCAGCGTCTTGACCCGATACTCGCGGAAACGCGGGCCGAAGTGGCCCGCCGCCGCGAGCGCGTCCCCCTGCGCGACCTCGAGAAACTAGCCGAGCAGCATACCCCTCGCGGATTCGCCCGCGCCCTCCGCGAAGCCTCCGCCAAAGGCCCCGCGATCATCGCCGAACTGAAAAAAGCCTCGCCCTCGAAAGGCGTCATCCGCCCCGACTTCGACCCGCAATCCCTCGCAGTCGACCTCGAGCGCGCCGGCGCCGCCGCGCTTTCCGTCCTTACCGACGAGCCCTTCTTCCAGGGCAGCCTCCGGAACCTCGAAATCGCCTCCGCCGCCACCAAAATCCCCTGCCTTCGCAAAGACTTCATCGTCGACGAGTACCAGATCGCCGAAGCCCGCGCCCATCGCGCTGACGCCATCCTCCTCATCGCGGGCGCGCTCGGCTATGGCTTCCTCTACTACTTCACCGTCATCGCCCACAAGTACTCACTCGATGTTCTCTGCGAGGTCCACACCGCCGAAGAGGCAAGGCTGGTCCAGGACATTGGCTGCGATGCTTATGGCGTCAACAACCGCGACCTGAAAACCTTCGAGGTCCGCCTCGAAACCTCCCTGGAGCTCGCCGGCCAGCTTCCCCCCAACGCCGTACACGTCGCCGAAAGCGGCATCCACACCGCCGCCGATATCCAAACCCTGCGCGCCGCCGGCTTCGACGCCTTGCTCATCGGCGAATCGCTCATGCGCCAGCCGAACCCCGGCACGGCTCTCGAAGCACTGCTGCAATCCGCCAACACCTTGCCAGAGCCAACCACTCAGCACACCTAAAAAGCCATGTGGATCAAAATCTGCGGCAACACCAATCTCGAAGACGTGCGGGTGGCCGCAGATGCCGGCGCAGACGCCGTCGGCTTCGTCTTCGCTCCCAGTCCGCGCAGGATCAGCGCCACACAGATCTCGGCCATGATGCCGGACTTGCCTGCCGACCTCACGAAGATCGGCGTTTTTGGCACACAGGATTTCGATGATATTGTGTTCGCTCTCCACACTGCGGGACTGCACGGAGCTCAGCTTCACGGCGAGCTCGACTTTTCGCTCGCAGAACGGCTGCGCCGCGAATTCGACGCGAATTTCTTCCTTATCCAGACCCTCCACTGGGATGTGAACAGCGACCCCTCCCGAGCAGAGGATAGACTCCGTGACGAACTGCGTGCCGTTGCGCGGCATCGGGATATCGATGCGGTTCTGCTCGATACAAGAACCTCAACCGCATCGGGCGGAACGGGCAGAACCCTGGACTGGGCTCGCGCCAAAGACGTTCTCTCCGCTGAAGCCGGAAAACTGCGCATCATTCTCGCCGGCGGCCTGTATCCGGGCAATATCCGCGAGGCCATCCTCACCCTCCGCCCCTGGGGTGTCGACGTCTCCAGCGGCGTCGAATCCTCACCAGGAAAAAAACACCCTGAATTCCTCTACGACTTCATCCGCGCGGCCCGCTTCGCCTTCCTCGAAATCGAACCTCCCCCCATGCTCCCCACTGCCGTGGGTCCGGTGTAAGGTGGAATCATGGCAGCTACTGTGACCAATCGCGTCGCCGGACGCTTCGGCCCCTACGGCGGCCGCTACGTCCCCGAGACCCTTGTCGCCGCGCTCGACGAGCTGGAGCAGGCATACGCCGAGGCCCAGGCGGATCCCGATTTCCACCTGAAGCTTGACTCGCTGCTGCGCGACTACGCCGGTCGCCCCACACCCCTCTATTTCGCATCGCGCCTCACGGAATCCCTCGGCGGCGCGAAGATTTATCTCAAGCGTGAAGACCTCCTCCACACCGGCGCGCACAAGATCAACAACTGCCTCGGTCAGGCGTTGCTCGCCGTGCGCATGGGTAAGAAGCGCATCATCGCGGAAACCGGCGCGGGCCAGCACGGCGTCGCCACCGCCACCGTCTGCGCACTCTTCGGCCTCGACTGCGTCGTCTACATGGGCGAAGAGGACATGCACCGCCAGGAGCTCAACGTCTACCGCATGCGCATGCTCGGCGCGGAAGTCCGCGGCGTCTCGTCCGGTTCGCGCACCCTCAAGGACGCCATCAACGAAGCCATGCGCGACTGGGTCACCAACGTCCGCACCACGCACTACCTTCTCGGCAGCGTGCTGGGCGCGCACCCCTATCCGACCATGGTTCGCGATTTCCATCGCGTCATCGGCCGCGAAGCTCGCGCGCAGATTCTCGAGAAGGAAAATCGCCTGCCCACCGCCATCATCGCCTGCGTCGGTGGCGGCTCCAACGCTATCGGTGCGTTCTACGAATTCATTCCCGACAAAGAAGTCCGCCTCATCGGCGTCGAAGCTGGCGGCCGCGGCGCCGCGCTCGGCGAGCACGCGGCCCGTTTCAGCGGAGGATCGCCCGGCGTCCTTCAGGGCACCTACTCGTACGTCCTGCAGGACGACAACGGCCAGATCGCCCTCACCCACTCTGTCTCCGCCGGTCTCGATTACGCCTCCATCGGCCCAGAACACGCCGCGCTCCACGACTCCGGCCGCGCCGAATACATCTCCGCCACCGATGCCGAAGCTCTCGACGCCACCCTGCGCCTTGCGCGCACCGAAGGCATCATCCCCGCGCTCGAAAGCGCGCACGCCGTCGCCGAATGCCTCCGCCTCGCGCCGAGCCTCACCCCGCGCGACATCCTGCTCGTCAACATCTCCGGCCGCGGCGACAAAGACATGGGCATCCTCGCCCGCGAACTCCATCTATCGGGAGCCTAGGCGCCGATGCCGATCCGTTTCGCCAGTAAGCCCGGCCTCGTCGCCTACATCACCGTCGGCGACCCCGACCTCGCGACCACCCATAACATCGCCATCGCTGCCATTGACGCGGGCGCGGACGTACTCGAGCTGGGCGTCCCCTTCAGCGATCCACTCGCCGACGGCCCCGTCATCCAGCGCGCCAGCGAGCGCGCCGTGAAGAACGGCACCCGCCTCCACGACGTCCTCGCCCTCGCCGCCGCCCTTCGCATCGAGCGGCCGCAGACCGGCCTCATCATCTTCACTTACTACAATCCCGTTCTCCGCTTCGGACTCGAAAACTTCTGCGCAGCCGCGGAGCAGGCCGGCGTCGACGGCGTCCTGGTCACCGACATGATCGTCGAAGAAGCCGGCGAGTACCTCGAAGCTCTTCATCGCCATCATCTCGCGCCGATTTTCCTGGCTGCGCCCACCAGCCCCGACGCACGCCTCGAGCGAATCTGCGCCGCCTCTCAGGGATTCGTCTACGCCCTCTCGCGCGTGGGCATCACCGGCACCCGGGCCTCGCTCGAATCCGACGCCGAACAGCTCGTCAAACGCCTGCGCCGCTTTACAAAATTGCCTATCGCGGTCGGCTTCGGCATCTCGAACCCCGAACACTTCGCCGCCGTGGGTGAATTTGCCGACGCCGCCGTCATCGGCAGCGCGCTGGTCGCCACCATCGAGCAGGCCGGTCCTAAAGACGCCCCCAGCTCCATCGCTCGATTTATCCAGGGCCTGCGCGGTGGCGTCAGTGAACCCGCCGTGCCGGCCCGCTAAAAAATCCTCCTCTTCGTATACGGTTGTAATTGCTGATTTCTCCATGCCCCCGCGCGCTTCATCGCTCGGGTGAAGAAGGAAGACCATGGACATCGAAACCTTTCGGCGCAAAATCGATGAACTCGACCGGCGTATCGTCGCGCTTATCAGCGAGCGCGCCGCCGCCGCACAGGAAATCGGTCGCCTGAAACGCGAAACCGACTTGCCCGTCTACGAGCCCAATCGCGAGCGCGTCATTTTCGACAACGTGCGCAGCCACAATCCCGGCCCGCTGCCCGACATCGAGCTCGTTCACATTTACGAGCGCATTGTCGACGTGATGCGGGCCCTGCAGCGCAACGAGCTCGCCTCTCGTCCGAACCCGCCCGCAACCGGCGCGCAGACCCAGACAGGAAAAGAAAAATGATTGTTGCTATGCAGGATCGCGCGACCGAAGAGGAGATTCAAACCGTCGTCGAGCGCATGATGGAAATCGGCTTCAATGTCCACCGCACCACCGGCACCGTGCAGACCATCCTGGCCGGCGTCGGAACGCCCGGCATCTTCGAGCACCAGGAATTCGAGGTCCTCGCCGGCGTCGCAGAAGTCATCCGCATCTCCTCGCCCTACAAACTCGCCGGACGCAGCTTCCGCCCGGAAGGCACCATCGTCCGCTTTCCCAACGGCGTCAGCGTAGGCGGCGGCGAAGTCGTTGTCATGGCCGGACCTTGCTCCGTCGAAAGCCGCGAGCAGATCTTCTCCTGCGCAAAGCTCGTCAAAACCGCCGGCGCAAAATTCCTCCGCGGTGGCGCCTTCAAACCGCGCAGCTCGCCCTACTCCTTCCAGGGCCTTGGCCTTGATGCTCTCAAGCTTCTCCGCGAAGCCGGCGACGCTCACGGCCTGCTCGTTGTCAGCGAGGTCATGGAAATCTCCCAGATCGAGCCGATGATGCCGTACGTCGACCTCTTTCAGGTCGGCGCGCGCAACATGCAGAACTTCAACCTGCTGCGTGAGCTCGGCGCGGTCCGCCGTCCCGTCCTTCTCAAGCGCGGCATCGCCGCCACCATCGAAGAGCTGCTGCTCTCCGCCGAATACCTCCTCGCCGGCGGCAACTACGACGTCATTCTCTGCGAGCGCGGCATTCGCACCTTCGAAACCTACACGCGCAACACCATGGACATCTCCGCCATTCCCGTCGTGAAGACGCTTTCGCACCTGCCCATCGTGGGCGATCCCTCCCACGGCACTGGCCGCCGCGACAAGGTACCGGCCATGGCGCGCGCTACCGTTGCCGCTGGCGGCGACGGCCTCCTCATCGAAGTCCACCCCAACCCCGACAAAGCGCTCTCCGACGGCGCGCAGTCGCTTTTCCCCGAGCAGTTCGCCGAGCTCATGGATGCGCTCCGCATCATCGCCCCCGCCGTGGGCCGGACACTGTAAATGGGTGCCCCGTGTCCCTGGGGTTGGGGACATGGGCTTCACGCTAACCGTTCAGTCGGCACCGTAAACTAACGTCAAATGCCCATCGAGCGCATCGCAATCCTCGGCACCGGCCTGATCGGAGCTTCCGTCGGCCTCGCCTTGCGCGCCCACGGCTTCTCCGGATCCATCACGGGTTGGGACCCCAACCCCGAGCAGCTCAACGCAGCTTTCCGTCGCGAAGCGATCACCGTGCTGGCCGACGATCCGCTCGCCGCGGCCACCGAGGCCGACCTCACAATCCTTGGCGGACCCGTGTTCACCATCCTCGAATGGCTCGACCGCCTCGCCCCAATCCTGCGTGAAGATCAACTCCTCACCGACGTGGGCAGCGTCAAAGGCGCAATTTGTGCCCGTGCCCGTGACAAATACAACGCGCCCGGCCAGCCTGGATTCCTCCCCGGCCACCCCATGGCGGGCAAAGAAGTCAGCGGCGCCGACCATGCCGATGCCGCACTCTTCGACGGCGCGGTCTGGCTCTTCGCAGAATGCCCCGACAGCAGAATGACCCCCGTCGCCCGCGCCCTGGCCGACGAATGGCGCGCCTGGGTCGGCCGCTTCGGCTCCCGCAGCCTCTCCATCGATCCCGACCGCCACGACGTGCTCTGCGCCTGGATCAGTCATCTGCCGCAATTCGTCTCCACGGCCATGTGCGCGCTGCTCGAGGACGAATTCGCAGCCAACGCCGACCTGCTCCCCATCGGCGGCCGCGCCCTCCGCGAGATGACGCGTCTTGGCGCCAGCCCCTTTTCCATGTGGCGCGACATCGCCCACACCAACTCCGAGGCCATCGCCCAAACCCTGCACGCTCTCGAACAGCGCCTCGCCCACATCCGCGAGAATCTCAAAACCCCGGAGCTCCGCGACGAATTCGACCGCGCCAACCGCTTCCGCCTCCGCGATCCACGAAAATAGTTAAGCCTGCCCGCCCAGCATCCGGGCGTCTCCGATGGCCAACTCGTAACTCGGCGAGTACACTTTCTCTTCACCATTTCTTCCAGCTGGAGGATCCGTGCTCCGCCACACGCGTGCTGTGCTCTTCGCGCTCCTCGTCCTGCCTTTCGTTGCCCACGCTTCGCCGCTGCTTCTGCTCCATCCCACGCTGAGCAAAGATCAAATCGCGTTTCGCCACGCCGACGACATCTGGGTCGTCGCGCGCACCGGCGGCGAAGCGATTCGCCTCACCTCAACAGCCTCCGTCGTCGCCGGCCCGTACTTCTCCCCCGATGGCCAGACCCTCGCGTACTCCGCGCGCGTCCACGGCAACGTTGACGTGTACACCGTGTCCGTCAACGGCGGCGTGCCGCGCCGCCTCACGTACCATCCCGACCAGGATGAGGTCGTCGGCTGGTCTCCCGACGGCAAAGATGTGCTGTTCCTCAGCGGTCGCGCCGCCTGGAACGACTTCGCACAACTGTTCCGCATTCACGCCGACGGCTCCGGCCTGCCCGTCGAATTTCCTCTTCCTTCCGTCGACAGCGGCTCCCTCTCGCCCGACGGTAAACAGATCGCCTACACGCCCTTTAACCAGTGGCAGCGCGCCTGGAAGCGCTATCGCGGCGGCCAAACCGAGCCGGTCTGGATCGTTGACCTTGCCACCCTCGACCTCACCAAAGTCCCCCGCGACAATTCCAACGACTCCAACCCCCTCTGGATTGGCGACATGGTCTACTTCCTCTCCGATCGCAACGGTCCCGTCACGCTCTTCAGCTACGACACGAAGTCGAAGCAGGTCGAGCAGGTCGTCGAGAACAAGAGCTTCGATCTCAAGTCCGCCAGCGCCGGTCCCGGCGGCATCGTCTATGAGCAGTTCGGCAGCATTCATCTTTACGACACTGCCGCTCGCGCACAACATCCCGTCGACATCACCCTCCACGGCGATCTGCCCGCGCTTGAGCCCTCCCTCGCCGTCATCGATCCGCACCTGATCCTTAACGCGGCCGTCTCGCCCACCGGCGCGCGCGCAGTGTTTGAAGCCCAGGGCGACATCTTCACCGTTCCCGCCGAGAAGGGCGATGCGCGCAACCTCACCAACACCTCCAGCGCCGCTGAGCGCGATCCCGCCTGGTCCACTGACGGCAAATCCATCGCGTATTTCAGCGACGCCTCCGGCGAATATCAGCTCCACATCCGCGATCAAAACGGCATTGCGCCGCCGAAGGTCATCGACCTCGGTCCCGAGCCCTCCTTTTTCTACTCACCGCGCTGGTCTCCCGATTCGAAGCGCATCCTGTACTCCGACAAGAAGCTGCATCTCTGGTATCTCGACGTCGACAACCCGCATCCCGTCCTGGTCGACACGGAAAACTACGAAGGCTTCGAGTTCGCGGGCAGCGCCACGTGGTCCCCCGACGGCAAATGGATCGGTTACCTCAAGACACTGCATAACTTCATGCATGCCGTCTTCCTCTATTCCCTCGACACGCACAAGACCACGCAGATCACCGACGGCATGAGCGATGTCGGCAGCGTCGCCTTCGATCACAACGGCAAATATCTCTACTTCACCGCCAGCACCAACGTCGGACCCTCGGTCGCCGGCTTCGACCTCTCCAGCCTCGATCGCGCCGTCTCCAGCAGCGTCTATGTTGTCGTGCTTTCCAAAGATCTGCCCTCGCCTCTGCCTCCCGAAAGCGATGACGAAAAGGCGAAGGACGAAAAGTCAAAGGACGACTCGAAGACCGCAGCCGACGACGCAAAAAAGACCGACGACCAAACCGCGAAGGACAAAAAAGACGAGACCGCGAGCAAGGACAAGAAGGACGAAAAGAAGCTGCCCGTAGTGAAGGTCGACTTCGATGGCATCGACCAGCGCATCCTCGCGCTGCCCATCCCCGCCCGCAACTACGTCGACCTTCAGGCCGGTAAAGAAGGGGTGCTTTACATCGCAGAAGGCAGTCCCGTCGCGAACCCCTCGCATGGAGAAGGCCCCGGCATTCGTGCCCTGTGGCGCTTCTCTCTGGAAAAGCGCGAAACCACCGAGGTTCTCTCCGGCATCGACGGCTACACGATCTCCGCCAACGGCGAAAAAATGCTCTACAAGAAAGGCGATTCATGGCTCATCGCCACCGCGGACGACGTGAAGGAGAAGCCCGGTAAGCCGCTCAACCTCGGCAGTCTCCAGGCCAACGTCGACCCCCGCGCCGAGTATCGCCAGATGTACCGCGAAACCTGGCGCATCGAGCGCGACTTCTTCTACGACCCCAATCATCATGGCCTCGATATCGCCAAAGTCGAGAAACGCTACGAGCCTTACCTCGACGGCATCGGCTCACGCGACGAACTGAACTACCTCTTCGAGGAAATGCTCGGCGAAATCACCGTGGGCCACATGTTCATTCGCGGTCCCGGCGAGCCCGATCACTCCCCGCACACCGGCCTGCTCGGCGCCGACTATTCCGTCGATCATGATCGCTACCGCTTCGCCCACATCTACAACGGCGAAAACTGGAATCCCGCTCTGCACGCCCCGCTCACCCAGCCCGGCGTCAATGTGAAGGAAGGCGAGTATCTGCTCGCCGTCAACGGTCGCGATCTCCACGCCTCCGACAACATCTACAGCTTCTTCGAAGGAACCGCCGGCAAACAGGTCGTACTGCACGTCGGTCCCAGCCCCGACGGCACAGGCGCGCGCGATGTCACCGTCGTCGCCATCGAATCGGAACACGGCCTCCGTAACCTCGCCTTCATCGAATCGAATCGCCGCAAAGTCGACGAGATGACTAACAACCAGGTCGCATACGTCTACATCCCGAATACCGCCGGCGGCGGCTTCACCAACTTCAACCGCTACTTCTTCGCCCAGGTGCAGAAGAAGGGCGTCATCATCGACGAGCGCTACAACGAAGGCGGCCAGATCGCCGACTACGTCATCGACACTCTGCGCCGCGTCCCGATGTCCCGCTACGAAACCCGCGAAGGCGAGGATGTCACCGATCCTGCCGGCGCCATCTTCGGTCCCAAAGCGATGCTCATCAACCAGTCAGCTGGCTCCGGCGGCGACCTCATGCCCTGGTACTTCCGCAAGGCCGACCTCGGCCCGCTCATCGGCGTGCGCACCTGGGGCGGGCTCGTCGGCATCGGCGGCTATCCCGTGCTCCTCGACGGCGGCCGGATCACCGCGCCCCGCACCGCGATCTACGGCCTAAAAGGACAGTTCGAGGTCGAGAACCACGGCATCCCGCCCGACATCGAGGTTGAGTATGATCCGAAGTCCGTCGCTGCCGGTCACGATCCGCAGCTCGAGCGCGCCGTGCAGTACGTCATGGAACAGCTCAAGGAACATCCGCTGCCCACGTATCCCAAGCCGCCTTACCCGAATTACCACGAGCACGACGGGGTTGGCGTTCACTGAGCAAATTGTTGTCTCAACCCGACGGCCGGAGCCATCGCTCCGGCGATTTCTCTGCGTGCCGCACTGCGGGAAACCCCCTTCGCGCGGGTCGCCATCGCACGACGCACGGAATAAGATGATCCGCATGTGCCGCCGTTCCGCGCTTCTTGTTCTGTCCTCCGCCTTGGCACTCACCGCCATCGCCGCGTACCCTCAGCAAACCACGCTGCTCGTCGACGTAGACCACCGCGCACAAACCAGCCTCGACGGCCCCTGGCACTTCATCCCCGATCCTTACCGCGAAGGCTGGGGATCGAACCCCGACCACGCCAGCCTGAACGGCTATGCGAAGAACGCGCATTATGTCCCCGGCGGACCGCTCCTCCAGTACGACTTCGCCCGATCGCCCACCCTCGACGTCCCCGGCGACTGGAATTCCCAGAAGGATTCGCTCTTCTATTACGAAGGCCTGCTCTGGTACCAGCGCGACTTCACAGTCCATCCGAAGCCGCATACGCATCTCTTCATCCACTTCGGCGCCGTCAACTACGCCGCCCACATCTTCGTCAACGACCAGCACGTCTGCGATCACGAAGGCGGATTCACCCCCTTCGACTGCGAGATCACCGGTGTCGTGAAAGATGGCGACAACTTCATCGTCGCCGCCGTCGATAACCAGCGCACGGTCGACCGCGTTCCCACCATCAAATCTGACTGGTGGAATTACGGCGGCATCACCCACCCCGTCTCCCTCGTCGAGCTCCCCGACACGTACATCGACGACTACTCGCTCCAGCTCAAGCGCGGCACATCCAACCAGCTCGAAGGCTACGTCCACGTCACCGCTGCTGGCTCAGGCACCCACGTCACCCTCAGCATCCCCGACCTGCACATCGAAAAAGATACGGTCACGGATACAAATGGCCGAGCCACGTTCTCTTTCGCCGCGCCTGGCCTGGAGCTTTGGTCCCCGGAGCAGCCGCGCCTCTACGCCGTCTCCCTCCACGCCGGTCCCGACGACCTAACGGACGACATCGGTTTCCGCACTATTGAAGTCCAGGGCGATCAGATCCTTCTCAACGGTAAGCCGGTCTTCCTGCGCGGCATCAGCTATCACGACGAGGCGCCCTCCCGCTCCGGCCGCTCCTGGTCCGACAAGGACGCCGAAACCCTCCTCGGCTGGGCGCACGAGCTCCACTGCAACTTCGTGCGCATGGCCCATTACCCCCACACCGAAAACGAATACCGCCTCGCCGACAAGCTCGGCCTCATGGTCTGGTCCGAAATCCCCGTCTACTGGGGCATCGCCTGGACCAACCCACCCACCCTCGACGCCGCTAAACACCAGCTCTGGGAAATGATCCGCCGCGACCACAACCACGCCTCCGTGATCATGTGGTCCATGTCCAACGAAACCCCCGAGAGCCCCGAACGCGACGCCTTCATCCATCAACTGGCCGTCGAAGCGCGCAGCGAAGACCCCACGCGCCTCATCACCTCGGCCATCGTCACGCACTTCAAGGGAACCACCGCAACGCTCGACGATCCGCTCGGCCAGGACCTCGACGTCCTCGGGTACAACGAATACATCGGCTGGTACATGGGCAACGCGGCCACCATCCCCGATTACACCTGGCAAAATCCCATGGGCAAGCCGGTGATCATCAGCGAATTCGGCGCGGACGCAAAAGCCGGGCTGCATGGCCCGGCTACTCAAATGTTCACCGAGGAATACCAGGATTACGTCTTCCGCCAGCAGTTCCTCATGCTCGGCAAGATTCCATTCCTGCGTGGCATGACGCCCTGGGTCCTGATGGACTTCCGCTCGCCCATGCGCCAGCTCCCCGGCATCCAGGACCACTACAACCGCAAAGGCCTCGTTTCCGACAAGGGCGAAAAGAAGAAGGCCTTCTTCACCCTCCAGGATTACTACGCGACGATGCAGAAGTGACCGCTGCCAGCAGGATCTGCATGACCCATATCTGCCGGTTGCCGCGGGTCTCGATTTTGAGACCCGGGATGTCTACGCTCCCAGTCTTCCCAACCCAATCCCAATCACGTACGTCGCTACACCTTCCGCCGCGCCCACCAGCGTCATCTCCAGCCCGCTGGCCCACCACGACCGCACTGTGATCAGCGACTTCGCCGCGCCCACCGCGAAATGCGCGATCAGCGAGACAATCGCCGACAAGATAACCGCCGGATATCCGGTCATAAAGAAAAACGGCACGATGGGAATGAACGCCCCCACGGCAGTCGACAGCGCTCCCGACCACGCCGACACCAGCGGCTTGCTCAGCCCCTCCTCCGTCATGTTCAGCCGCTCGGCGGCCAGTGCGCGTGTGAATTGAGCTGGCGACTCCGCCAGATGCGCCACCACGTGGTCAGCATCGTCGTGCGGAATGCCCTTCACCTGGTAGTACAGCGAAAGCAGCTCCTGCGCCTCCGGACCGTTCATCTCGACGGCCTCACGCTCCCGCGCCAGTTCCGCTTCATAAATCTCCCGCTCGCTCTTCGCCGCCAGATACGCGCCCGATCCCATCGACAGCGCGCTCGCAACCATCCCCGCAATTCCCGAGAGCAGGACCCAGTGGCTGTTGCCCAGTGTCGCGCCCGAAACCCCCGACACAATCCCGAAAATCGCGCCCAACCCGTCATTCACGCCGTAAATCGCGTCGCCGATCCATCCCGCCGTCTGCCTTCCCGATCGATTGCGCTGCGTCAGCAGTTCGTCCAGCTGCTTGCGCGCCGCGTCCGAGCTGGTCGCCGTCTTCGGATAGCGATGCCGGATCAGCTCGCTCAGCTCGCGATAGTGCTCCTGCTCGTCCGCAATCACCTGGTTCAGAATGGCGATGCTCGGCTCATCGCCCAGTTCCTTCAGCTGCTGCCCATACCGCGCAATATCGCGGCTCTCGTCGATCTCCAGCCGTCGCAGCGCCATCTGCGGGCCGCCCAGCCGGTTCACCAGCGTGTCCGCGTCACCCGTCGCTTTCCCGTCGTATTTCGGCAATTCCGCGCCCAGATCCCGAATGCGCTTCGCCCACATCGCCGCGTGTTGTGCCTCCGCCTCTGCAATGTGTCGCAGCGTCTTGCTGCGGACAGCATCGTCGTCACGCTCCGCCAGCGTGTTGTAAGTGTGGAAGCCGCGCATCTCCGCCTGCCAGTTCTCGCTCAGCGCTTCCAGCACTTTCTTTTCTTTTTGCGATGAAGCTTGCGTCATGTCCCCTGGCTCCCAATCTGATAGCCGAAGCCAAATCGTCCGATCTGTATCGTTGCGCGATCCGCGGGCGGCCAGATGCGAAAAGATTCTACACGCGTGACGCCCGGAATCAGCGTGGCCAGCACGCTGCCGGCCGGCTTCCCTGTCGCCGCCTCATAAAAGTGGATCAGCAACCCGTTGTCGGTGTGCTCATAGCCCAGGACATACTCGCCAGCCGCCAGCCGCGTGTCGGTCCCCAGCCTGAGCGGAACCTGGGTCAGAAAAAAGTGTGAGTACTTTCCCTCAGCCGAATAGCCCGCCGTAATCAGCACCACCCCCGCAATGTACTTTCCATGCCCGTTCGTGATGCCGGACGCCGAGCGCATCTCCGTCTCAATCCGCTCCCGCACCACTGGCGCGCGCGCCGGAATCACCGACCGCAGCTCGACATCCGTGGCCTGATGCCACTCCGCCAGCCGCGTCTCCTGCGCGAACCCATACAATGCAAGCGAAACAACCATCGCCACTGCCACACTGCCGACCCACGTCGCAAATCCACGCGAACTCCTCATCCCTCTACCTTATCCTCCGGCCGCTGAGCTCTGTGCTCTGAGCTCTGCTGTCAGTCCAGATGCACAATCCCCCGCTGCAGCGCCGTGGTCGCCGCCTGCGTGCGGTCCTCCACGCCCATCTTGCTCAGCAGGCTGTTCACATGCGTTTTCACCGTCGCTTCCGAGATGAACAGTGCGTTCCCGATCTCCTTGTTGCTCTTTCCCGCAACGATCAGCTGCAGAACTTCCAGTTCGCGCGCGGTCAGCGTGGCGCCACCCATTCGCTCCGCCAGCTTCTCCGCAACGCGCGACGGAATCCGCGATTTCCCCGCATGCACGGCCCGCACCGCCTCGGTCAGCTCCGTCAGATCCATCCCCTTCAGCAGATATCCCTTAGCGCCCGCCTGCATCGCGCGGTAGATATCCTCGTCTCCGTCAAACGTCGTCAGCACAATAATCCGCGCCGCCGGAAATCCTCCGCGAATTTTCGTGATGGCCTCCACGCCGTTCATTTTCGGCAGCCGCAGGTCCATCAGCGTCACATCCGGCCGGTGCTTTCTGAACAGATCCACCGCCTGCTCGCCATCGGAGGCCTCCGCCACCACTGCGAATCCGGGTACTGTCTTCAGCAAAGCCGCCAGCCCCTGGCGCACGATGTGATGATCGTCGACGATCAGGATGTTAATCGTATCTGCCATAGTTACGTTTTCATCTCCGTCTCCCCGGCCTGGGAAATGTTTAGTCCCACCCGCACCGTGGTTCCCTCGCCCAGGCTGCTCTCGACAACCAGCGTAGCGCCAATAGCCTTCGCCCGTTCCCGCATGCCGGTCAATCCGAAGTGTCCACTCGAGCCATCTGGAGGCGTCCCCGCAAATCCCCGCCCATCGTCGCGAATCTCCATCCCGAACATACTCCCCTCAAATTCCAGCCGCAGCACAATGTTCTCCGCATCGCCATGGCGCACCGCGTTCGTCACTGCCTCGCGCGCAATCCGCATCAGCTCCCGTTCCACATCCTCATCCAGCGGATGATTCGTCCCCACCACCTGCATCTGTACTCGCGTCCGTGACCCAGTTCGCGACGTCGTCTCCTCCGCCATCTTCAGAATCCGCACCGCCAGGTCCTCGCGTTCGGCCCCCTGCGACCGCAGCTCCCAAATCGACGTCCTCGCATCGTCGAGGCTGCTTCTCACCAGGGCCTGTGCCCGCGCCAGCTGCTCCCGAGCGGCATCCGCGGAACTCCGCATCAGCTGCGCCACCAGCTCCAGATGCACTGAAACCGCAACGAACCCCTGCGCCAGCGTATCGTGAATCTCTCGCGCGATGCGCGTCCGCTCCCCCAGCACCGCCTGAAATTCCCGCTCCGCGCGCATCAACCGCCGCCGCCACGCCGCGTACCCCAGCCCCACAATCGCCAGCAAAACCAGCAGCCGGAACCACACTGTCTGGTAAACATGCGGCTCGATCGTCAGCTCCGCCGTCGCCGCCGTCCCGCTCCATACCCCGTCGTTATTGCGCGCGATCACGCGAAACGTGTAGTGCCCATGCGGCAGATTCGTGTAGTAGGCCGCGCGCCGCGTCCCCGCATCCACCCATCCGCGATCGAACCCCTCCAGTTGATACCGGTACTCCACCTTTTGTGGCGCCACGAAGCTCAGCCCCGCATAGTCGAACTCATAATGGCTGTGCCCCGGCGTCACCGTCAGGTCGGCGGTCGACGTCTGCAGCGCATCGTCCACGCTCACCCGCTCCAGTGCCACCTGCGGCGCTACGCGATTCACCGGCATATGTTCGGGATCGACGCGCGCAATTCCCTTCAGCGTCGCAAACCACAGCGACCCATCCTGCAAACGCACTGCCGCGGGATGCCCCCCGCTCGAGCACTCGCTGATGCGCATCCCGTCCGCCACGCCAAAGCGCATCACTTCCGCCGCCGCCCCTCCGTCCGCCATGCGATTCAGTGCCTCGCGGCTCGCGCGGTAAATACCAGTATTAGAGCTGATCCACAGATACCCGCTGCCGTCTTCCAGAATCGCGATCACCCGCTGCGGCAACTGCGGCGATGCAAGGGTCACAATCTTTCCCGCACGCCACCGATTCAATCCGCCATCGTTGGTCCCAATCCACAGCTCATCGCCATCCTCATACAACGCAGTGACCACGTTGCTGGAAAGCCCATCTTTCGTGGTGAAATTCCTGAACTGACCATCGCGAAAGCGGCTCAGCCCGCCCAGCGTTCCAATCCACAAATTCCCGTCGCGATCCTGGGTCGGGGCCCCCGGCACGCCCGCATTTGGCGTGGTGGGGTGTTGCGTCATCGCTCCAATCAGATCGCTGCCCAACCCATCCAGCGCCGTCCACGTCGTGAACTTGCCATCCTCATACCGCGAAAGCCCATGCCGCGTCCCAATCCACAACTCTCCGCCGCGCCCCACATAGAGCGAGCGCACAAAGTCATCTGCCAGGCCGTCCGCCGTCGTGAACGCCCGCACGACATCGCCGTTGTGGAGCAGGTTCAGTCCATCCGGCGTGCCCACCCACACGTCGCCATTCGCAGCCGCCGCCATCGTCAGCACAACATTGCTCAACAGGCCCTGCGCCGTCGTCAGCGGGTAAAACTGGCCGTCCCGAAATACGTTGAGGCCGCCCCCCTTCGTCCCCGCCGCAACATGACCGTTCGGAGCCTGCGCCAGCGCCAGCACATACTCATCCGTCAGTCCATCTTCGGCAGCCAGGCTCGAGAATTTCCGGTCCCGCAGCACCGCCAGCCCGCCCGACTCCGTGCCCAGCCACAAATCGCCTTCACGATCTTCCGCGGCGCTCAGAAAAACATCTCCCCCTCGCAGCAACTCGGCTGTGCCCTTCTGCGGATCAATCCGCATCAGCCCCTGCGCCGTCCCCGCCCACAGCATCCCAGCCCGATCGCCATACAGAAAACCCACTGGGCCCGTCTTTTGTCCGAACGCCTGAACCCGATCGCCGTCCGCGACCAACAGCCCCGCCTCAGTTCCGATCCACGCGCGCCCAACCCGATCCTCCGCCAGCGCGTTTACCGCGACCCCGCCAGGCACCGGCACGCTCCTGCATCCCGTTGCCGAACAGGCCTCGAGTCCCGACCGCATTCCCGCCCACACCGTGCCGCCGCGATCCAGAGCCAGCGCCAGTACCTCACCACCAGCGCCGACCCGCTGAAACACACCGTCCGCGCCCGCGCGCATCAACCCTTCCGCCGTCCCCAGCCACAGCGACCCCGGGGCCCCCGGCGCACCCGCAGTTGGTGCGATGGGGTGGAGCGACCCCGGGGCCCCCGGCGCACCCGCTGTTGGTGCGACGGGGTGGAGCGACCCATCGGTTCCCGCAGCCATCCTGCTGTTTTCTGTCAGCCCCGCATTCAAATCGATCCGCGTCGCCCGCTCGTCCTCGATTCGAAACAGCCCCGCCGCGGTCAGTGCCCACACCACGCCACGCCCATCCTGAAACGTCCGCCAAACCTGCGTCGCCGGAATCCCATGCGCAGCCCCAAAAGCCTCCACCAACCCGCCGCGCATTCGCGCCAGCCCGCCCGATGTGCTGACCCACAGCGTACCGTCGCGATCCTCCATCAGGTCATCGATGAGATCGCTGGGTAGCTCCGGCGTATTCGCCCGCGTCACGGCTCTGAACTCCACGCCGTCGAAGCGCACCAGGCCGCCCTCGGTCGCGATCCACAGATACCCATCGCGCCCCTGCACAATCGCGTGGACAGTGTTTTGCGGCAGCCCCGTATCCGTCTGCCACGACTGATAGCCGTATTGCGCGAGCGCCGTATGCGGATCGAGAGCCTTCGCCGGAGCCGCCCCCAGCGCTATGAACGCAGCGCAAAGCACACCGGCAGCGCGGAGCTTGACCATGGCAGCAGTTTCTTCAGGAATTCTATCTACCGGCTTGGCTCTCCGCTCCGTCCCCAACCACAAATGTGCGCCGTTCAGCGGCCGTGTCCCGCCCCGTTGCCGGATCCCTGCCCGGCTCCGCTCGTCCGCACGGGGCCGCGCGACCGCTTCACCCGCACCTTCTCCGCAGCCGCCGGCCCGATCGTGAACCGCCCCGCCGCCGTCTCGATCCCGACCGTCTGATCGTAGTTGCGCTGCACCACCCGCACCGCGCCACCCGGCTCGATCCCCGCCTGGTTCAGGAACCGCAGCAGCTTCTCGTCGCGCTCGTAGAGGCTGGTCACCGTGCAGTCCGTGCCCTCCGCAACCTCCGCCAGCGGCCGTACCCCGAGCCGCTTCCGCTTCTCCTCGCTCTCCGGCAGCACCGCGTTCCCGTGCGGGCACGTCCCCTTCTCGCCCAGCTTCTTCATCAGCAGCGCTTCGAACGCCGGCGAAACCGCATGTTCCAGCCGCTCCGCCTCGTCGTGTACTTCATACCACGGCATCCCGAACATCTCCGACAGCATGCGCTCGATCAGATGATGCCGCAGCGCCGTTCGGTACGCCGCCTCGTGCCCCTTCGGCGTCAGCCGCACCACGCCGTCCGCCCGCACCTCCACAAAGCCGTCCCGCTTCAGCCGCCGCAGCGCCATCGAAACCGCCGGCGGCGACACTTCCAGCCAGTGCGCCAGCGTCGCCGAAATCACCGTCCGCCCCTCGCTCTCGGCTTCGAGAATCGCCTTCAGATAATCTTCTTTCGATACGCTGATCGCCGTCTTCACGCCGGAATCCTGGTCTTTAGCTTACAGCGCGGATTGACTTTCGTTGCCGGCTTCTAAGCGCAGGCTCTCGATGCGCGAGGTCATCGCTCGCGCGGTTCCGGATCAGTCCGCAGCCACTTCAGAAACGCCTCGCCGCCGCCTCATTCTGCAAAATCCTCACGCATCAGGCCTCGAAGGTGGGCCAACGCCGAAGCCTGTTTCTCCGTCAAAGCTTGAAGTTCGGGAAGCGGCGTATCAGTCGTGGCCTTCTGAACAGCCCCTCTCCTGCGACGCCTCTTTGTCATAATGAAAACGTACATGACTTCTGCTCCACGACTCCAATCCGTCCGGGCTGTTGTCCTGATGAAGAACCGCGAATTGCGCAGAATGACCGCTGCACAGCGGGTTCAGCGCGCCCAGCAACTCGCCCGCAAATACATCCCTGTAGGCGTTTCCCTCTCCGACGAACTCATCGCTGAGCGACGCCGCGAGGCCGCTCGCGATCGCTGACCTCCCGTACAATATCCAGAGCCACTTCCCATCACGAAGGAATCCGTGTCGAACTCCTCATCTCCTGCCCGTAAGCGCGTCCTCAGCGGCATGCGCCCCACCGGCAAACCCCACCTCGGCAACTACATGGGCGCCCTGCACAACTGGGTCCGCCTCCAGAACGACCCCCAGTACGAGTGCTACTTCTTCATCGCCGACTGGCATGCCCTCACCACCGACTACGCCGACACTTCGCAAATTAAGCAGAACACCCTCGACGTCGCCATTGACTACCTCGCCGCCGGCCTCGACCCCGCCGGCTCCGTCCTCTTCGTCCAGAGCCACATCCCTCAGCACGCCGAGTTTCACCTGCTCCTGTCGATGATCACTCCCCTCGGCTGGCTCGAGCGCGTCCCCAGTTACAAGGAGCAGCAGGAGAACCTCACCGGCCGCGACCTCACCACCTACGGCTTCCTCGGCTACCCGCTCCTCCAGGCCGCCGACATCCTCATCTACCAGCCTGACTTCGTCCCCGTCGGCCAGGATCAGGCCGCCCACGTCGAACTCACCCGCGAAGTCGCCCGCCGCTTCAACCAGTTCTATAAACGGAAGCCCACCTTGATGGAAATGTCGGAAGCTCTGCTCTCTGAAGACAAGACCGCAAAACTAGGCGAAATCCTCCCCGAACCCCAGGTCCTCCTCACCCCCTCGCCCAAAGTCCCCGGCACCGACGGCCGCAAAATGTCCAAGAGCTACGGCAACACCATCCTCATGAGCGACCCCGAGCCCGAAATTCGTGGCAAGCTCAAGACCATGGTCACCGACCCGGCCCGCGTCCGCCGCACCGATCCCGGCAATCCCGACAAATGCCCCGTCGGCGACCTGCACAAAATCTTCTCGTCCCAGGAAACCCTCGCCAAAGTCTACGAAGGCTGCACAACCGCCGGCATCGGCTGCATCGAATGCAAGAGCTGGGCCGCCGACGCCATCGTCTCCGCCCTCGCCCCCATCCAGCAACGCCGCGCGCACTTCGAACAGCATCCCGCGCTCGTCGCCGACATCTTCAACGACGGCGCCCGCCGCGCCACCGCCCGCGCCGAGCAGACCATGCACCAAGTCCGCTCCGCCATGGGTCTCGATTCCGCCCTCGACACCGCCCTCGACTCCGCCCGCTCAGGAAACTCCGCGTAATGCCTGATCCCGAGACCAAAACCGAGCACCCGTCCGACTCCGCGCCCGCGCAGACGCACGAGCACTCCGCCACGTCCCCCACACCCCACGCCCCCTACGAAAAAACCTCCGCCGACCTCCGCAAGGAAGAAGAATCCGCCTTCCCCTTCTCCGTCATCGTCGGCCTGGTCTACGAAGGCCCCTACGACCTCCTGCTCGACCTGGTCCGCCGCCAGAACATCGATATCTACGACATCCCCATCGCCAAAATCACCGCCCAGTTCCTGGCTTACGTCGAGCACATCAAGGCCTCCGACGTCGACACCGCCGGCGAGTTCATCTACATGTCGGCGCTGCTCATTCACATCAAGAGCAAGATGCTTCTCCCACGCTCGCCCCTCGAATCCGAGGCCGAAGCCGAAGATCCCCGCCGCGAGCTCGTCGAGCGCCTTCTCGAGCACGAGCGCTTCCGCAACGCCGCCCAGATGCTCCAGCAGAAGCGCCAGCTCGAAGAAGCCACCTGGACCAACCCCGGCATCCGCGAATTCCGCGAGACCGGCGATGACGATCAGGAGATTGCCGCCGACACCCTCGACCTCGTCCGCGTCTTCCGCGAAGTCATCGAGCGCGCCAAAAATCGCCCTGTCCTCGACGTCGAAGAGGACGCCGTCACCGTCCGTCAGATGATCGACTTCATCCGCCGGCGCCTGATGATGGAAGACCGCCCCGTCGCTCTCTCCAAACTCCTCTCCAACACCCGCTCCGTCAACGCCGTCATTGCCATGTTCCTCGCCCTGCTCGAGCTCGTCCGCCTCCAGGCCATCCTCCTCCGCCAGGACCGCGGCTTCAGCGAGATCTATATCAAGAAGAACGAGCAGTTTGAACAAGCCATCGACGACCGTCTCAACGTCAAGGACGACTGGAGTTAGGCGCCAGCCTGACCCTGATCACCGATACCTGATCACTGGTCTCTGATCCCTGCTCCCGGCTCCCTGCTCGCTTTCCTTCTCCGATTCACCGTCTGTTAACACGCCATTCATGCTCCACGCGAATATCCGCTGCTAGCTTGGGCACCTACCTCCCTACACTCCGCAGGAGCCTCAATCGCATGCCCGCCGGCGCCAAAATCCCACTAGATCAGGTCGTTGAAATTCCGGAAATCCCGGAACACCCAGCTTCCCTGCTCCACGACAAGATGAGCAAGTCTCCCGGCGCCATCGGGATGATCATTTTCGGTATCGTCCTCGTCGGCGGCCTCGGCTATGCCGGTTCCATGCTGGCGCGCGATCTCTCCACCACCCACCTCGCCTCCGTTGGGCCATACATTCTGCTCGGCATCGCCCTGCTCATCGCGCTGGCCTTCGAATTCGTCAACGGCTTCCACGACACCGCCAACGCTGTCGCCACCGTCATCTACACGCATTCGCTCGAGCCCCACATCGCCGTGGTCTGGTCTGGCCTGTGGAACCTCATCGGCGTGCTCACCTCCTCAGGCGCTGTCGCTTTCACCATCATTTCCCTGCTCCCGGTTGAACTGGTCCTGCAGGTAGGCAGGGGCGCTGGCTTCGCCATGGTCTTCGCTCTCCTCATTGCTGCCATACTCTGGAACCTCAGCACCTGGTGGTTCGGACTGCCCGCCTCCAGCTCCCACACCCTCATTGGCTCCATCATCGGCGTCGGCGTCGCTAATCAGCTCATGAATCCCCACGCCGGCACCAGCGGCGTCGACTGGGAGCAGGCCTCCGGTGTCTTTAAGGTCCTGCTGATTTCTCCGCTGGTTGGATTCGGCCTGGCTGCCATTCTCCTGCTCATCCTGAAAGCCACGGTCAAGAATCCCGCCCTCTATCAGTCCCCCAAAGGCACCGAGCCTCCGCCTCTCTGGATCCGCGCCCTCCTCATCCTCACCTGCACCAGCGTCAGCTTCGGCCACGGCTCCAACGACGGCCAGAAGGGCATGGGCCTCATCATGCTCATCCTCATCGGCACCGTCCCCACCGCCTACGCCCTCAACCACGCCGTTGGTGTTACCCAGGTCCAGACCTTCTCCGCCGTCTCCGCGCAGGCCGAACAGGTCTTCAACCACTATGTTTCGCCGAACGCCGTCATTGGCGACGCCCGCACCAATCTCACCGACTACATCCGCACCAAGCAATTCGACCAGAACACCACGCTGGCCACCCGTCAAATGATCGAAGAGATCGATAACGAAGTCATCCTCTACAAATCCCTCAACAGCGTCCCCGCCAACCAACAGCAGAACGTCCGCAACGATATGTACGTCGTCAGCGAGGCGCTCCGCCTCATCGCGAAATATCCTGGCAGGAACGGCGCCCCCACCTTCACAGCCGCTGAGAACAAAACACTCGCCAGTTACAAAAAGCAGCTGGACAACGCGACGAAGTTCATCCCCACCTGGGTCAAGGTCGCCGTCGCCATCGCTCTTGGCCTCGGCACCATGGTCGGCTGGAAGCGCATCGTCGTCACCGTCGGCGAAAAAATCGGCAAGGAGCACCTCACCTACGCCCAGGGCGCCTCCGCTGAAATCGTCGCTGCTCTCACCATTCTCGGCGCGGATTATCTCCACATGCCGGTTTCCACCACCCACGTCCTGTCCTCCGGCGTGGCCGGCACCATGATGGCCAACGGCAGCGGACTCCAGCTCTCCACCATCCGCAACATTGCCCTCGCCTGGATCTTCACCCTGCCTGTTGCCGCCCTGCTCTCCGCCGGTATCTTCGTCCTCCTCCGCCACTTCATGTGAGACCCGGGCTCATCGCATCGACAGCGGCGTTTTCTGTAGTATCGAGAAAGCGCCGTTTTCGTTTGCGCGGCGCTTGCGACCCCACCCATCGATGAGTCTTAAAGCCCGCATTGAAGCCGTCATTTACGCCGCTGAAGAGCCGGTAACTCTGGCTCAACTCGCCTCCCTCTTCCGCGAAGAAGCCCTCCTCAGCCGCGCCGCGCGCGTCGCTCCGGCAGCGGACGATTCCGCTTCCTCCGAACCAAGCCCGGCCCAGGCCGTCGTTGACGACCTGCTCCCGCCAACCACAGAGCCAAGCAACGCCGAGTCCCAGGAAACCTCCGCTGACGATGCAAAGAAAGCCGCCCGGCAGCTCGATCGCGAAGTCCGCGACGAAATCCGCGGCATCGTCGATGAACTCATCGCCGACTACAACACCCCTGACAGCGGCCTTGAAATTCGCGAAGTGGCCGGCGGCTTCCGCATCGGCACTCGCCCCGAGTACCACGACGCCGTCCGCGCCTTCATCAAAACCCTCAAGCCGCCCCTCAGGCTCTCCCTCCAGGCGCTCGAAACCCTCGCCGTCATCGCCTACAAGCAGCCCGTCACCGCTCCCGAAATCGGCGAGATCCGTGGCGTCGATGCCTCCGGTGTCCTCGGCTCCCTCATCGCGCGCAAGCTCATCGCCACCGCCGGACGCAAACAGGTCGTCGGCCGCCCCATCCTCTACAAAACCACCAAAGAATTCCTCCTCCGCTTCGGCCTCAACGACGTCAACGAGCTCCCCTCCATCGAAGAATTCGAGAAAATGGCGAGCGAACTCGCTGAGCCCGACGAGGAAGGCGCAGTCGCGATGGAAGAAGACCTCCCCTTCGCCCAGGACGAGATCGCCGAATTGGAAGACGCTGCCGAATCGTCGTCCGAAGACGACATAGACACCGAGTCCGCACCCACATCCGAGCACGACATCGCCGGGCAGCCAAAGTGAATTGCTTTTTGTCAGCGCACGACTTCACAGGGCGCCGCGGGAAAAAATCGGGTGCCCCACGTCCCTGGTGTTGGGGACGTGGGAAGCGCGCGCAGCGCGCGGCTTTCTCCAAACCAGCCACGAACCGTGTCAGGGCACGACTTTTCAGTCTTGCCGAAAACGACCAAACTAATTGTGGGGGGTTTAGCCCCAGCGGCGTTTTGAAGGGGCACGACTTCAGTCGTGCCGTAGCGAGCTTGAATGAACCGGGGCTTTAGCCCCTGAGGGATGAATTTCTTTGATCGCGAACGATCCCGAACACGAGGCATCTCCCCAGCGCCTGCAAAAAATCATTGCCGCCGCCGGTATCGCCTCGCGCCGCAAAGCCGAAGAGCTCATCATCGCCGGACGGGTCCAGGTCAACGGTCAAACCGTCACCGAGCTCGGCGCTAAAGCCGACCCCGCCCGCGACCACATCCGCGTCGACGGCAAGCTCCTCCACGGCCCCGAGCGTCCCCGCTACTACGTCCTTAACAAACCGAAGGGCTACGTCACCACCGCCAGCGACCCGGAACACCGCCCCACCGTCATGGACTTCTTCAAAGGCGGCGAGCGCGTCTTCCCCGTCGGCCGTCTCGACTACTCCAGCGAAGGCCTCCTGGTCATGACCAACGACGGCGACCTCGCCAACGCCCTCACCCGCGCCGCCGCCCGCGTCGAAAAAACCTACCTCGTCAAAGTCAGCGGCAAACCCTCCGAGTCGGCGATCAACCAGCTCCGCCACGGCGTCATGATCGATCGCGGCACGCAAATCCGCAAACCCGGCACAACCCCCGCCCGCCGCAATGACGGCCGCGTCATGACCGCGCCCGCCCGCATCCGTCTTCTCCGCGACGCCGACAACCCCTGGTACGAAATGATCCTCATCGAGGGCCGCAATCGCGAAATCCGCAAGATGTTTGAGGAAATCGGCCACCATGTCGAGAAAATTCGCCGCGTCGGCTACGGCCCTTTGGTCCTGGATGTCGAACCCGGCCGCCATCGCGAGCTCACCCCCGAAGAGGTCGCGTCCCTGCGCCGCGCCGCCGAAGGCAAGCAGCCCAAATCCGCTCGGGACCCTGCCCGCCGCCGCCCGCCCCGGCCCCGTCCCCAGCGCGCTTCCCGGCCGTCCGGACCAAACAAACCCGCGCGCCCACGCCCGAGCCGGCCTCGCACCCCTCGCTGAAACTAAATCGACTGAAGCACAATCCAATAGCAGGAGACCAATTTCCATGGCCAAAGCCACATTTGCCGCCGGTTGTTTCTGGGGTGTCGAAGCCCGTTTCCAGCAGCTCCCCGGCGTTCTCTCGACCGCTGTAGGCTACGAAGGCGGCAAGCTCGACAACCCCACCTACAACGACGTGTGCACTGACCGCACCGGCCACGCCGAAGCTGTCGAGATCGACTACGATCCCGCGAAGATCACCTACGAGCGGCTCCTGGAAGAGTTCTTTTCGCTCCACGACCCCACCCAGCTCAACCGCCAGGGGCCCGACTGGGGCGCGCAGTATCGCAGCGTCGTCTTCTTCCACTCCCCCGAGCAGGAAGCCGCAGCGAAGCAGACCATCGCCCGCCTCACCGAGGAGAAGCGCTACTCCAGGCCCATCGTCACCCAGGTCGTCCCCGCCGAGACCTTTTGGCGCGCCGAGGAATATCACCAGAGATACCTGGAAAAACGCGGCGCCGTGAGCTGTCACATTTAACGGGCTTTGCCGATATCAGACTCCGGCACCTTGCTGAAAAGCACGACTGAACAATTTGCACGAGCTTTGTTTTTGTATCAGGGCATGACTTCAGTCGTGCCGTACCGGTCCCAACTTTGGGATTGGCTTTAGCTGTGGTGTGTCAAGAGGTTGTTGACATCGAGGCCGGAGCGAGAGACGGGAGGGTTGTGGTTGGCGGCAGCGTGGGGACGATGCCAGTTGTACTGATGAGTCCAGAGGGGCAGAGAGGCGGCGCGCTCAGCGGAGTTCCGATAGATGCGGGCATAGACCCACTCGCGGATGAGGGTCTGGATGAAGCGTTCGGCCTTGCCGTTAGTGCGCGGCGTATAGATGCGAGTGCGGCGGTGACGGAGATCGAGCCAGCGGCAGCCGTCGCGGAACAGCTCGGAGCAGAAGCAGGGGCCGTTGTCGGTCATCACGCGGCGAGTGCGGATGCCGAAGCGAGCGAACCAGCTGACGGCACAGCTGAGGAACTCGGCTGCGGAGAGGGCCTTCTCATCGGGCAGGATAGCGGTGAAGGCCATGCGCGAGTGGTCGTCGATGGCCACGTAGAGGAACTCCCATCCGGCGCCGCGGGTTTCGTCGCGGGGATTGCCGGTGATACCGTGACCGGGTTTAACGATGCGCGCCAGCTTCTTGATGTCGATGTGCAGCAGGTCGCCGGGCGCGGCGTATTCATAGCGGATCACAGGGAGGGGCGGCTCCAGCATCCTGGCCTTGTTCAGGCGCAGGCGGGTGAGGATGCGGCTGACGGTGGAGCGGCTCAACCCGGTCGCTTGGGCGATGCGCACCCCGGTCCAGCGCTGGTGGCGCAGCTGCTCGACACGCGCCACGCGCTCGGTTGTGGTTCGGCGCGGGCTGCGGTGTGGCCGCGAACGGCGATCACGCAAACCAGCAACCCCTTCCTGCTGAAAACGGCGCACCCACTTCGCCGCACTCTGCCGGCTGAGCCTGCACGCGGCGGCCGCCGCGCGCAGACTCAACCCGCCCTCCAGAACATCTCTGGCCAGAACTTCTCGACTGTAAATCGTGAGACGGGCATGATGGTGATAGTCCATTCGGTCTCCTCGGACAGCTTGGCTTCGCAAACTCAGCTTCCCAGTTCTCGACCGAATGGACAACAACCTATTGAAACTTCACATTTAGCCCCTGCGCACTTTTTCCAGCTCAAGCCGCGTACTGTCGCGCCGCGCCAACAGAGCAATCGTCAGTCCGATGCACAACAGCAAAGCCAGCACCCCGCTTACCCGCGACGCCAGCGTCATCGCCGCCCGCGCGTGCGGAACCCGCGTCAGCGGCAGCACCACGAAGTTCATGATCAGATAAACCACTCCGCCGTAGACCAACCCGCAAACCACCGGCCTTCGGATCAAAATCACCAACCACCGGCTCGCCGTGTAGTAAACCGCAGTCCAGAACACCGCAATCGTGTAATGGATCGCCACGCCCAGCGCCACCGACTCCATCCCCGCGTGAAACGCCCACGCCCCCGTCAACCCACTCGCGATGTACTGAAAAATCTGCACCGGCGTGATGTGCCGGAATGCGTTGAAAACCAGATTCTCTGTGATGTCCAGCGTCCCCGCGATCAACCCGATCCGCAATACGCTGCCAACCGCGCTCGCCATCGCCGCATTCTACCGGCGCACCAGCGAAACAACCATGACCGCTTTGCTCAAGCGCGGCCCTCGTTCCCTGTTCCTTACTCCCTATTCGTAAGATCCCCGCCAAACTTCGGAATCCCAAAAACTCCGCGCAGATGCAGCAGGTCCAGCGGGCTGATCATCCCGTCAATCACCACCACATTGACGTTCCGCCCATTCGCCACCAGCACAACCATCCCGTCGAAGTTCCCGTGATCCATCCGAACCCATACATCGGTTCGCGTCGGGTCGAACGGCTTCGGCGGTGCTGCCATCGGTGTGGCTGGCGGCGTTGCCGCCGCTG
>JBEKIN010000020.1:0-26951 GCA_050011735.1 Acidobacteriaceae bacterium | reverse complement strand
GCCATGTGCAGGACTTCGAGGCCGAAGACGCGGGCCATTTCCTGCTCATAGACGAAGGTGGGATCGGCGTTCATGACGAACCACGCGTAATTATCGAAGACGGAGTGGTAGACGCCGTAGGGTCCGCCGGAGCCGATGTCGGTGGAGGGCACGCCAAGGTGCTGGATGAAGGGTGTGAAGTCGGAGCCGCTGCCGAGATCGCCGACATCGACGTCTTTATCGACATGGGCGTTGCCGCGCGCGCCATGTTCTTCGACACCGTTGGTGTTGCGGCGGCGGGCCTGTTCCTCCTGAGACTTTTTCCATTGTGCGTAGACGGTGTCGCCTTTGGGGCTGGGAACGGCTTTGGCGACGTCGCGGACGAATTCCTTGAGCGAGGGCACGGCGGAGGCTTCGAAATTGGGGCCGGAGACGCCGACGTCGGTGTTGAAGTAGGCGACGGCGTGAGCGAGCTGGTTGGCGTGGTCCTCAGCCCACTCGGTTGAGCCGATGAGGCCTTCTTCTTCGGCGTCCCAGCTGCAAAAGACGATGCGGCGCTTCGGCTTCCAGCCTTGCTGGAGGAGAACGCCGATGCCGTGGACGGCTTCGAGCATGGCGGCGGTGCCGCTGTTGGGGTCGACCGCGCCGTAGACCCAGGCGTCGCGATGATTGCCGGCGACGACCCACTCATCGGGAAATTCAGCGCCGGGGACAGAGCCGATGACGTCCCAGATGGTGCGGTACTGGTAGTCCATTTTGAGGACCATGTGGACCTTGACGCCGGGGCCAACGTGGTAGGTGAAGGGGAGCGCGCCCTGCCACTCGCGGGGGGCGTCGGGTCCGCCGAGATGCTCGAGAATGGGCGAGGCATCGTGGTAAGAGAGCGGCTCGGAGGGAATTTTGGGAAGGCTGACGACGTCTTCGGGCTTGAGGAGCTTCGAGGCGGGCAGGTCGGGAGTGGAGGCAATGCCGGGTGTGAGCGCGTCGCCCGGATACTTGAACATGAACTGCACGGAGCCGCGCTGGACGGCAGTGGCGGGACGGTACGGGCCTTTGGGATACATGTCGCCGCGGTAGTAGCCGTCGTCGGAGGGATCGGAGTAAATGAGGACGCCGGCGGCTCCCTGCTGCTGAGCGATGTAGACCTTGACGCCGCGGAAATTGCCGCCGTAGCGGACGAGTACGATTTTGCCCTTGAGGTCGATGCCGAGGTCTTTGAGCTTCTGGAAATCTTCAGGGCGGCCGTAATTGGCGTAGACGACTTCGCCGGTGACGTCGCCGGAGGGCGAGGAGCCGTTGAAGGCGGGGGTGATGCGGGGATCGTTCTGGAAGGGATCGTTGCCGTCAACGTGCTCAGGGACGGGGCCGGTCATGAGGAGCTTGCCGTCGGCGTCGTATGCCTGGACTTTGACTTCCAGGGGCATGTTGAGCCAGGCCTTGTAGGGAACGATGCTGGTTTCAAGGCCGGCTTCTTTGAATTTGGAGGCGACGTACTCGGCGGTCTTGTGGTCTTCGGGTGAGGCGGCGATGTGGGGTTCGGCGGTGAGGGTTTTGAGTTCTTCGCCGGCCAGCTTCGCGTCGGGAACGGCGAGGAAGGTCTGATCGGTCTTCGCCTGGTCAGCGGCGAAATCGGTGTAGCCAAAAACGGCGGCGGATTGGGAAGGGGCCGAAGGAGACGTTTGCGCAACCAGGAGGGCGATGGCGGGGATGAGAAGGAGGGCGAAGAGGGCGGGGACGCGCGAAGGCATCAGCGAACGGCTCCTTGGTGAGGGAGTGCAGGTTACAGGTTACAGGTTGCAGGGTTCAGGGTTCAGGGTACAGCGATCAGTGGTCATTGGTCAGAGATCAGAGAACAGCTTGTGGGACGAGGGGATTGCCGGTTGTTGCCGCGATCAGGTGGTGGCGGGGGCGACGGGTTGGGCGCAGTGGGAGCAGCGTTTCGCCGCGAGGGGAATGTCGGAGAGGCACTCGGGGCAGGGTCGGGTGGAGGGCGGCGCGGCCTGAGAAGGCCGGAACTTTTTGAGCAGAGCGTTGATGGGCATCACGACGAAGAAGTAGACGGTGCCGGCGATGAGGAGGAAGGAGATGATGGCGTTGAGGAAATCGCCGTATTTGATTTTGCCGCCGTGCACGGTAAGGATGAGAGCAGAAAAATCCGGTTTCTGCACGATGGCCGCGATGAGCGGATTGATGAGATCTGTGACGAGTGCGTTGACGATGGCGGAAAACGCGACGCCGATGACGACGGCGACAGCGAGGTCGACAACATTGCCGCGCAGGATGAAATCACGAAAGCCCTTGATCACGGTTGAATCTCCTGGGAATTGAATTGGAGTTGAATTATAGGAGCGATGCGGGCGCCGCGGGCGAAGAGAATTTGGCTTGGATGACGGGCTCGGTCCGAAGTGGCTGCAAGTAACGAGAAATTAATGCGGTGACGCAGAAGCGAAGGCTAGTATGGCACGTATTCCCCGACGTAAACACTGAAGAGTCAATGAGGAGACAGGATGGCGACTGCGCAGGACGCCTCGTTTCATTGTGAAGTTGAAGAATCGCAGGACTCTACAGGCTGGAAGACGACCTCCGTCCATTGTCATGGCAAGCTGGTGAATCAGACGGCTGGGCAAATCAAGGATCTGGTGAAGCCGCTGATTGGCAATGGCGGGCGCATCGTCCTGGATTTTGCCGATCTGGATTATCTGGACAGTTCAGGACTGGGAGCGCTGGTGGGACTGAAGGTCTCGGCGCTGCATCAGGGGCTGTGCAAGCTAGAGCTCCAGAATCTGTCGCCGCGGATCAAGGATCTGCTGAAGATCACGAACCTGACGCAGCTGTTTTCGAGCTAGCGTTACCAGCTGGGAGCTGGGAGCTGGGAGCTGGGAGCTGGGAGCCGGTAGCGGTGGGTCAGGGTTCTTCAGTTTCGGTGTCGTCCTGGTCGGTGAGGATGGTTCCGACGCGGGGACCGTCAGCGGTGTGGACGCCCCAGGCCATGCGTGGAGTATTGTGCGCGAGGCCATAGCGGCCGTCGGGCGCGAGCAGGATGATACCACCGTGTCCGCCGGTACGGCGGAGGAGATAAGCCATGGCTTCGGGCGCGATCTGCTCCGGCGAGCGGCCGGCCATGACGCGGTCGGTGGCCCACTTGCCGAGGACCAGCTTCATGATCGGCTCGCCCCAGCCGGTAAGGGAGACAGCGGCGCTTGCATTGTCCGCATAGCAGCCACAGCCGATGAGGGAGGAGTCGCCGACGCGGCCGGGATCCTTGTTGAGGGTGCCACCGGTGGAGGTAGCGGCGGCCAGGTAGCCCTGGGAGTCGAGGGCAACGGCGCCGACGGTGTCGTGGGATTCGCTGTGCGGACCGGAAAAAGTGCGGTCGGGGGAGCCGGATTGCTCGCGGGCCTGGGCCTCGGCGAGGCGGCGGCGTTCGCGGTCGAGGACGAGCTCGGAATTGTCGATGAGGGTCATGCCCTGGGATTGAGCGAAGGCCTCGGCGCCGGGGCCGACGAAGTAGACGTGGGGGCTTTTGTCGAGGACAAGGCGGGCGGCCTGGATGGGGTTGCGGATGCGTTCGACGCAGGCGACGCCGCCGGCGCGGAGAGTGGCGCCATCCATGATGAGGGCATCGAGCTGGACGCGGCCGTCGCGGGTGAGAAAGCTGCCGCGGCCGGCGTCGAAGGCGGGGTCGTTTTCGAGGGTGGTGACGGCGGATTCGACGGCGTCGAGAGCGGAGCCGTCGTGTTCGAGGACGCGCCAGCCTTCCTGGAGGGCATCGAAGACGCCTTGTTCGTGGGCATCGAGGAGGTCGGGAGGGATGTCCCAGGCGCCGCCGTGGATGAGGAGAATGGGAGGTCGAGTCATAGAGGGAGAAAGAGGGATTGTACCTTTTTGGGAAGGCGGGAGGGCGGGCGCGGATTTTTCTGGTGCGAAGGATGATGACCCGGAGGGGAGCGCCGATAACGGAGGCATCATGCCAAGCGGATCGAGTTCCATACGATGGGAAGGGGCGCCCCAGGTCCAGCGCGAAGGAGCAGGGGGGAACCCCGCAGCACCGCGCGTGGGATCGGCGAGCGATGTGGAGATCGTGTTGCCGGGGCGCGGACTGCAGTATCAGGGTCAACTTGCCGATTTGAGTCCGGCAGGATGCGTCATCCAGACCAAGTGCCGGCTGGAGCCTGGGACGACGGTGGAAGTGTGGATGAGGACAGAGGGAATGCCGTTGCGGGTGGCTGCCAGTCTGGTAGAGAGGCAGGAAAGCGGCGTGCAGTTTCTGTTTCAGCCGATGCCGGCACGGAAACAGGCGCAGATTGCGGCGCTGCGGACAGAGTTGGGGCTGGCGTAAGAAAGCAGGGAGCTGGGAGCAGGGAGCGGGGAGCAACTCAGCGGACAGCGGATAGCGGATAGCCCGGCGGTTCGCGTTTCCCACATCTGCCAAAACCGGGCAGATGGGGTGCACCCGGCAGCCGGTGGATTTGGTGCTTTCGCGGTGAAAGTGATGATGATTTAATGGCGTGGGTTTCGCGTTGGCCGGGTGGAAAGGCGCAAACGCGGGATGGAGTGTGGCGCCATGTTCGTTCCCACCACGTTTCACGTGGCGTTGTTGATGACGGTTCTCAGCACGGTATGCTGGGGATCATTCGCGAACACCTTCAAGGTCACGAAGAATTACCGGTTCGAGCTGTACTACTGGGACTACGGACTGGGGATTTTCCTGATCTCGCTGGCGCTGGCCTTCACCATGGGCAGCTACGCGGGAGGACGGACGGCGTTTCTTGCGAATGTGCAGGCGGCGGACGGGATCAATCTGTTCTACGCGGCGCTGGGCGGGTTCATTTTCAACATTGCGAATACGCTGCTGGTGGCGGGGATTGAGATTGTGGGCCTGGCGATCGCCTACCCGGTCTCGATCGGCATCGCGCTGGTGGAAGGGGTGGTGCTGAGCTATGCGCTGCAGCCGCGCGGGAATCCTGTGTTGCTGGCGCTGGGGATTCTGATGGCGGTGGTGGCGCTGGTGCTGGTGGGGAAGGCGTATGGGGCGCTGCGCAAGCCGGGAGACACGGTTTCGCGGCGGGGCGTGGTGGTGTGCGTGATCTCGGGATTCCTGATGGGAGTTTTTGCGCCATTCGTGACGCGGGCGATGACGCGCGGCGCAACGCTGACGCCGTACACGACAGCGGTTTTCCTGACGCTGGGGGCGTTTGTGTGCTTGTTTTTCTTCAACACGGTTCTGATGCGGAAGCCGATTACCGGGACCCCGGTTGCGGCGGGCGAATATTTCCGCGTTTCCGGGTCCTATCATGCGCTGGGACTGCTGGGCGGAGCGATCTGGGGATGCGGGACGGTGTTTAACTTCGTCGCAGCGTCGCTGGTGGGGGTGGCGATTTCGTATGCGATCGGGCAGGCGTCGCCGATGGTGGCGTGTTTGTGGGGAGTCTTTGTGTGGAAGGAATTCCGCGGCGCGAACCCGAGGGCGAAGGGCTACCTGGCTGCGATGTTCGCGGCGTATTTGCTGGCGCTGGTGCTGATTGCGCGGGCTTACGCTGGATAATTTGTGCGGGTGATTGCGACTAATGCCATTTCCTGAGCGTGAAAAGACACGATGAGCGCGAAATTTGTAACGGTGATGGGTAGTTATGTGGCGGACATGGCGTTTCGCACGGAGAAACTGCCGGCGTGGGGCGAGACGTACATGGGGAAGGAGTTCAGGCTGGGCCCGGGCGGAAAGGGATCGAACCAGGCGGTTGCGGCGGTGCGGGCCGGGGCGCGGGTGAGCTTCATCAGCAAGCTGGGGCGCGATGCACTGGGCGACATGGCGCGGCAGACGTATCGCGAGGAGGGGATCGACACGCGGCATCTGCTGGAGACGGAGGTGGCGACGGGGGCGGCGGCGATCATTCTGGACGCGAAGAGCGGGGAGAACGCGATTATCGTCGTGCCGGGTGCTTGTTTTGGGCTGACTCCGGAGGAAGTGGGTGAGGCTCGCGATTTGATCGCGCAGTCGGCGGTGTTCCTGACGCAGCTGGAGCTGGCGCTGCCGACGGTGGAGTTCGGACTGGAGCTGGCGCATTCGCTGGGCGTGACGACGATTCTGAATCCTGCGCCGGGGTGCAGTTTGCCGGAGTCAATTTATCCGAATTGCGATTTTCTGACGCCGAATGAGAGCGAGGCAGAGGTGCTGACCGGGATTCGGGTTGGTTCGCTCACGGATGCAGAACAGGCAGCCGATTCTTTGTTGGGCCGCGGTGTGGGGACGGTCGTAGTGACGCTGGGAGCGCAGGGCGCGCTGGTGAAGAACGCGAAGCTGCGTGAGCATGTGGCGGCGGTGGATGCGGGTCCGGTGCTGGAGACGACGGGAGCTGGGGATGCGTTCAACGGAGGGTTCGCGGTGGCGCTGGCGGAAGGACGCACGATCGTCGATGCGGTGCGGTTCGGCTGCGCGGTGGCGGGGATTTCGGTGACGCGTGCGGGGACGGCGCCTTCGATGCCGCGGCGGGGGGAAGTGGATCGTCTGTTGGAGAGCCAGTAGCGCGCTTTCCCACATCTGCCAAAACCGGGCAAAGCCGTTCGACTCGCCCCCTTCGGGCGGCTCGCTCAGGCCGGGTTATGGGGCAACCGGCGATCGGCGATCAGGAAAGCGGACGCGCAGAGCGCGTCTTCCCACATCCCCAACAGCAGGGATGTGGGGCACCCGGAATTTGTTTATCCCACATCTGCCAAAACCGGGCAGACATGGGCAACAGGCGATCGGCGATCAGGAAAGCGGACGCGCGGAGCGCGTCTTCCCACATCCCCAACAGCAGGGATGTGGGGCACCCGGCTTGCCGGTAGCGATCAGGATTTGCGTTTGAAGAGTTGAGGGTACTTTTTGAGGACGGCCCAGGGCACCATGGCTGTGTCAAAGACGGAGGGGAGCGGGTCGCTCCAGGAGAAGACGGATTCGATGCCGGTGGCGCGCAGGGAGCGGAGATATTCGCCGACGGTGAGATAGCCGTGGGTCATATCGGAAAAGGCAGTGGGGATGTCGGTGAGGAGGCGGAGCCAGCCAACGCCGGGTTTGGCGTGGGCAGGCTCGATGGGCAGACCCATGCGGTCGGCGTAGAGGAGCCAGGCGAAATCGACGCCGGCGGCGCGGCCGAGGGCGTGAAAGCCCCACGCGCGGGCGTTCACATCGAGCAGCTTGTACTGGCCGTCGCGGGTGTCGCGTTTGTATTCGATTTCGACGAGGCCGTGGTAGTTGAGGGCTTTGATGAAACGCTCGGAGTAGTCGTCGATTTCGGGGGCGTCGATGGTTTCGACGTAGGTGGCGGCGCGGCCAAATTCGCGGGGATGCTGGCGCATGCGGCGGGCGGAGAGGGTGCTGTGGGGGCGGCCGTTGCGGGCGAAGGCGCACCAGGAATATTGCTGGAGACCGTCGCCGGGGATGATTTCCTGGATGAGAATTTCTTCGGCGCGAATTTGTTTCGCGGCCCTCGCGTAGAGTTCGTTGAGCTGCTCGGGAGTATCGGCGCGCCAAGCTTTGGCGCCGGTGGCGTAGAAGAAGTTTTCCTTGACCGCGGGCTTGATGGCGAGAGGCAAACGCGGATAGAGCGAGGGCAGCTCGCCGGCATTTTTCGGAACGAAGGTTTTGGGGCAGGGGATGCCGAGGGTTTCAGCGAGCTCGTAAGTTTTTGCTTTATCCCAGGCCCACTGGATGCTGTCCCACTCGCCGGTGGTGACGCGGAAGAAGTCAGCGAGCTCGGAGCGATAGCGGGAGAAGGCGGCAACGGTTTCGTCACGGGTAGGAATGAGGACCCAGTTGCGAAGATTGAAGCGGTGGCCGACTTCGAGGACGGCGTCAACGGTCTTGCGCTCGTCGAGGATGTCGTCAACGGTAATGACGCGCGTGGCGTAGCGAGAGAGGCGGGAGATGCAGGGCTGGTCGTCGATGACGTAGACGGGAATGCCGTGGCGGCCGAGGCTGCGCACGATACCGAGGCCGGGGTGGTCGCCGCCAACGACGAGCGCACCGGTGACAGCGCTTGCTGTTGCGCCGGAGGTTGTGGTGCTCACCATTTCTTCCGATTGAAGCACAGTGCCCATGGGAGGGAGCGACTCCGATTCAGTTGCGGTGACGGCGGAACCAGTTGGCCAGTTCGGTCGAAGCCCACTCAGTTCCGGTGACGAAGTAGAGGAGGGGGCCGAATTTGCGGGCGGCGGGAGCGCCGGTGAAATGGAGGCCGGGGACCGAGGTGTTGAAGCCGGCGGTCACATCGGGATAGCCGTCGAGCTGGCGAACATCGTCGCGAAGCGCGGGCTCGAGGAAATCGTAGCGGGCGAGGTCGACGCGATAGCCGGTGCCGCAGAGGACGTGGTCAACGCGGCGCTCGGTGCCGTCGTCGAGTTTGAGCTCGACTTCGCTGCCGACTTCTTTCGCGGAGGCGACGCTGCGTCCGGTGGTGATTTTGACGTCCTTGAGGCGATCGACGAGCCAGGGAGCGCCAGCGGAGCGGACGGCGCGGGTACGGAGCTTGTCCAGGGAGGCCAAGGGGAAGTGGTAGAGGAGGTTGGGATAGGCGACGAGGCGGCTGATGCCGATGGGGCCGATGTCGTGTTTGGAGTAGAGGGTTTTGGAGATAAAGCCGAGATTGTGGAGGCGGGGGTGCATGCCGATCCAGCGCAGGACGGGGATGCGGGCGATGATTTCGACGTCGACGCCGGCTTCGTGGAGAAGTGCGCCGCATTCGAGGGCGCTCTGGCCGGCTCCGATGACGGCGACACGCTTGCCCATTTCAGCAAAGCGTTTGCCATCGTAGCAGTGGGAGGCGCGGCAGGGGCAGAGATCGGAGAAGACCTGGGGATTTTTGCTGAAGGGGCCGATGCCCGCGGCGACGACGACGCGGTTGCTGGTGACAACAGTGCCGTCTTCGAGGGTGAGCTTGAAGAGGGAGCCTTCGCGGCGCAGATTGGTGACGTGGCGGCGGTCGTGATTGGCGCCCATCTGCTTCTGGAACCATTGGCCGTAGCTGACGAAGGTCTTGCCGAGGACGCGCTTGACGGGTTTGGTGCCGGTGGCCTCTTCGTAGGCTTCGAGGGTGAATTTGTCGCCGGGATCGGAGATGGTAGAGGCTGGGCGGGGCGAGCGCAGGAGCATGCCTGGAGGCATGCCAGTGGCCCAGAACTGCATGGGCTCACCGAAGACGCGGGTATCGACACCGAGGGCGTGCAGGTGTGCGGCAGCAGAGAGGCCGTAAGGTCCTGCACCGACTATAGCGACATCACAATCGACTGAGTTACCGTTCACAACCTCTCCATGCTTCGTGGCCGGACGAATGGATTTTGGGGAATGGCCGCATCGGAACGAATCCGATTTTGCTAAATATCAGGATCGAACCCTAAAAAAACTGTCTGGGAGCACTTCTGTCTGAATTTCTGTTCAAGAGCTTAGCCTTGCTGGGAACCGTGCAGTGCCGGACACCAGATTATTTGGCGCCAGCCGAGGGAAACATACCAGTTTCGGGTGATTGAAACGCCACCGGTGCGCGAGATGTGGTGACCGATGGGGGATCAAGGGAAAGAGAAAGCCGGCCGTCGACTTCGCTGGCCCAGGCGAGGCAGGCGCGGTCGCTGCCGGGTCCTTCGATCTGCCAGTCGCCGTTTCTCTCGACCAGCTGGAGCTGGGCACGCTGGCGCCACCAGCGATTGACTTCGCCCGGAGTGGTGATCCAGACATTCTGGTCGCGACGGAGCTCGACGAGGTGGTTGAGGAGCGCTTCGAAGATGGCGCGTTGACGATCGTCCATGACGTAGTCGGGATGAATGATGAAGCTCATGAGGCCATGTTTGGCGACGATGATGGTGGTTTGACGCTTCCATACGTCGATGGAGTAGTCGTTCAGGATGTGGAATAGTGTGTAGTCCTGAACGGTGGTTACAGGAATCTCGACAATATCGCCGATGAAGTAGGGCATGACGGTGCAACAGCCGCCGTGCTGTGGATCGAGGTGGGCGACGTTGGGGACCGACATGTCGAAGGAGCACTTGAGGGCGTCGTACCAGACCTGTTTGCGATAGAGGACGGCGGCGCGGAAGCCCTCAGCGCCGTACTGGCGGCCGTAGGCGTTGATTTTTTCGGCGCGTTCGAGGAACCGCTCGCGATTCTCGTAGAGGTGGCCGTCGTGGTTGAGGTCGTGGATGACGATTTCGAAACCACGGGAGCGCAGGGAGTGAAGAAACTCGGGAGTGACGCTGTAGCGCTCCTCGGGAATGACCTGCATGGAAGCTTTGATCCCATAGGATTCGTCGATATCCATGAGGGTGGAGCAGAAATCTCTTCCGGTCCTGGTCTCGATATCGTGGGTCATGAGGGCGCAGGCGGATTTTCCCTCGGGCCAGAACCAGATGAAGGGGATGCGACGCGCGCCCGATTCGCGGAGCGAGAGCAGCAACAGCTTCTCCAGCAGATTGTCGACGGAACAGTCGACCGGCCAGCGTGGGAAGGGGTGTTTGGCCCAGTTTCTGAGGTGGAATTTCTGCAGGTGTTTGCGCAGACCCACAGGCAGAACCGGGCGCAGAAAGTAATACAGCTTCGCGACGGCCGAGGAGGAGCCGGAGCGCCAGTCCTCTACATAGATTTCGCGATAGAGATTGGCGATAACCTCGCGCGGATCGAAGGGCAGGTAGACGGTTCCGTTCTCCGTTTCCACCTCGCCGCTGATGTCCTGCAGGGGTTGCTCGGGCCCCGCAGCCGGCTTGCTGCTGCTCAGATTTCCGTAGCAGGTAGTGTCTTCACCGAAGAGAAAATAGCCGGTAGCGACGGGACCGCGCTGCCGCAGGGCCAGGCGCACGTATTTTTCCGGGCAGCGATAATACCCGGTCAGACAACCGTTCATTTCGGTTTCGGACATGACTTTATCGATGATCGTTTGGCGTATTACAGGAGTGGTGGCCAGACCGACGGAATCGTTTCAAGTTCAGGAAAGCACCCCGGAAAGAGCGATTCCTGATATGAGCTGCCTGTGGAGCGTTCAGGAGGCCTGTTACCGGAGAAACCGGTACACAATCGTCCCCACGCCCTCTGCTTACCGGCAGTTCCTGCCAACATACTACGCAAAATGACCCATCGCAACTGCACATTCGGTTGATAAATCAAAATGGTCGTTCCTCGCCTTGTCTCCCGCATGGGCGCTGACAAAATTGCAGGACAGCGCGGATGGGACGTTATATTCTTGTGCACAAAGCCTCCGGGGCTCCCCAGATCAATCCCCGTCCGCCTCATTTGGCCTGCACTTGGCTTCCTCAGGATCGCATTGGCATGGCAGAGAGCCCCAAACGACCGGCAAGTGAAATGCCTACGCAATTTGGCACCGCCGCCGGGGTGAGCAGTTCGAGCGAGAATCTGCGTCCAGAGGAGACGCTGGTTCCCCCCTCGCGCTCGGATACTCCCACGGAGGTGACAGAGACGCCGCCGGTTTCTACGAGTCGGCCTGGCGGCCGGGCTGGCAGCCGAACACTCGCAGCAGGCAACGGGAGCGAATCGGAGCTGGAGCCGGGAACGGTTCTTGCGGCGCGATACGAAATTCTCAACGTGCTGGGCACAGGCGGAATGGGCTCGGTATATAAGGCGCAGGACCGGGAATTGGATCGGCTGGTGGCGCTGAAAGTGATCCGGCCGGAGTTGGCGCGCAACGCGGCGATTGTCGACCGGTTCAAGCAGGAGCTGCGGCTCTCGCATAAGGTAACGCACCGGAACGTGGTACGGATGTACGACCTGGCGGAAGACTCGGGGATGCGCTTCGTGACCATGGAGCTGGTTGCGGGACGCGACCTGCGGTCGATTCTGGAAGAACGGGGCAAACTGGCGTCGGACGAGGCGGTGGACATTCTGCAGCAGATTTGTTTCGCCCTGGAGGCCGCGCACGGCGTGGGCATTCTGCACCGCGATCTGAAGCCGCAGAACGTGATGCGGGAAGATGCGGGCCGCGTGGTGGTGATGGATTTTGGGCTGGCGCGGACGATTGAAGGCGACGGCATGACGCAGTCCGGCGCGCTGGTGGGGACGATGGAATATATGTCTCCGGAACAGGCGCTGGGAAAGGATCTGGATCAACGGTCGGACATCTTTGCGCTGGGGTTGATTGGCTACGAAATGCTGACCGGCAATACGCCGTTCAGGGCGGAAAGCGCGATCGCCAGCCTGCTGAAGAGGACGCGGGAGCGGGCCGTACCGTGCGTGCAGCTGGACCCGAACATTCCCGGAGCGCTGAGCGACATCATTGGCAAGTGCCTGGAGAGCGACGTCGGGCAACGATACAGCAACGTCGGCGAGGTTCTCAGGGATCTGGAAACATGGCGCGGCAAGACGGCGGCTGCAAGTCTGCGTTTCCCGGCGGATGTGCCATCCACGGGAATGAGCGGCCGCTGGCTGCTGGCGGTTGGGGGAGGCGCACTGCTGATCGCGGTGGCGGCCACGGTTTCGCTGACGGTGCGGCATTTCTCCGGATCGCATTCCGCATCGACGGTTGCGGGCGCGCCGAGTATTTCGCTGGCCATTATGCCTTTCTATAACGCTTCAGGAGACACGACGCTGAACTGGCTGGGCGGCAGCCTGGCGGAAATGCTGGGGAGCGACATTGGCGCGTCATCGCAGGTGCGCATGGTTTCTCCGGATCGATTGCAGCAGGTGCTGGGCGATCTGCACGTTTCCGCTAACTCGCAGGTGGATGCAGCGACGCTGAAGAGAGCCGCCGAGTTCACGAACGCGCAGACGGTGATCTTTGGCCAGTTTATCCGCGCCGGAAGCGAAATTCGGATCTCCACGACGGTGATGGACCTGGCGCACGATACGCGCTCGGTGGTGACGACGGATGTACCGGATGAGAAGGACCTGCTGACGTCGGTAGATAAACTGGCGGGTGAACTGAGGGAGAAGCTGACGACCGATCCAAAGGTGGTGAACGATCTGAAGGCGCACGCGGAACGTCCGTCGACGACGTCGGTGGCAGCGCTGAAGTCTTACGAAGACGGTGTGGCGCTGGAAAAGTCGGGCGACAATATCAAGGCGCTCGAGGACTTTCGGGCAGCGACGAGCACGGATCCGGATTTTGCTCTGGCCTATTCGAGGCTGGCGGAGACCTACTCGAATCTGGGACAGGATGAGCTGGCGCAGTCGGCGTCACGCAGGGCGATGGAACTGGGTGAGAGCCTGCCGGCGCAGGAGCGATATCTGATCGAGGCGAACAACGCCGAGATCAACCACAACACACAAAAGGCGATTGACGCGTACCAACAGCTGGCGGCTGCGAATCCTTCAGACACGGAAGTGCAGTTTGCGCTGGCGAAGCTGTACGAGCAGAGCAACGACTTCAGTGCGGCGAAGCAAAGGCTGGCGGCGGTGCTGGCGAGCGATCCGAAGAACGTCGCGGCGCTGCTGGCCAGCGGGCGGGTGGACATAAAGAGCGGCGATCCGAACGGAGGGCTGGATTTCCTGAGCCGCGCGCTGCCACTGGCGACGGAGCTGGATAACCAGGAAGAGAAGGCGACGATTCTGCAGGCGACCGGTGTCGCCTACAGCATCCTGAACCGGCCTGATGACGCGCTGCACAATTTTCAGGAATCGCTGGCTATCAAGCAGCAGATCGGCGACAAGCGCGGGGAGGCAGCCAGCCTCAACGAAATCGCTCAAATCCAGAACCACCAGGGAAAATCGGAGGAGGCGCTGGCTGCATTTAAGCAGGCGCTGGCGATCAGCCGTGCGATCGGCGACCAAGCCGGCGTCGGCGGCGAGCTCATCGATACGGGAACCTTCTATCACGATCACGGCAAGCCGGATCAGGCCCTGCAGTACTTTACCGAGGCTCTCGAAATCGAGCGCCAGCTCGGGGATCAAGACCGGCAGGCACTGTGCCTGCATAACATCGGCTCCATCAAGATGGATCAGGGAGCGTATCAGGAGTCGCTCACCTGGCTGGAGCAGGCTTACGAACTGCAGCAGAAGCTGAATGTCCCCGAAGATATCGCCGATTCGCTGCACGATCTGGCAGAAGTGAATACCAAGCTGGGACAGTATGACACGGCGCTTGCCGACTACCTGAAATCGATCGAAACGTATCGCAGCGCCAACGATCAGCGGGGCGTGGAAATCGAATCGGATGGAATGGCCAAAATCTTCGCCGCGCAGGGACGCTATGGCGCCGCGCTCAATTCCATGAAGAACGCAGTGAGCATTGTCCGCCAGACGAAGGAAGTGACATGGCTGACGGTGGAGTCGGTTGGCGGCTGGGGCGATCTGCTGGCGCAGGTGGGACGCGGACAAGAAGGACGGGCAAGCCTGGATGAGGCATTAACCATCGCGCGTCAGATTAAGAACGACACCTGGACGGCGATCGCGACGAACTGGATCGGCGACTTCTATTTTTACCAGGGCGACTACGCGAATGCCCGGCAGCAGTATGACAGTGCACTGAGAATCGCATCGAAAACACCCGACAGGGAAACGACGCTGCTCCTCGAAGTCAATCGGGCCAAGGCTGATTTGGCGCTTGGCCATGCCAATGCTGTGATTCCGGAATTGAGAAAGCTGGTCCAGGGCGCAGACGCGGCTGGACTGAAGGCGCTTTCCGTCGAGTGCTCTGTGTATCTGGCGCAGGCAGAGATTGCCGGCAAGAACAACAGCGCTGCGACACAGGAGCTGGGCCTGACGTTGGCTCGAGCGGAAAATCTGGGGCTGCGCGTTCTTCAGGCGAAAACGGAATATCTCCAGGGCGTGATGCAGGCGAAGAGCGGCAAGGGCAGCGAGGCTGCTATCCACTACCGCCAGGTGGTGAGCATTCTCAACAGCGTCAGCAAAGAAGACGGTTCTTCAAAGATCCTCGAGCGCGCGGATTTGAAGGAAGTCTACAGCGACGCTCAGAAGAACAGCCGGTAAGACAGCCTGTAGCCGGTGGCTGTTCGTGGGGAGCAAGAATCCCGGTGGATGGCCACCGGGATTTTCATTTTTCGGACGCGAGTTGCGTTTTGCGAACGGCCGCTGGATTAGTTGCCCGTACCCGAAAGCGGGATGGACTGCGGGCTGTTGAAGGCGTTGTCGGTTACGACCAGGGTCGCGGTTCGCGCAGCCTTGACCGTGGGTTTGAAGGTGACGGTGATAACGCAATTGCTTTTGGGTGCGAGAGAGGCCGGGCAGGCATTGGTTTCTGAGAAGTCGTGCGGGTCAGCACCAGCGAAGGCGTATCCGGTAATGGAGAGCGCGGTACCGCCGGGGTTGCTGAGGGTGACCATTTTGGTCACGGTGCCGGAGTTGGTTTTGGCTGTACCGAAGCTGAGGCTGGTTGCGCTGAACGAAGCTACAGGATCGATGACGGTGGCGGAGACCTGCACGATTTGCGGGCTGCCTGCCGCGTTGTCGGTGATCTTGAGCTCCGCAGTTTGCGGAGTGTAGTAGGGCCCGGCGACGAAGCCGACGATCATGGTGCAGCTCTTGCCGGCGGCCAGGGTCGTGGGGCAGAGGTTGATGGTGCCGAACTCATTCGAGTCGCCGCCTGACAGGATGGCGATGAAGGGATCGCCGCTGAAGATCAGGTTGGCGTCGCCGGTGTTGGTGATGGTGACAGTTTTGGCGAGGATGGTGCCGAGGTAGATATTGGTGCCGAAGGGAATAGTGGTGGGCGAGATGGCGACCAGCGGGACGGGCGTCAGAGTGACGGTCACCGTTGACGTCACGGTTTTATAGTCCGCGACACCTGCGATGAGCGCGGGGGTAAAGGTGACGCTCTGCAACGCAGTGGCTGTCGGTGCTGTGGTGGGCGTCGTGAAGGTGAAGGCGCCAGAGACTGCAGCCCCTGTGATGGGTGACTTGGCCGATCCGCCGCTCAGTGTCGAGGAGGCCAATGTTTCCCCGAAGGTGATAGCGCTGGCCGTTGGCCACGTGACCGTGGGCGTCGCCTGGTTCACAGTGACGCTGACGGTGCTGGTGACTGGCGCGTAGTTGGCGCTGCCGGGAGTGAAGGTGACGGATTGCGCGGCAGTGCCGGCGTTCGGCACGGACAGCGGGGTTGTGAAGGCGAAGGAACCTGTGACCGCGAGACTGGTGTAGGGCGCGACAGCCGATCCCCCGATCAGAGTCGAGGAGGCGAGGGTTTGGCCATACGTGATGGAGCCGGCGGTGGGCCACGTGACGGTGGGCGTGGCCTTGTTCACCAGTACGCTGACGGTGCTGGTTACGCTGTTATAGGAGGAACTGCCCGGGGTAAAGGTCACGCTTTCGGTCTGCGTGCCGGCGTTCGGGGCGGTCGACGGGGTCGTGAAGGCGAAGGCGCCGGTCACAGGCGTGCTTCCCACCACAGCCGATCCTCCGGTGAGATTCGAGGAAACCAGGGTCTGGCCGAAGGTGATGGCGCTGGCCGTGGGCCAGGTGACCGTGGGTGTGGCCGTATTCACCTGCACGCTGACGGTGCTGGTCACCGAGGCGTAGTCGGTCGTGTCGCCCGGAGTGAAGGTCACCGACTGCGGAGCTGTTCCCACCGCCGGCTCGAGGGTTGGATTCGTGAACGCGAAGCCGCCCGGTACTGTGGCGCTGGTAATCGGCGAAACCGCCGATCCGCCATTCAGCGTCGAGGCCGACAGCATCTGCCCGAAGGTGATGGCGGTGGCGGTGGGCCACGTGACCGTGGGCGTCGCCTTGTTGACCTGAATGTTGATGGTGCTGGTGACGCTGTTGTAGGCCGACGTGCTCGGCGTGAAGGTCACGCTTTCCGACTGCAGTCCGGCCGTGGGCGTGGTGGTTGGGCTGGCGAACGCGAAGGAGCCGGGGACGTTGGTGCTGTTGAACGAGGCGGATCCGCCGGTGAGGTTCGAGGCGGAAAGCGGCTGGCCGTAGGTGATGGCGCTGGCGGTGGGCCAGGTGACGGTGGGCGTAGCCGCGCCGACGCTGAAGCTGGTGCTTTGCGTCGTGAGGTTGATGGCGGTGTCATTGGGGTTCAGGGCCAGGGTGGCGGTCAGCTTGTCGCCGGTAGTGGCGCCGGTGAAGATGAGGCTGCCGAAGGTGGCGACGCCGGCGGTGGTGGTTGCCGTGGCGGGGGTGGTGGTGAGGTCGGAGTTGGCGTCGGCTGCGGTGAGGCTGATGGAGCCGGTGGTGAGAGCCGAGTGGGTCTCAGTGACGGTGACAGCTGGAGCTGGTGACATAGCCGTGCCGGGGAGGGTGCCGGTCGCGGGCGGTTCGCCGGTGAAGCTGAGAGCGTAGTTGGTCTGGACCGCGCCGAGGTCATAGCAGGCGGTGCTGTTGTAGGTGGTGGTGTTGGGGAATCCGCGCTGATCTTTGGTGATGCCGACGGGAATCAGCGCAGAGGAGGCGGCGCAGATGGCTGCGCTTGCAGGGAGCGGGAGCAGGGTGGGAGTGGGGCCTTTGTAGAAGGCGAGGGGGGCGAGATTGGGGCTGAGGCCGTAGATTGCATTGGTGTTCGATGTGCAGTTGAGGCAGTCGTCTTCCGCGCCGTTGCCGCCGGTTAGATTGTCAAGGTTTTGGTAGAAGAGGTTGGTGTTGGCGTTGAGAGTAGCGCCAATATTCAACAGGCCGGCGCCTTCAAATGCGGAATTGCCAGCGAAAATGCTGTTGGTGACGGTTACCGTGTTGGGGTTTTCGCTCACGATGGCCCCACCGTAGACAGAGGCCTGGTTGCCGGAGAAAGTGCTGTTGCTGATCGTCGCCGGCCCGTAGGTGTCGATCGCACCACCATAATTACCGGAAATATTGGAGGAGAAGGTGCTGTAACTCACCGTCAGAGCGGCGCCAGGTGCGTTGTAAATGCCGCCGCCTTCGGCAAGAGGCGTGTTGCTTGTGGAGTTGGAGGAGAAAGTGCTGTCGCTGACCGTCAGGCTGCCAGCGTTGTTATCAATGGCGGCGCCCAGAGCCTGGGCGAAATTGCCAGACAAGATGCAGCTGGCGACCGTCAGATTGCCGCCGTTGTTGACAATGCCGCCACCGTCAGAGGCTTTGCCGTTGGCGATGGTCAGGCCGGAGATGGCGACGGTGGCGCCGGAGGGGATAGTGAAGATGCTGCCGACTGCAGTTGAGTTGCTGCCGGAGACGATGACGACATTCGTGCCTGGGCCCTGGATGTCGATTTTGCCGGTGAGGGCGGGCAGTGGGCTGGTGCTGAGAGGGATGGTCGTCGAGCTGTCGAGCGGAAACGCTGCCGGGCTGAAGGTGATGGTTCCGGCGCCGCCGTTGTTGGCTTCGGCGGTGAGGATGGCGTCACGCAGCGTGCAACTGGAGGGCGAAGGACAGTTGGCGGCGTTGCCGGGCGGGTCGTCGCTGGCGGAGTTAACAAGGTAGCCGGGGATGGGCGCGAAGTTGGCCGTGATGTTCTCCGGTCCATTCATGGTCACGGTGGTGCTGGCCAGGGCGGGATTGGCGATGTCAAGGCTGCCGGTCCAGCCGCTGAAGTAGTAGCCGGTACTGGGGGTCGCAGTAATGGACTGTATGCTCTGGGCCGGTTGCTGACCGTTGGACGCGGTGACCGTGCCGCCCGATCCGGCAACAACGTTCAACAGATAGGTGGCGGGATTGACGGGCAGATTCAGAGTGAAGGTGCTGGGCGTGTAGTAAGGATCTCCGGTGTAGCTGGCAGTGAGCGACACGGAGGGCGCGGCGGTGGGAGTGTAGCTGCACGTCGCCATGTAGGTGGAGGCGCTGGTTGGGGTAAGCGAGACGTTTTGGCAGATGGGGGCCAATCCGGCACTGAAGGTGACTGTGCCGGTGGCTACGCTGCCCGCACCGGTTGCGGGGATGAGAGACGGGTTAAGCACTGAGATCGTCGCCGTCAGGAGATCGGATTGACTCACGGCACCAGGGTTGTTGAACGCGGCGAGCTGGGTTTGGGTTCCGATGAAGGCGGGGGTCAGCGAGGTGGAGATGAAATCGGAATAGGTGTGGGTGCTTCCGGTGGTCGAGCCGTCGAGCGTGTTGGTGGAATAGCCGGTGAAGATGTTCTGGACGTTGGCAGAGGTCAGGAACACACCTCCGTTGGGCTCGGGCGGAATCGTCCCGGTGCTGCTGAAAGGGAACTGATTGGTCGCAGCGACCGTGCCAACGGTGACTTGGCCGATGGGAGTGCCATTATTTTGAACGATGTTGACGGCTTGGCCGGTGGTGACGCCGCATTCGCCCGAGCAGTTGACCGTGCCGGAGGTCCCGCTGCTGACGATTGAACTGACGGGGGCGTAGAAGGGATCGCCCTGCAGGAATCCCGGTGTCGTGGGCTGGGTGGAATTGTCGTAAGAGGTGACAAGGGTAAGGCAGTCGGGATTGGTGGGGTCCGCAGCGCAATCCTGCGGGGCACCGCTGGGGGCGGGGCAGGCGACGGGGGTGCCCGCGTTCGTGCAGGAGACGTTGTAGACGATGCAGTTGTTTCCGGTGTCGTCATAGACCTGGCACATCGCGCCGGCGAAAGGAGTGCCGGCGATGATCAGGTCAAAGGCCGCCTGGGAAATGGGTGTGGCGATGACGGTCATGACGGTGCCGGCGGGAACGGTATTGGGCGGGTAGGTAACGGAGTAGTTGTGCGTTCCGAAGTAGAAGGTGGTGGTGGTGGGGCTGCTGGGGCTGCTGTTGACCGGTTGGGTTTGCTGGACCTGGGCGTGGGGGGTGAACGTCCAGGCCATCAGCTCATGCTCTTCGAAGGCGGAGCCGGTGGCGGAGGTGAATCCGATATAGGCGCTGTCGTTGGCGGTGCCGCTGTTGATGAGGTTGAGCGCGGTGGCGAGGTTGTAGGTGCCGGAGATGACGGGCACGGCGTTCGACGCCGGGGTATGGGTGCCTGGGACGTAGGGCGGATCGATGTAGACCTGGAGGAGATTGGGAGTGGCTTCAGCAGAGCCGCTGTAGATGACGACGACCTGATGGACATTGCCATCGGCGAGGGTGACGGTGCCGTTGCCGGGGGTGCTGCTCTGGGGATTGGAGACGAGGGTGGGAACGGTGGTGTTGCTGGGTCCGCCGAGGCTGACCTGGCAGTTCTCGGTCTGACTGCTGGCATTGGTGAAGGAGTAGTGAACCGGGGAGTTGGGGACACCGGCGCCGCAGTTCTGGAGGGCGATGTGGTTGTCGCTGTAGGAACCGCCGAGGTCGTCGGGGTCAAAGCCGGCGCCGTTGTTGTAGGTATCGAATTCGAGGGCGAGGCTGTTGTCGATGCCGCCGTAGGAGAGGCATCCGCCACCGGTGCCGAGGGCGGTGGGACCGGCGCCAGCCGCAACGCAGCCGGCGATGGGGTCGGAGGGAGTGTAGACGCCCTGAGAGTTCTGGATAACGAAAGCGAGGCCGTCGGCGGTGGCGTAGCTGTTGCTGTTGGGGGTGAACTTAAAAGCGAACCAGGAGGTGAATCCGTTGGCGACGACCTGAGGCACGGAAAACCACATGCTCGAAGACTGGCCGCCGGCACTGGGGGTCATCTGGGTGGCATACCAGGAGCCGGATACCGGGGGATTATCGGTGAGGATGGGATCGATGGGGGCCGGAAAGGTGTCGAGGAGGAAAGATGGATCGCCGGTGGTTCCGTTGAAACAGAAGAGGGGGCTGTTCACGGCGGTGGCGGAACACGCGTAGGAGTACTGGCTGGTATTGGCCTGAGGCGTGTTGAAGTCGTAGTAGGTGATCTGCTGGGCGGAGGCGTTGTGACCAGGAAGAGCGAGCAGGGCTGAGGTGAGAAGGGCAGCGAAGAGCAGGGACTGCTTCGGCCTTGCGACGGTCATGGTGTGTCCTCCAGAGCTCGTGGAGCGGGAGCTCGTGATGCAGATTGGCCCGGGACCACTCCAACAGTTGAGAGCAAAGTGAGGAGATTGCTCCTGGGGAGTGAGCAGATCTCACAGCGATCCGTTGGGTAGAGTCAGGTAAAAATCATAACCATCGCGGAGTGAAGAGTGGATTAATTTCCGTAACCGCCGCTGGTCACATGATCCGCACCCGTCAATGGGCAGCTGGAGGTTACGCACAAGTGACGCACCAGGTTGGGCCGCGGGGTGGTCGAGAGGGTCAGATCCCAGGCGCGGACAATGCGCGCTTGCGCGCAGGCAGGAAGGGATGGATGAGCAGCTGGTAGGCTGCGCCGCCCACGGCTCCGCCGAGAAGGGGACCGGCGATGGGAACCCACCAGTAGCTTCCGGGGGAGGGCAAGGCGGAGCTGCCCCAGCCGGCGAAGAAGCAGAAGAGGCGGGGGCCGAAATCGCGGGCAGGGTTGATGGCCCATGCTTCGAGGTAGCCCATGGAGGCGCCGATGACGGCGACGAGGAAGCCGATGATGAGGGCGCCGGAGTTGGCGCCGGGGGCCATCTCGTTGTACTGCTCGGTGATGGCGAAGATTCCGAAGACGAGGAAGGCGGTGAGGACGATCTCATCGCCGAAAGCGTGCATGGTGGCGATGCCCACGGCCGGATGCGTAAAAAAGACACCGGCCGCGCCGCCGCCTGCGCGGGTGAGGTGATTGGCGAGGTTGAATCGATCGATGACGGGGGCGAAGAGCAGGCTGACGATGCAGGCACCGATAAATGCGCCGATGGTTTGCGCGAGGCAGTAGGGGAGGACTTTTTTCCAGGAGAATTTGCGATAGAGGGCCAGGGCCAGAGTCACGGCCGGATTGGCGTGGCATCCGCTGATGGAGCCCGTGGTGTATATGGCGATGGTGACCGCCAGGCCCCACGCGATGCAGACGCCCCAGTAGGCGTTCTGATAGGGGCTGGGGTCGTATAGCGAATACATGGCGGCCACGGAATCGCCGAAGGAAATGATGATGACCAGAGCGACGGCCTCGGAGATGAGCTCACCGGCAAGTTGTTTTGTCATTGCGTTCCCAGGCTTCCTGATCCCCGCCCTTCCAGCGAACCAACAGTCGAGTGGCCGAATCCGGAGACGGCGGCACGGGCAGCGACCAGGCTCTTTATGGGATAGCCCAGCTTACACTGCGAGTCAATGCACTGAGAGGGACCTAAACCTCCCGCGGCGCGGGAGGGCATTTTTCCCGGACCTGGTTCAGCTTTTTGTGCCACCATGGCTGAACCATGCCCCAGCAGGATCCCGCCGAGCATCGCCTGCACCGGCCTCTCGGCCTCGGCGACCTGGTCCTGGCGCAGATCCTCTGCGTCGTCGGCAGCTCGTGGGTCGGCGTCGCAGGGGGACTGGGCCCCGCGCAGTCCCTTACCTGGGTCGCGGCCATGCTGCTCTTCTATGTGCCGATGGCGGCGTCGGTGATCTGCCTCAACCGTCGCATGCCTCTGGAGGGCGGTCTTTACGTCTGGGCCCGCGAAGCTTTTGGCGATCTGGGTGGCTTCCTCACGGCGTGGAATCTCTGGGTCTACGGCATCGCGGTCACGGCGACGATCTTGTATGCGATTCCCACGGAGCTGTCGTACCTGATTGGACCCGCGGCCGCGTGGCTCCCGGAGAGTCGGATCGCCTCGCTGGCGATCGTCACGGTCCTGATCGCCGCCATCACCTTCGCGGCTCTGCGCGGTCTCGAGCTCGGCAAGTGGATCCACAACGTCGGGGGCATCGCGATGCTGATCGTCTTTGCCGCGCTCATCCTGCTGCCGCTGTGGGCCTGGGCGCACCACGCGCCCGTGCATTACACGCCCTTCTCGGTTGCCGCGCCGCAGGTGAATATGCGCAGCGTTGCCCTGTTTGGCCAGATGCTTTTCGGCGCCCTGTGCGGACTGGAGTACATCGCCATTCTGGCCGGAGAAAGCCGCGACCCCGCCCGCTCCATCGGCCAGTCGGTCATCGTCTCTTCGCCTGTGATCTGCGCCATGTTCATCCTCGGCACGGCATCGATCGTGGCGCTGGTGCCACGCAGCCGCATCGACTTCATCGCGCCGATCCCGCAGGTCATGCGCCTGACCCTGGGCGCGACCGGACTCGGCAACATCGCTGCTATCCTGGCGATCTTCCTGCTGCAGCTGCGACTGTTGGGCGCCACCAGCTATCTCTTTACGGGAGTTACGCGCCTCCCCATGGCAGCCGGCTGGAACCATCTTGTTCCTGAGTGGTTCACGCGCCTCCATCCGCGCCGCCGCACGCCGACCAATTCGATTGCGTGTGTTGCGGCGCTGGTCTTCGCGCTGGTTCTGCTTGGCAGCGCGGGCGTGCACGCGCAGGAAGCCTACCAGCTGCTCCAAGGCGCCAGCCTGACGCATTATGAGGTCGCGTATCTCGCCATGTTTGCCGTACCGCTGTTCGGAGCAGCCGCTCTGCGGCGGTCGCTGCCCGCGTGGCTCAAATGGACATCGGTTGCAGGCTTTCTTTCGACGTTATTCAGCCTGCTGATTTCCGCGTATCCGTTCGTGAATGTGGTTAACGCGCGCATCTACGCCATCAAGATTCTCAGCACGATCGTGGTGAGCAACCTGATCGCGGTCGGCTTCTATCATCTGCGCACGCGCACGGCGGAAAAGGAGAAAGCCGCGCTCTCCGACGCGGCGTGATCCTGGGATTCGCCGATGGCCGGACGGGGAGATGTGGCATCAGAAATGGAAAAGGCAGCCGACGCGGGGGATCTGCACGATGTGGCTGCCCGTATGGCTGATCTGGAACTTCAGTTCGGTCGACTCAGAGATTCGATCAAAACGAGTGAGTCTGTGCTGAATGATGAAACAACAAGGAAGGACGCAATGTGAGCGCGCAGGTTGTTCAAGGATGAATTCGATCACAGACCATCAGAAGAGCTCGATCGCTGGGCGCCCCTGATCGCGCTGAGAAGTGCCGCCGGCCACAGCAAGATGGGTGACGGTCTGGCTGGCCATTCTATAGGCGTCGAGATGGGCCTCCAACAATGCTTTGAAGTTGGTATCGAAGAGGCCATCCCAGCCGGGGCGGTCCCGGGCTTCGCTCAACCGCAACAGGTGGTCGCGCATTTCCACCAGGGCTACCTGCACGTGTTCCATTCTCTGCCGCATAACATCCTGGAACTGGATGTGTCCCATCGCCTGTAGCAGACGCTCGACGCTCTGCTGATGACCCGCTTCCACGTCGGAGATGACAGCCAACTGTAATTCGCTGCTCTTAGTGAACTCCTGCTGCATTTTCATCAACTCGGAAACCAGCTTCTGCAGGTCGTCAAGATTGTGTCGTTCTTCAAACGTCTTCCGAGCCTCCGCCATCTTGCCGGTCACCTTGCCTGCCGTAGTATTCAGTTTTCCCGCAATATCCGCAGCCGCGCTGGTTGACCTTCTCGCGAGCTGTCTGACTTCATTGGCTACTACAGCGAAACCCCTGCCGGCGTTGCCGGCACGGGCAGCCTCTATTTCCGCGTTCAGTGCCAGCAGATTGGTCTGGCTGGCGATGTTTGCGATGACTTCGATGATGGGGGTCAGGGCCTTGACATCATTGGCCAGCATGCGAATCTGCTCGAAGTTGTCCCGCATCTCGGAGTCCTGCTCGCCCAGCCTGGCTTCCAGTGTGACTATGAGTTGATTGTTATGCTCAACTCGAGAGGCGGTAACCTCCGTCAATGCGCGGCCACTCTGGACCGACTGGGAGATGCGCTCCATTTGGGCGGTGGATTGGTCATTCAGCAGATTGAGCTGTTCGATCAGGGCCGTAACCTCGCGCTCAGATTCGGCCAGCGATCCACCGATCTGCTCGTGCATCACGTCGATGTAGGGTTGCGAATCTTTGATGTCAACCTGGATCGCGCTGTGAACCGCCAGTTCACGCGAAACTTCGTCGAGGTTCATTTCGCCGAATGCCCACAGGTCGGCGACCCCGTGCTTGGCTCCCGTCCAGTTCACCCACTCGACGACCAGGAGAGGAGCAAAATTCAGAAGCCCCAGCACTTCGGCGATGCGGGTCAGGGCGAGGACGGGTCTTAAAACCAGCGACAGGACCGCACAAATCAATACGTTGCACAAGAGTCCAATCGCCACTTGAATGAGCAGCCTTCGTTGAACACGGCGCAGTCGCTGCTGGCGGTCGGTCATGATCGGACATTCCCGCGTAGACATGGGAGGGACTCACCTAACCCAGCCGACCCCGTGTTTTGCCGATCCCGCCGCTTCATGACCTCATGCTCCTGGCAGAACCTGTTTGATGACCTTCAGCAGATCGGCGCCCGATACGGGCTTCACAAGCCAACCGGTCGCGCCGAGACGTCTGCCCTCGTCACGCTTGGCTGTCTCGCTTTCGGTAGTCAGCGTCAGAATCGGGAAAAACCGGCAGCTCGGCATTGCACGCACTTTCCCGATCATCTCGAGGCCTCCCATCACCGGCATATTAATGTCGGTAAGGATGAGGTTGGGCTTGAGTCCGGCCATCAGCTTATCGAGCGCTACCTGGCCGTTGGTCGCCGTTTCCACCTGAAAGCCGCCCAGGGACAGGGCGCTCTTGAGGCTCAACAACATCGTGGCTGAATCGTCGACGATCAGAATGGTCTTCGCCACGCAGGCTCCTGATCTCCGGATGTCAGTGCCGGCTCCAACCACGCCCGCAGCTCAGCGCTGTGCGGCCATTGGACGATGTTGGCATGGGCAGCCATCATCACCTGAAGGCAGGCGGTGTGCAGATGGCTGCAGGCAGAAAGGTCCGCTTTGGCAGCAGGGGTGTTCTGGAGCCATTCGAGTAATCCCTCGGCCTCCTCTACACTCACGTCATCACGAAGCGTTGCCCGGTTCTTTTTGTATTCGACCGGCATCAAACGATCTCCCTTATGTTGAGAATCATGAGCACCGAACCGTCGCCCATCAGAGCCGAACCGGAGAAAGCAGACAGACTGGACAGAAAGCCGTTCAGAGGCTTCTGAATGACTCCCATGGTTTCCCGGAACCCGTCGATCAGCAGACCCAACTCCGCGCTCCCCGCCTGAACCAGCAGTACAGCTAATTCATCGTCAGAATTTGTCTTTGGGATAGCTGCAATTCCCAACAGGGTGTTGAGGCTCTTCAGCGGCACGATGCGGCCGCGCAGAAGTGCCGTTTGCGATTGTTTGATCGTGCGGATGGCACTTGCGGGGACGCGCACGGTCTCGACCACATGGTCCATCGGCACTCCGAATAACTGCTGGTCGGATTCGATGACCATCACCTGGGTTACGGCCATGGACAGCGGTAACGAAATGCGGATCGTGGTGCCCTTGCCGAGTTGACTGTGCAGCAGGACGGTACCGTTGATCTTCTCCACAGCCGAACGAACCACATCCATGCCGACTCCGCGGCCGGAGAGATCGGAGACCACCGCGGCAGTGGACAGGCCGGCGGCGAAAATCAGATTGATGGCCTCCTGGTCTCCCATTCGCTCGAGCGCCGCTTCGTCGATCAGTCCCTTCTCGTAAGCCTTGCGCTTGATCACCGCCGGATCGATGCCTTTGCCGTCATCCATGATCTCGATGACGACGCGGTCTCCTTCCTGGGTGGCGCGGATGATCAGCTTACCCGCCGCCGGCTTGCCCTGGGCGACGCGGACCTCCGGCGTCTCGATGCCGTGATCGAGGCTATTGCGCACGATGTGAATGAGCGGGTCGGCGAGCGACTCGATGATGTTCTTGTCGGCTTCGGTCTGCTCTCCTTCAAGCACCAGCTGGACTTCTTTGCCCAGCTTACGGGAGATATCGCGCACCATACGGGGGAAGCGCTGAAAGATGAAGGAGACAGCCATCATGCGGACCTGCATAATGGCGTCCTGCATCTCGTCGGCAATGCGATTGATGACCGCGTACTGGCTTTTGATTTCGCGCGAGATTTCGCGCACGCCGAACTGCGATTCTGCCCGCTCGGCCAGATACGGAAGCGCGTTCTTCGAAACCACGAGTTCGCCAATCAGGTTCATCAGGCGATCGACTTTGGCCTGGTCAACCTTGAGAACCCTGGGACCATTTACAGCATCTTCGGCGCGGCGGCCGAACCTGATCCCGTCATCGGGCGGAGTTTTCCCGGAGTTGTCTTCGAACACAGTCGCGGCGTTCGCGCCTGGTGTGGCCGGTCCGGCGCCGTCGCCCTCGCTGGGGCGAGGCAAGGCCGAAATCACG
>JBEKIN010000019.1:0-26985 GCA_050011735.1 Acidobacteriaceae bacterium | reverse complement strand
GTCTGAACTGGGTCGCGCGAGAAGCCACAGCCTGGCCATATTCGATATCCGCGGCCCGGCGGCTGAACAGCCCATGTTTGGCGAACGCTCGCTGAATATGCAGCCCTTCGATCGTCAGCCTTGGCAAGGGAGTGCTGCAATCCGATCCTTTGGGCGTACTTTTGTTGTCGGCGAAATAAACATGGCAGACTTCATGGCCTCGCCTGGCCAGTTCCCGGCTAAGTTGCATCCCGAACGGATGCCCACAGAATTCATTAACGAGGATGCGCATCGCTGACCAGAACCACTTTCAGTCGCTCCCGCTTACCAGGCGGGCCGCTAAACGACTCGAACCAATCTCGGAATCCTGCGAAACGAGCCAGGTGTGTGCCATGATGGCTAAGCATGACGGCGGCCCAGCATGCGCGCCACAAACCCGATTTTATTCGACATGTTTCCAAATTGATATACCCGGAAAGGGCGAGGAGCACCGCCGGTTGATTCGGCCTGAGACCGTCCTCGCGTGTGACTTTGCCAGCTAATCCTGCCAACCCGAAGCCTCCCGGATTAGATGCGGTCAGACGCCTTGCATGGGCATCGAAATCGCTTCGACGTCAGCCCCTGGCGTGGGTTGGCATCGCTCTTATGATCGCTTTCCTGGTCATGGCGCTATTTGCGCCCGTTCTGGCGCCGTACAATCCCGCCGCGCTCGATCTTGTTCATCGCCTGGCTGCGCCAGACAGCGCCCATTGGCTCGGGACCGATGAACTGGGGCGCGACATTCTCTCGCGCGTGATCTGGGGCGCTCGGCTGTCACTGACCGTGGCCGTCTCGGTGGTGGGGCTCTCGTTCCTGCTCGGACTTGTTTTTGGCGGTATCGCCGGTTATTACGGGCGCTGGCTCGATGTGACCATCAACACCTTCCTGATGAATGCATTTCTCGCGTTGCCCGGGATTCTGTTGGCCATCGCCTTCGTCGCGTTTCTGGGGCCTGGGTTGCTGAATCTCATTCTGGCGCTCTCCATCGGCGGCTGGGTTGGGTACGCCCGGCTGGTCCGCGCGCAGGTGCTTGCCGTGCGGGAGCGGGAGTTTGTGGAAGCTGCACGCGCCGTTGGGGCCAGCGATTTTCGCATCTTCGCTCGGCATATTTTGCCGAACATCCTGCAGCCTCTCATCGTGCAGGCGGCGATCGGCATGGCGGGAGCAGTGCTGGCGGAAGCGACGATGAGTTTTCTGGGCCTCGGCGTCCCGCCGCCGGCAGCGAGCTGGGGATCGATGCTCAACGATGCGCGCCCGTTTTTGTTCGACGCGCCACATCTGGTGGTCTTCCCCGCCATCGCGGTGATGCTGTGCGTGCTTTCATTCAATTTTCTCGGCGACGCGCTGCGCGATTACCTCGATCCGCGGACGAGGATCGCGGTCGGACTGTGATCGGCAAGATGCCGTTCCGCTGGTGATTTCGCCATGCGCATCGGCGTCATCTCCGACACGCACGGCCTGTTGCGGCCTGAGGCGCTGCAAGCGCTCTCCGGAGTCGATCACATTCTTCACGCGGGGGACGTCGGTGACCCGAAGATTTTGTCTACCCTCGAGGAGATCGCACCGCTGACCGCGATCCGCGGAAACATCGATCGAAGCGGCCGCTGCGCAGCGCTGCCGGTGACGGAGATCGTCGACCTGGGCGGAACGACGTTTTACCTGTTGCATGATCTGCATGAGCTGGACCTCGATCCAGTCGCTGCCGGAGTCTCGGTGATCATCAGCGGCCATTCGCACAAGCCGCTCATCGAGCATCGCCGGGGCGTGCTGTATCTCAATCCCGGGAGCGCGGGCCCGCGGCGGTTTTCGTTGCCGATCACGTTGGGGCTGGTCACGCTCGGCGACGGCTGGCCTCGGGCTGAGATTATTCCCCTTTTCCGATGAGAGGATCCGCGCGTCGTCTGCGCCTGGTGGCGGCCGATCCTGGGATTCACCGGTTCTGACCATAGAAACTTCAATAAAAACATTGCTTAAGTTGAAGTTGCGTGTGTATCGTGCTCGCCGGAGGAAATTCCCATGAATGTTCGCAAAGCAGTTTTGGGCTCCGTAATCGGCCTCGGGCTCGCAGCGGGCGGCGTAATCGTTGGCCACGAATCGGCTGCTCAGAACATCAATCCGGCTCGGCACCCCAACCTTGCCGCAGCGCAGCGGCTCGTGGATCAGGCCTATGCCAAGGTTTCTGCGGCGCAGGAGGCCAACGAGTTTGACCTGGATGGGCATGCGGCGAGAGCCAAGGATTTGCTGAGCCAGGCGAACCAGGAATTGAAAGCCGCCGCAGGAGCATCGAATCGCAACCGGTAAGCCCCAACAATCGAAATTTCGAACAAGCACCTCACGATCCAGGCAATGGACCCGGAGAATACCGGGGCCAGCCTGGGCCGGGGGGGTTTCACTCCTCGCGCAGCAGGATCAGAGGATCGAGCGACAACGCGCGTTGCGCGGGAATCCACGTGGCCAGCAGCCCCAGCAAAGCCATCGCCAGCACGACCCCGCCCAGCACCACCGGATCGCGCGGCGTTGCCCCGTATACGATGGACCCCAGCACCCGGGTTGCGAGAAGTCCAAGGACCAACCCTGCGGCCGATCCCAGCGTCAGCAATTTCAAAGCGCGCCCCAGGGCTGCCTGCAGCAGCTCGGTCCGCTGCGCTCCGAGAGCAATGCGAATGCCCAGTTCGCGCAGCCGCTTGCTCACCGAATACGCAGCCATGCCGAAGATGCCGGTGATCGACAGCATCCCACCCATTAGCCCCATCACGCCGAGCGCCATGGTGGCCACCCGGCCAGGAAACAGAGCGACCCCGAGGAAATTGTTCCAGGTATCGATGTCAGCGGGCAGCCCCGGATCCAGCTGGTGCAGCTGGGTCCTGATGGCCGTGACCGTTTGCTTCGGATCGCGGTTCGATCGCACAATCAGGTCGGAAGCTTTCGGTGGGGATTGCAGGAACGGCAGAAACATCGCCGACTCCTGGTCCTCCGTCATGCTCAGATATTTTCCGTCTTCGATAACACCGACTATCTGTACACGCGTTCCATCCGCCAGCTTGTAATATCGGCCAACTGCGCCGGCGGCGCTGCCGAAGAGCTTCCGTGCAAGCTCCCGATTCACCAGAGCGACACGCGGAGCGTTCTCATCGTCATGCCAGCTGAAATCTCTGCCCACCAGCAAGGCTGTGCCGGCCGCCTCGAGGTATCCCGGAGACACATCGTACCGGTAGGGCTCGGCAGCGGCGTTACCTGGCCTCAGATCTCTGGCTTCATCTTTAAAGATATGCGTGCCGGTGGCGGCGGCGTAGACCAACGGCGGGTAATTGGTCGCCAATCCTGCACGCTGTACGCCGGGAATCGCTTCCATGGCCTGGACGATGCGCTTTTCCATGATGGGCAGCTGGTCGCCGCTGTAACCGGCCTGGGGCAGGTTGACGTTGACCACCATTGCGTTCCGCGGGTCGAATCCAAAGTGGCTGTGGAGCGAGCGCTCCAGTCCACGTACAGCGACCAGGGACGACGTGACCAGCACGGCGCAGATGGCGATCTGCACAACCAGGAGCACGTCGCGGACCGTGATCCGCCGCCCGACCCGGCCACTGGACCCTGCTTTGACGACCTCATAGGGATTAGCCCTCATGACCTGCCGCACCGGCACGATCCCAAAGAGCAATCCGCTTACCAGCGCCAAAATCAAGGCTACCCAGTAAACAGGCGCATCAGGAGCTACGGGAAGACGCATGGGAGCAGTGGGAAAGGGCTGCCACATGCTCAACCGGCGCAGGAGCACGACGCTGCCCAGGAGTCCCAGGGTGCCTCCGGCGAGCGAAAGCAGGACAGCTTCGGTCAGCAGTTGGCGCAGGATGCGTCTCCTGCTCGAACCCAGCGCCAGGCGCAAAGCAATTTCCCGGGAGCGATCAGCGGCGCGCGCCCCAAACAGGCTGCCCAGGTTGGCGCACGCAGCCAGCAGAATCAAGCCTGCCAGCAGCATCAATCCTGCCAGGAACGCCCGCGCGGGACCTCCAAAAACAAAGAGACCTGGGTGCGCCGGGGTGTAGTCCCTGTGACCGACCTCTTTCGGATAAGTCCTTTCCAAATACGCGGCTACAGATTTCAAATCCGTAGTAGCCTGCGCGGGAGTGACTCCCGGCTTCAGATGTCCCAGCGTCTCAAAGATTCCCTGAACGTCGCCGCGCGCGTTGAGCAGATCCTGCCCGTCCACCTGCTCCTGGTTAACGATGGGCATGAAAAAATCGGGCGCGCCGAACAACAGAGTGCCGTAGAACCCGCGCGGCGCCACACCAATGATGGTGAAAGGATGCTTGCTCAGCTGCACGGTGCGGCCCACGACGCCGGGATCGTCGTGAAAACGGCTGTGCCAATAGTCCCAGGTGAGCACGATATATGGGGCGCTGTTCGGACCATGCTCATCCGCGCTGTGAAAGAAACGTCCGAGGCTGGGCTGAAGCTCGAGCACGTCGAAGTAGTTCCCGCTGGTCGCATAGCCCGCGGCGCTGGCGGGATTGTTGCCGGTGTCCAGACCGGTAAAGACCATCTTCCAGGCCGCCAGGCCGTCGAAGCTCCGGTTACGATCGCGCAGATCCACATAGTTGGGATACGACTCGAAGTGTTCGATCGCCCACAGACTCTCTGGCTGTGGCACATTCACCGGGCGCAGGACAAGAGCATCCATGATGCCGAAGACCACGGCGTTGGCGCCGATGGCCAAAGCCAGTGTGGCAATGGCGGCGAAGGTAAAGCCTGGTGACTTGCGCAGAGTGCGGAGGCTGAAGCGGACGTCCTGTTGTAAAGTCTCAAGGAAATTTCCGCCAAGAGCTTCGTGAGACTCCTCTTTGTAGCGTTCATAGCCGCCGAATTCGATGCGAGCCCGTCGTTCGGCTTCGGCACGGGTCAGTCCGGAACGCCCCAGATCGTCGGCGCGGTGCTGGATGTGGGTGCGAAGCTCTTCGTCTATGTCATCCGCAGTTTCGGAGCGATGAAAAAACTTCGCGGCGACGGAACGATACCAGGCGAGGAGTTTCATACTTCCTCCGCTTTTGCGGCGAGGGCTGAGGCCATGGCGGTGGCGAGGCGATTCCAGCCTTCGGTCTCTTCACGAAAGCGCTTGCGGCCTGCAGCGGTGAGTTCGTAGAACTTGGCGCGGCGATTGTTCTCCGACGTTCCCCAGCTTGCTTTCAGCAATCCCTGGCGGACCAGGCGGAACAATGCCGGGTAAAGCGCTCCCTGCTCAATGAGCAGCGCACTATCGGAGATTTGACCGATGCGCAGCAGAACGCCATAGCCGTGGAGCGGGCCAAGGGATACGGCTTTCAGGATGAGGAGATCGAGAGTGCCGGGAAGAAGCTGGGCATGGTCGGGCATGCGCCCTCCTAATTCAATTAGGAGAGTACCCCGAACACTCCTAAGCTGTCAAGGAGAACCATGGATGGCCATGTTTCCGGTCATCCGGGCGCCGGCACCTGAAGCGAAGGCGGAGGCGCTCCCGCTAATACGCCCAACTGCAGTCGCGGGTGAAGTCGGCGGCGCCGGCGCGCTGCCAGCTGGCGCTAGCGCCGGTCTTCTCGACCGCGAATATTCCACCGCTGCCGCAGAACTTGCCGCACATTTTGATGACCGATACCAGGGCGTGGGTGTGGGCACGATCGAAGCCGGGAACCCCGAGGAAGCGCACGTGCCTGACCGCTTTGTAACTCCCGCATGTGGCGGCGTCGGCTCCGCGGGTTTGGAGACAGCTTTGCGCCTGGGCAGCATCGGCCGGGGTAAGCAGCCGGTATCCCTGCGGGATTGCGAATCTCGGTTCCCATCGATGGCTCTGCGCATTGGCCGCGACAAAAGCGTCGGCCATCTCGCGTTCCTGGGGCGTGGAGGGTTTGAGGCAGCTGCCACCGACCTGCGGAATATCGGTCACTGACTTCTCTGAGAAGACAAGGGGTTCATCGCTCGGAGCCTGGTAGAGCGCAGAGTAGACCTCGTACGCATCGGCGGGGGCTGATCCGCCACCGGGCTGGTTGAGCGGATTGGTGGCCGAGAGATCGGGGATGGACGGCCTGGCCGGCGTCCTGGGGAGTTGGCGGGGAATGAGGCGCAGTCCGATGATGGCCACGGCGACGGCGACGAGGATGAGCCGGACACCGAGGCGCGGAGAGAGACGCATGCAGAGCTCCTGAAGAAATTGTAGAAGGCGGCCAGAATCGGACACGCAGAGAGGGTCGCTGCGCTCGGCGAACGTTGGTACGGTTGTTGCATGGCGAAGAGACGCAATCATTCCCGGATTGCTATGGCGTGGGAATGGCTGCGCACCTTTCTTCCTTTCGGCCGCGAGCGCAATGAGACCAATGCGGGCGAAAGCGGAGGGGCGACGCCGGCGATCCCGGAAGCGACGGCAACACCAGAACCGGCGATATCGGAAGACAGCGGTATCCGCGAGGCGAGAGAACCTCCCGAGCTCTCCGATGGTTTCAGCGGAGACAGTACAGGCGGGGAAGAGGATCTCGAGCCGACCTTTGTGATGTGCGTCCGGGTCGACCAGATGATAGGAGAGCCTGTGGAAGGCTCCTCGAGAGAACTTTGCTCGTCGTGTGGGGCGGAAGTCTGGGCGGCCCCGTCGTCGCGGTCCGTGGTAGCGGAAAAAGCGCTGGCCATCTTCTGCATACAGTGCGCGGCTCCTGGAAACGCGGCAGAGGACGAGGAACGGGCGGCTGCCATCGCGAGACTGAAGCGGGAGGCGGAACAGGCCTACGACGAGATGTACGATCTGCACGACGACCGGGAGATTCGGTGGCGCGCGGAGTTCGCCGTGGAGGGACTACGCTCGGCGGCGCGGCTGGAGCGGGAGGCAGGGCTGGTGGAAGATGCCGAAGCGACCGAGGCGCGGGCGCAACACATTCGCCGCGTGTATCGCCACCAGTTCATGCAGCCGCCGGACCTGATGGCATAAAAATGGAGCGCAGGGATCGCAGACATGTCGGCCTGACGCTGGGTTTTGAATCACCCTGCTATAGACTGGTTCGAAATCAGGAGCGCCGTCAGATTTGCGCATGAGGCGATGCACGATGGCACGATTGACTCGGACTGGGACGCAACGGACAATCATCACTTCTCTCGCTTTGCTGTTGCTGGCCGTGACGACGCGGGGACAGATCACCACCGGATCGGTGCGCGGCATCGTTCAGGATCAGACCGGAGCCCGCGTGAGCGGAGCGCAGATCGAAGTGCGGATGCCCGCATCCGCGTCGATCCGGCGCGCCACGTCGGACAGCCGTGGCGAATTTCTGCTGGAGAACCTGCCGCCAGGTCAATACGAGATGTCCGTCTCGGCTTCCGGTTTTGCGACCGCCTCGGCTCAGGTCCTGGCTGCGGTGAGCACGGTCCGCGACATCACTGTCAGTTTGATTCCGGCGGCGGTGCAGCAGTCGGTGAACGTGAAGTCGCAGGGCTCATCGATTACGGCGCAACCGATCGACCTGGCCAGCAATGTTCACCAGAGCGTAATCACCAGCCAGGACCTGGAGACGTTGCCTTTGCCCGCGCGCAGCTTTGCCAATATTGCGTACCTCGCACCAGGCACGGAACCAGTGGAGCCCAGCGACCCGACCAAGGCCCGGATCACCGCGGTATCAACAGGTGGAAGCTCAGGGCTGAACAATGAGCTTTCGGTCGACGGCGGCGACAACTCCGACGACTACATCGGGGGCTTTTTGCAGAATTATTCTCCAGACGCCGTGCAGGAGTTTGCGGTGCGGACGGCGCAGGAAAATGCGGACACCGGCGGCACGACGGCTGGCTCGGTAGTGATCACGACCAAAAGCGGGACGAATGAGTGGCACGGAGACGAGGCGTTTTTCGATCGCCAGGCAGCACTGAACGCGCGCTTCCCCATTGAGAACCCGCCGCCGAATCCTAAGCAGCCCTTTTCGCGCCAGAATTACGTCGGAACGCTGGGAGGACCGATTCTGAAGGATCGCGTTTGGTTCTTTACCGCCGTCGAAAACGTCCACGAGAACGCCAGCATCGTCTACAGCCCGGCGAGCGCGACGCAATTCGATGCGCTGGCTACCCTGGCCAGCGACGGCCTGATTCCCGGAGTGCCGTCGATTACCGTGCCGGCGAACGTGCCGATTCCCTTTCGCGACACGCTGGGGCTGCTGCGTTTCGACTGGGCGCAGACGAAAAAGTCGGAGTGGTTCCTGCGCAACTCAGCCGACACCTACACCACCCATAACTCCCTGGTGCAGCAGGGAACGCTGCCGTCGACAGGATTGCTGACCCACAACAACTACCTGAGCCTGGTGATCGGCAACCAGTATGATTTTTCGCCGACGCTTGTAGGGAATTTTGTTTTCAACGCGAGCGGGCTGCATCTGACACAGACGCGCACTTCGGATCTGGGCTTTGCGCTGGCGTTTCCCTTCAGCTCGACGTCGCTCACCGTTTCCGGCTTCGAGACCTTCGGCGACAACCAGTTCGCAACGCCGATCACATTCTTTCCCTCAGAGCGAAACCAGGAGAAGTATCAGTTCCGCTACGACATCAGCAAGGGGCATGGCGCGCATTCGCTCAAGGTGGGCGCGAACTTCATTCATGAGCCGGTATTAGACGGCGCGTTCCCGGGAAACACCGAGACGCTGTATCAATTTCCGGAGAACCCAACTTACTACCTGAATAACCTGGCGCAGTTCACGCCCGATATGCAGGCTGGAGCCTCGACGTCGACGCTGGGCGGAATGTTTGCGCAGAATATACAGCGGCTGGCGTTCTACGGTCAGGACTCGTGGCGGATCAACCGGCAGCTGACCTTCAATTATGGGCTGCGGTATTCCACAACATGGGGACTCTTCTCGGGATCGGGAAGAACGCAGGCGGAGAATCCTGGAGCGATCACGCTGGAGGCGCTGAAGATTCCGTTGGTTCCTGACGTGCCGCACGATGACCACAAGCAGATTGCCCCACGGCTTGGTTTTGCGTACACGCCTGGCAACAGCGGCACGACGGTGTTTCGCGGCGGATTCGGGCTTTACTTCGACGATCTGGCGCAGAACGGCTGGGTTACGGCGCTGCAGCCGTTGAACACGCTGCCTGGATCGTGCGTCGATCCGGTGCAAAATCCTGGCGGCTCGGAAAATGCCGGCTGCGTTGCGGGCGATGCTTCGGGCGGAACGGCGAACCTGATCGACTCGAACTACAAGACGCCCTACGCGATTCACATTTCTGGCGGCATGCAGCATGCTTTCGGCGCGAACTGGTCGGTGAGTGCCGACTACATTCACGAGCAGGGCAATCACGGTTACCGAGCCTACAGCTACACCGGTGGAACGAACCTTTTCACGCCGCTGCTGGCGGCCGATGATCCGAATCAGGCGACTTATGTGCCGGATGTCAATGTCTATCATTCCGACAACCGGTCGAGTTACAACGGGCTGCTGGTGCATCTGCAGGGAAATGTGGGACGTCGAGTGAGTTTGGTGGCGAATTACACGTTCTCAAAGGCGCAGACATGGGGTTGCGTGCTGGGCGAATTGTTCGACTACGTGAACGGCGCTTGCAATCCGCTGGATCCGTTTGGGCCAGGCGATTATGGGCCTTCCGGCGAAGATGTGCGGCAGCGGTTCGTCTTTGCCGGCGTTTGGCGGACAGTTGGCGGCGTGGAGCTGAGCACGCTGACCCAGGCCGAATCTGCCAGACCATTCACGATTACGACGGCGGACAACAGCGGGCGAATCTCGATCGACGGAACGCCGACGGTGTTGGATCAGTTCCGTGGCACGCCTTACGTTCAGGCCGACTTGCGCGTCAGCCGACCGGTTACGATTGGCGAGCGCTGGTCGGTGATTCCGTTTGTCGAGTTCTTCAACCTGCTGAACCGGAATAATTCCGGAGCGAACTATGTGACGAACATTGCGACGCTTCCGGTTCCGAGTGCGGAAGCGCAGGCTGGTAACGTTACGGACATCTGCACGGATTCGTCGTGTTCGTCGACCGAGCCGATCAGTAGTCCTAACCAGCTGCGAGTTGCTGGCGGCGCGCTGGGCGACTTTTTTGGACCCGGAACAACGGTTGGGATTCCGTTTGCGGCGCAGATCGGGGCTCGAGTCACGTTCTGAGCGTAGAAGGTGCGCTCGATGTTTTTGACACGGTGGCACACCGCGACTGTCCGAGCCCCTACACCGCGGCCACTCCGCTCGCGACATCCCTCTCCGCCGCCGCCACACTTTCCGGCCGTCCGAGATCTCGCCAATACGCGCCATCCGCGCGAAACGCTACAACCCTTTCGCCCTGGGCTGCCAGCCGCAGATATGCATCGATAATCGAAAACGCTCCCTCTTCGCGCACAAGCGCGAAGATGCGCGGCGAGACTACATGGATCCCCGCGAACGCGAGCGCCTGGGTCTCTTCGACCGGCCGCATCTGGTCCGCCTGCGCACTGTTCTTCGCGCGGCGCCCGCATAACTGCCCCGCCTGATCGAACAGCAAGAGCCTCGAAGCCTCGCGCTCGGCGACGGCCAGCGTCGCCAGCGCTCCCTGCTCGCGATGGAACGCCGCCATGCGGCCCAGGTCGATGGTGCTGATCACGTCGACGTTGTGGACGAGAAACGGCTCGTCGCTCTCCAGAAAAAAAGCCGCAGCCTTCTTCAGGCCGCCGCCCGTATCAAGCAGCGTCTCCTCGCGCGAGACCTCGATGTGCATTCCAAAATTCCCATGCGCCGCCAGAAACGCGACGATCATCTCCGCGTAGTGATGCGCGTTGACGACGACGTCGCGCACGCCGAAGCTGCGCAGCCGCGCCAGCGCGATCTCCAGCAGCGTCCGCCCCGCCACGGTCACCAGCGCCTTGGGGCGATCGTCGGTGAGTGGGCGCAGGCGCGTCCCCAGCCCTGCGGCCAACACCATGGCCTTCACGAGCGCGCCCTCACCGGCCCATCTTCTCCAGTTCCAGGTGCCGCACCACGACCTCGACGCCGCTCATCGCGCGCACGTGCTTCGCCAGTCTCTCCGCCAGATACACCGAGCGGTGCTGCCCGCCCGTGCAGCCGAACGACACCATCAGGTTATTGAAGCCGCGCTTCAGGTAGCCGGCCACACTGGAGTCCACGAGCGAAACCACGTTGGCCAGGAACTGGTGGACGCTCTCCTCCTGGTTTAGGTACTCGACGACCGCAGCGTCCTTGCCGGTCAGCGTGCGGAAGCGCTCCTCACGGCCCGGATTCGGCAGGTTCCTTGCATCGAAGACAAACCCGCCGCCATGGCCGGTGACGTCGCTCGGCGTCTGCCGATGAAACGAGTAGCTGAAGATCCGCACCGTCAGTGTGCGCGTGCTCGCTGCCAGCCCCAGCAGCATCGGCGATTCCTGCATCGCGCGGAAGCACTCCAGCAGCGTGGGCAGCGCAATCGGCAGCTCGACGTTTTCGCCAAGCCAGCGCAGGTTCTCGAGCGCGTAGGGAACGCTTTGCAGGAAATGCGCCTTGCGCTCATAGAAGCCGCGAAACCCGTACGCGCCCAGCGCCTGCATGATCCGGACGTAGACAAACGCGTAGTAGTGCTTCATGAACTCCGCGCGGTCCAGCTTCACAAAACCGGCCAGGCAATCGAGGTAGTCGTCCAGCAGTTCCTGACGCAGCGCCGGTGGCAGCGCCGCTTTGCCGTCGTAGAGGAGCGAAGCCACGTCGTACTGCAGCGCGCCCTTGCGCCCTCCCTGGTAATCCAGGAAAAACGGCTGGCCATCGCGGAGCATGATGTTGCGCGACTGAAAATCCCGATACAGAAAGTAGTCGTGGTCGGCGCTGAGCAGGAATTTCGTCAGCCGCGAGAAATCGTCCTCGAGCGCCTGTTCGTTGAACGGCACTCCGGCCAGGCGCAGAAAGTAGTACTTGAAATAATTCAGGTCCCAGCCAATCGACTGGCGGTCGAACCGCGCGCGCGGGTAGCAGACCTTGTAATTCAGGTCGCGGCTCGCCTGCACCTGAAATCGCGGCAGCACCGCGACCACGCGCCGGTACGCCTCCACCACGCGCGGTGCGACGCCCTCGCCCTCGCGATTCTCCATCAGAAACTGGAAGAGCGTCTCATCGCCGAGGTCCTCTTCGAGATACGCGCCCTCGTTCAGGTCCTCTTCGTAAATCTCCGGTACCGGCAATCCATGGCGTCGAAAGTGGCGCGAGAATTCGAGGAAGGCGACATTCTCCTCCCGCACGGCATGCTGGATTCCAATCGCGGTCTGTTTGCCAGCGCCCAGGCGCACGATCGTCCGTCCCGATCCGCCCAACTGGCCCTGCAGCGCACGCACCTCATCGGCTGGCGCGTGGAAGTGCCTCTCAAACAGCCGCTCAAGAATATCCATAGATGCGTTCCGGCAAAGCGCTCAGGGTGCTTCACAAACGATACAACCTCGCTGGTTGGATCGGAGGTCTCGACTTCAGCGCAGGGGCTAAAGCCCGCTTCTTTTTGTGACGTTCACGGCACGACTGAAGTCATGCCCCGACACGTGTCGTGCATGAGTGGAAAGGGTCGCGCTTCGCGCGATTCCCACGTCCCCAACAGCAGGGACGTGGGGCACCCGTTCTTGTTCTTGCGCAGAAGGCGCGGCTGCCTTGACGGCTAGTCGTAGTATTCCAGGCCTAAATGGGTGATCAGGTCTTCGCCCATGATGTGGCGCAGGGTGTTCTTCAGCTTCATCGACTGGATGAAGAGGTCGTGTTCCGGATAAAGGCCGGGGGCGGATTGCGGGCTCTTGAAGAAGAAGCTGAGCCACTCCTGGATGCCGATGTTGCGGAGTTCGGGGGTGCGCTGGGCCAGGTCCAGGAAGAGAACTAAGTCGAGGGCGATGGGGGCGGCGAGGATGGAGTCGCGGCAGAGGAAGTCGACTTTGATCTGCATGGGATAGCCGAGCCAGCCGAAGATGTCGATGTTGTCCCAGCCTTCTTTGTTGTCGCCGCGGGGCGGGTAATAGTTGATGCGGACCTTGTGGTAGATGTTGCCGTAGAGATCGGGGTACAGGTCGGGCTGGAGGATGTAGTCCAGCACGCCGAGCTTCGATTCTTCCTTGGTCTTGAAGGACTCGGGGTCGTCGAGGACTTCGCCGTCGCGGTTGCCGAGAATGTTGGTGGAGTACCAGCCGGCCACGCCGAGCATGCGCGCTTTGAAGGCGGGGGCGAGGACGGTCTTGAGGAGGGTCTGGCCGGTCTTGAAGTCCTTGCCGCAGATGGGTGCGCCGTTCTGGCGGGAGAGCTCGATCATGCAGGGCAGGTCGACGGTGAGGTTGGGCGCGCCGTTGGCGAAGGGGACGCCTTCTTTGAGGGCGGCGTAGGCGTAGATCTGCGAGGGGGCGATGGCGGGGTCGTTGTCGACCAGGGCTTTTTCGAAGGACTCGACGGTGGCGTGGCAGGGGGCGGGCTCCAGAAATATTTCAGTTGACCCGCACCAGATGACGACGACGCGATCGACCTGGGACTTGAACTTCTGGATATCGGAGCGGAGCTGCTGGGCGAGGTCGCACTTGCTCTTGCCGGTCTTGACGTTCGAGCCGTTGAGGCGCTTGACGTAGTACTGGTCGAAGACGGCGGGCATGGGTTTGATGGCCTCGAGGAACGGCTTGATGCTGGCGAGGTGGTCTTTGTCGAGGACGGCGGCGTGGCTGGCCGCTTCAAACATGTTTTCGGGGAAGATGTCCCAGCCGGTGAAGACGACGTCGTCGAGGGCGGCGAGGGGGACGAAGTCGCGGACCAGCGGGGTGCGGTTGTCGGTGCGCTTCCCTAAGCGAATCGTCCCCATTTGGGTGACGGACCCGATGGGCTTGGCGAGTCCCTTGCGGACGGCTTCAACGCCGGCGATGAGGGTGGTGGCGACGGCGCCCATGCCGACGGTCATGACTCCGAGCTTGCCTTTGGCCGGCTGAATCGCCGGTTTATTTGTGGATGCCATTTTGAGTACAGCCTTTCAGGGGGAGAAAAATGTAGAAAGTCCAAACAGGTAGTTTCTCGCTTGTGCGGGAGAATGGCAAATTCGGCGGGGTTCAACGGAGGTTTGGGCGGGGTGAATGGGGAGGGGGAGAATCGAAAAACAAACGCAAGGTCCTTCGCTCCGGCTGCGCCTCCGCTCAGGATGACAATTCGTCGGAGGGGCGGACGCGGTTGCGCCAGTGGGTCCAGAGGAACCAGAGGATGGCGGCGAGGAGGACGATTTCGACGCCGAGGTGGAAGCGGTGGAAGAGGGCCCTAAAGCGGGGATTGCTGTCAAAGGACGCGCCCAGCCTCATGCCGACATACGCCAGCACATAGCACCACGGCCACGAGCCGACAAAGGTGTAGATGTGGAAGCGCACCTGATTCATGCGGGCAACGCCCGCCGGGAAGGCGATGAAGGTGCGCACGATGGGCAACATGCGGCCGATGAGCACCGTGACCGAGCCATATCGGGCGAAGAAGTGGTCGACGCGGTCGAGGTCGCGGCGGCTCAGCAGCAGCCAGCTCCCGTAGCGTTCGACCATGGGGCGCCCGCCCTTCGCGCCCACCCAATAGGCGGGGATCGACCCGAGGTTGGAGGCCAGCGAGGCAACGGTCGCCAGCAGGACCAGCTGCATCTGCGTATGCGCGAGCGCGTAGCCAGCCAGCGGCATAATGATTTCCGACGGGATGGGAACGCAGGCAGACTGGATGGCCATGAGCAGCACGACCGCGCCATAGCCACCGGCCGCGATCAGGCTTACCAGCAATGCGAGGATTTTTTCGCTCATGCGAGATTGAGTTTAACCTGCCGCCCGCACTGGGCCGGATTGGCGCGGGCTAACGGCGGACGCCCTGGATCTCGAATCCTTTGTTGATTTCGAAGTCGAGGGTTCCGGTGAAGGGCACTGCACGGCCTTCGACCATCACGGGGTGAAAAGTCCACTGGCGGACGGCGTCGAAGGCGGTTTGCGCGACGCCGGGGTCGGGGTAGGATTCGAGGCGCATGTCGCGAATCTGGCCGTCTTCGCCGACCCAGAGGCGGATTTCGATGTCGCCCTGGAGGCTGCCGTTGATGTTGTGCGTGGATTGGTCGCGCACACCGGCAGCCTGCGTGAAGTCAGGGTCGGTGCGTTTGGCGGCCTGGCCCTCGAGCTTCTTGCCCTTCAGCTCGACGGGCTTGGGAGGAGCTTTCGACATGTCGCGGTCGGGAGTGAAGGGCGCGGAGGGCATGCCGTCGAGGGAGATGTCTACCATGCGGCCGGCGCCGATGACGTTTCCGCCGAAGGTGACGCTGACGTCGGTCGGGATGTCCTTGCCCTGAAACGAGCTGATGCCGTTGCGGACGACGGCGACGCCGCCATCATCGACGAAGACGCGGAGGGTATCTTTGCCGGGCTCGGTGCACCACGAGGGATAGAAGCCGATGGGCTGATTGGCGACCCGGCTGTTGGACTTGGCCAGCATGATGCAGGGAAGGGTGACGCCTCCAAGCTGCAGGGTGCGGGCGGTGGGTTTGAAACCGGCGGCCTTGTCTTCTCCGGCCATGGGATTGACGAACTGATTCAGGATGGTGGCGAGGGTCATCGGCTCGGAGATCAGGCCAGCGGAACGGAAGATGCCGTCGGAGGTGATGATCTCGGTGCCCTGGTAGTCGGGTATGGCGAAGACACGCTTTTCGTTGCCGGGCGCCATCCACCACTCCTCGACGGTGCCTGCGCCGGTGGAAACGCCTTTGAGGTCGTAGAGCTGGACGGAGAGCTTCGCATGCCAGGGCTTGAGGCCGGCCGCGGTGGGAGAGCTGAGATCGCCGGATTTCTTCAGCTGGTCCTGCAGCTGGCCGGTATTTTCGGCGCGAACCAGGGAGGCTGCGGCGAGGCAGAGAACGGGAACGAACAGGCGCGACAGGACCGCTCGGGAACGGGTCATCACAGGGCCTCCAAAGTTGCGGCGACAGGATACCACCCAGACGGATGGGGGGGCGGTTTGGACGCGCTCAGGATGCGGCGGGGCGGAGGGTGCGGCGTTCGATGCGCTTTTCGTAATGAGCGCCGTGGAGGATGCGCTTGACGTAGATGCCGGGGGTGACGATGGCGTCGGGGTCAAGCTGGCCCACGTCGACGAGCTCTTCGACTTCGGCGATGGTGATGCGGGCGGCGGCGGCCATCATGGGATTGAAATTGCGGGCGGTCTTGCGATAGATGAGGTTGCCGGAGCGGTCGCCTTTCCAGGCTTTGACGAGGGCGTAGTCGGCACGGAGCCAGGATTCGAGAAGGTAGGTGCGGCCGTCGAAGTCGCGCGACTCCTTGCCTTCGGCGACCAGAGTGCCGGCTCCGGCGGGAGTGAAGAAGGCGGGGATGCCTGCGCCGCCGGCGCGAACTCTTTCGGCAAGAGTCCCCTGGGGAATCAGGCGCAGATCGAGCTCGCCCTTGATGACTTTTTCTTCGAGGAGCTTGTTTTCGCCGACGTAGCTGCCGGTGTGGGAGGCGATCATGCCTGCTTCGAGCATGAGGCCCATGCCGAATCCGTCGACGCCCATGTTGTTGCTGATGGTGTGGAGGCCGGTGAGGCCGCGGCGGGCGTTTTCGGCAACAAGGGCGTGGATGAGGTTTTCGGGGATGCCGCAGAGTCCGAATCCGCCGAGCATGAGGGTCGAGCCGGAGGGGATGTCGGCGACGGCGGCTTCGGGGGATGGGAAGACTTTGTTCATAGGGGCGACTCAGCAGGATAGCGGGAGTAGCGCTCATCTTGCCAGCGAAGAGGCGGAATTAGAGCAAGTCATTTTCAGCGCGAGACGCCGATACCGGGCTGGCCTGGATTGGGGTGCGGAAGTGAGCGCTACGGGGTTTCTCCGGGTGACGCTCACTCGCGTGCCGCTCGGTTTCCGGCTCGGATGCGTGGGCCTAAGCCCGAGTGGGAAACCAGAGAAAATTATCCGCCGCCATGGCGACGACCTCCATGACCGTTTCGGCGGAAGAGGTGGGTGCCGCGGTTGCGTACTGAACATAAATCAGGTTGCTGCCCCCAGCTTTGCGAGTAGCAGCCGCTGCGCTGCTGGGCATGCCGGCCAGGGTGATGGCGAGGACGGAAGTGGCGAGGGCGAAGATGCGATGATTTTTCATGACGTTTTCTCCTGTGGAGGGCGCTTAACGACCGCCTTCACTGATGAGTGCGCGGTGGGCGGGAAAAAGGGGCAACGGGGAATCGGAAATTCTTCGGGTAGCGGCTACGGAGCGCGCCGTCGCGGCTACGGGATATAGTTTCCCCATCGCACGCGAGGGAGTTCATGGTCGGTTTGCGCTGTTTCGCCCTGTTGGCTGTTGCTGGTTGTGGCTTGCACTGTGCGGCGCAGAGCGCGCCCGCCAGTCAACCCGGGCAACAGACGCCGACCCTGCAGGTACAGGCGCGGGCGGTGGTGCTGGACGTGGTGGTGACGGCGAAGAACGGGGAGCCGGTCGCTGCCCTGCGGGCGGAGGATTTTCGCGTCGCCGAAAACGGCGCGCCCCAGAAGATCGATTCCTTTGAGGAGCACTCTCCGCGGCTGCTGCCGCAGCGGCCGATCCAGCAGATGCCGCCTGACACTTTCGCCAATCTCCCGTCCCGGCCTCAGGGTGATTCGATGAACGTGGTGCTGCTGGACGGGATGAACACGGCGCCGGCGGACCGGAGCTGGATGAGCAACCAGGTCGAGCAGTTCCTGAAAAACGGGCATCTGAACGCGCCGGTGGCCGTGTTTTCGCTGACCTCGCATCTGCGGCTGATCCACGACTTCACCACCGATTCGCAGGCTCTGCTGGAGGCTCTCACCAGGAACAAGGCCCTCCTGTGGCCGGACTCGGCGTTCCTGTCGCGGCAGACCCAGGACGATGCCGCCGATGTGGCGAATCTCCAGATGCTGCAGATGATGGGCGCGGGACTTCCCTCGCTTGGCTCTGTCGCTTCGATTGCGAACGGGCAGGAAGAGATGAAAGCCCAGCAACTGGGCCAGCAACGCGGGCTGACGCTGATCGCCCTGCAGGCGCTCGCCCGGTATCTCGCGCCGCTGCCTGGGCGCAAGAACCTGCTCTGGTTTGCGGACAGGTTTCCGGTGGCGTTTACGCCGGAGGCGAAAAGCGGGGCGGGCCAATCCGGGGGTGTCACGCTCGACGAGATGAAACGGACGACCGACCTTCTGGCAGATGCGCGGATTTCTGTTTACCCGATTTCGGCAAGCGGCGTCCAGGGGAACAGCATCATGGACGCATCCAATTCCGCCATTGGCCCCGCCCGGCAAGCGTCGGCCATGCAGGAGCAGTCGAGAATCGACAGCTCCCAGAGCATGGTGCAGATGGCACAGCAAACCGGCGGCGAAGCGCTCCAGAACCACAACGACCTGGCGGCGGCGCTGGGGCACGCGCTGGCCGATGGCGAGCATTACTACACGATCAGCTACACGCCCAGCGATTCAAAAACGGAAGGACTGCGGCGGATTGAGGTGCAGGTGACGGACCCGAAGGCTCGCCTGAGCTACCGGCGCAGCTATTACGCGGTCAATTCGGCCGCGGCCAGTCCGGACACGAATCCGCTGCTGCGTCTGCTGCTGAAGGGAGCGCCGGAGGCGATGCAGATTGTGTTCGTGGCGCGCGTGTCTCCGGAAATGCCCCAACCGGATCCCGGCGCGGCGCCGGCGGGAGGCAATGCGCATCTCGGCGGGCCGGTAAAGCGCTACAAGGTCGACGTGCTGATTCCGTCGGCGGAGCTTCCCCTCACACCGGTTGGGGACCGTTATCGCGCCCAGCTGGACGTGGATCTGGTGGTATGGGGAGCGGACGGACGAGCGGCCAACTGGGCCGGTGGACCGGTGCAGGTGGATCTCGACAGCAGCACGTTTGCAACGGAACAGAAGGTCGGCCTGCCATGGCATCTGGAGGTCGACGCTCCGGAAAATGCGAGCCTGGTCAAGGTAGGCGTTTACGACCGGAACACGGGGCGGGCGGGAACGATCGAGGTTCCGCTGGACCATCTGCAGCCGCTGCACAGCAACGCCGATTCGCCTGCGCATTGAAGCCGACTAGCCGTAGGTTCAGCGGGCCGGATCGTGACAGAGCGGAGTTGATGCCGAAGCGTGCTCGGCAGGGGACAGCTTCGATGCGGCTGCGTTCTTTGCCGGACCCATCTCATGCAACAGCTTCACGAGGCGCGCGAAGGCCTGATCGCGCGCGGTTTTGTTGGCGGCGACGGTGTTGCCGGGGTCTTCACCGGCGCGCATGAATCCGTGGCCAGCGCCGTCGTACGTGACCGGATCGTAGAATTTGCCGGCGGCCTTCATCGCATCGGTCGTGGCGGGGATGGTGGCGCCGATGCGGGAGTCATTGCCTGCATAGAAGCCGTAAACGGGAGCGGTAATGGCCGTAACGTCGGCGGGAGCGGTGCCGTAGAAGACGAAGGCGGCGCTGAGGTCGGGGCGGTGCGCGGCGAAGGCGAAGGATTTGGATCCTCCCCAGCAGAATCCGGCGACGGCGACTTTGCCGTTGGCGGCGGGCAGCTTCTTGCCGTAGTCGGCGGCGGCATCGAGATCGGCAAGAACCCGGGCGGGATCGAGTCCGGAGACGGCTTTGACGCGGTCATCCTGACTGGGGAAGGCATCGGAGCCGCCACCGCCGGGACCGTCGCCGCTGAGGAGGTCGGGAGCGACGACGATGAAGCCTTCGCCGGCCAGCTCGTCGGCCATCTCTTTGGCCCAGTCGCTGAGGCCGAAGATTTCGTGGATGAGAACCACGACGGATGCCTTGTCTTTGACCTCGGGGTAGACGACCAGAGCCTGCAGGTTGCGCGAGCCATGCTGGAGGGTGACATATTCGCGGTGACGAGGCGAAGCTTCAAGGCGTGCTTTGGCCCAGTCCTGCGCGTGTGCGGCCACAGGGAGCAGGGCGAGGGCGAGCGGCAGCGAGAAAAGGAAAGAAAGCGGGCGGAACGAAGCCATTTTCATGCGGAGAAGTGTAGCGATGGGGAAAGAAGCTCGCAAGCGTGCGATGGAAAAAGTCTCCGCTGGACCACTGCAACCGCTGCAGAGCAACGTCGATTCAGCCAGCCATTGAAGCCGCCGGCGCCCTCGGACGCTGAAGACGGGGACGCCGACGTCCGGCTGACGCGAGTTGGGACGCGATTTACTGGTCGCGCAGCAGGATCGCTGGGTCAATCAGCAGCGCGCGGCGGGCGGGAATCGATGCGGCCAGGAGCCCCACCAGGGCCATAGCCACGACGACACCGGTCAGGACCAGGGGATCGCGGGGCGTCGCCTGATAGACGACGCTGGCGAGCACGCGGGTCGCCAGCAGTCCGAGGACCAGGCCTGCCGCCGACCCGATGGCCAGCAATTTGAAGGCGCGCCCGAGCGCGGCCTGCAGCACTTCTTTCCGTTGCGCGCCGAGGGCGACGCGGATTCCCAGCTCACGCAGGCGTTTGCTGACGGAGTACGCAGCCATGCCAAAGATGCCGGTGATGGAGAGCATGGCGCCCATCACGCCGAGCACTCCCAGGGCGAGGGTCGCCATGCGGGGGCCGAAGAGGACCGCGGCCATCTCGTCGTAGCGCGATTCAATCTGGACGGGCAGCCCTGGATCGAGCTGATGCAGCGCGTCGCGGATGGCCACGCCCATGGGCTGCGGATCGCGGCGGGAGCGCACCACCAGCCACGCCGACTGCGAAGGCCATTGCAGCAGGGGGAGAAACATGGCGGCGCGCGGATCCTCAGTGAGGGTCGCGTATTTTCCGTCTTCGGCGACGCCGACCACCTGTACGCGCGTTCCGTCGGGCATCTTGTACCAGGCGCCCGTGGCGCCCGCGACCGAGCCGAACATCCTGCGGGCGAATTCGCGATTCACCACGGCCACGCGGGGCGAGGCTTTGTCGTCGTGCAGTGTGAAACTCCTGCCCGCGAGGAAAGCGGTGCCTTCCGCCTGCAGATAGTCAGGAGAAACGTGGTAGGTGTAGGCGCTGGTGGCGGCGTTCGAGGCGCGCAGGTCGGTCGTCTTGTCGGTGAAGATGTTGGTAGCGTCGACGTCGTTGAGGAGGAGAAAGTCGGTCACTCCGGCAGCGTCAACGCCGGGGATGGTCTTGACGGTGTCGACGATGCGCTGTTGCATGATGGGTACCCGATCGCCGCTGTATCCGGCCATGGAGAGGTCGGTTTCGACCAGGATGGAGTGCAGGGGTTCAAAGCCGAAATGACCATGCAGCGAGCGGGCGAGGCCGCGGACCGCAACCAGGGAAGAGGTGACCAGTACAGCGCAGATGGCGATTTGCACCGCGAGCAACACATCGCGGGTGGTGAGGCGGCGGCCAACTCGGGTGGTGGAGCCTGACTTGACGACCTCCCAGGGATTCGCCAGGAAAACCTGGCGGACGGGAACCGCTCCGAGGAGGAACCCGCTGAGCAGGGTGAGCAGCAGAGCGGTGATGTAGACCGAAGCGTCGGGGTTCACGGGCGTACGCACGGGGAAATTTCCAAAGGGCTGCCAGTTGAGGAGCCAGCGCAGGCCGGCGACGCTTGCGGAAAGTCCTGCGCCGCCGCCGATGAGCGCAATGAGCACCGCTTCAGTGAACAGCCCGCGCAAAATGCGCTTGCGGCTGGAGCCGAGCGCGAGACGCAGAGCCATTTCGCGGGAACGGTCGGCGGCGCGGGCGGCGAAGAGACTGCCGAGGTTGGCGCAGGCGGCGAGGAGAATCAGGGCAGCGAGAGCCATCAACCCCGCGAGGAAGGCCTGGATGGGCCGGGCAAACTGATCGCCAAGCAGACCGGGGCGCGCGAGCGAGAAGGTCATCTTGGCGTCGTCTTTGGGATAGTTCTTTGCCAGATACGCTCCGATGGAGTTGAGATCGGCGACGGCCTGTGCGGGAGTGACTCCGGATTTAAGGTGGCCCATCACCCAGGGCGCGCGGCTTCCGCGGTTGTTAAGGTTGTTGGTGCCTTCCACCTGTTCCTGGTCGATGAGCGGGACAAAAAAGTTGGGAGAGAAGAAAACCAGAGTTCCGCGGAACTGAGGCGGCGCCACGCCCAGCACGGTGAAGGGATGCTTGTTCACCTGGATGACGCGGCCAAGGACGCCAGGATCGTCATGAAACTGGCTGTGCCAATACGCGTAGCCGAGCACGATGTAAGGAACGCTGTTGGGGCCGTGTTCATTGGAGGCGTGAAAAAAGCTGCCGAGATACGGCTGGATGCGGAGCGCGTCGAAGTAGTTTCCGCTGGCCTCGACGCCCCAGGTTGGGGACGGGCCTTCGCCGGTGTCGAGTCCCACCTGCGTGATGCCGTAGGCGGCGAGGTCGTCAAAGGTGCGGTTGCGCTCGCGGAGATCGAGGAAGTCGGGGTACGACTGGTTCGCGGACATTTCGGCTCCGCGCTGGATCAGGTAGAGGCTTCTCGCCTGGGGGACATTCAGCGGGCGCAGCACAAGCCCATTCATCACGCTGAAGACCACGGCGTTGGCTCCGAGGGCCAGCGCCAGGGTTAAGACAGCGGTGACGGTGAAGCTGAGTGACTTGCGCAACTGCCGCAGTGCGTAGCGAATATCCTGCAACCAGCCAATCATTGAGGCTCCGGGTGAATCCTGGGGAAACGGATGGGAGAATCCCAGTGTCAGTGCAATTGGCGTGCCCTTGCCAGGAAAGCAAAAGGCTGAAAATACAGATCTTAACTAGAGTGGAGGCGTTGTCGCTGTCCGTTTTTGGGCATTCGTGTTCAGGAGTGAACAAAGGACAGAGGAGCTGCGACTCAAGTGCGGGACATCAGCGTGGCGCGGCCAGGAACGGAGTCAGAACAGATGGCTGAGATCCCGCCGGCCGTCGATGATCCTGACGATCTCTACACTGCTTACCGGACCTTCGTTGGTATCCGGATGAGTTTCATACAGGACGAGGTAAGGCCATTCAGTCAGAACACGGACAGAGGGGCGAATTTCTGGCCTGCGCTGGCACAAGCGTGGATGATGAGAGAGCAGTGCGAGTCCAGACTCCAGCTTCTCGATCAGACGATCCGCCGCCGCAGGATTTTCGAGGGCAACCAGGGTATAGATTTCGAGTAAATCGTCCTCAGCCTGCGGGGTCCAGAACAGTTCAACGGCCATGCGATCAGGTTGACACCGAGCGGGCCACCCGTGCGCGGCCCTTGCGCTTCACGCTCTCGAAATCGACGGCCCGGGTTGGGCCGGAGGACTTCCCTTCGTCCCAAAGCTTACGCAGGCGGACGATGTCTTCCTGGCGGAGTCCGCGCTTGAACTGCCAGTCGCGAATTGCTTCGCGCACAATCTCGCTGGTCGTCGCGTACTCGCCGGTATCGACTGCGGCCTTGAGCGCGCCGACCTGCTCCGCGGTTAAGGCAATACTGACTTTGCGGACATCGGGCATCGGGAGACTCCGTGGGGCATATGTTACTACTTTTTCCTACCGGTTGGCGGCTCGCGCGCGGGCCACACTGTAAGATTCAGACGCCAGGGCGGGAGGAGCGACAATGCCTGGCCGAACCTGTTTGATGAATTGTGCGTCGCCGCTCGAAACGACGCAAATACGTCAGGACCCCGGGGCCGCCCAAACCACATTCACCGTGAGGAGCTATGAGCACTGCGCCTGAACCGGTTGCGCTTCTGCGGGAGACGCTGCTCTTCGACTGGGCGCAGTGGGACCCGGAGGTCGCGTGGCGATCGACGCCCGCGCTGGCGATTGCGCTGGCCGGGGGCATTGCATTCGGCAGTCCCGGAGCCGGGTTGGTGGCGGCGGCGGGGGCTTTTACCGCGGGGCTGGGCTCGCTGCACAGGATTCGCGGGTCGTGCCTGGTGCCGATGCTGCTGGCGTCGGCGGGGATGACGGTCGCGGCGTTTTTGGGGATGATCCTCGGGCACCAGAGCATCGTGTTCGTCGTGCTGGCCGCGGCCTGGGCGGCGATGTACGCGCTGCTCACGGTCTTGCGAGGCGGCACAAGCTGGGTAGCGCAGCAGTGGACGGTGTGGTTTCTGGTCAGCGGGGCGTTCCACACCAGCCCACGCGCCGCATCGGCCCGCTGCTCGCTGATCCTCGCCGGAGGGTTGTTTCAGACGCTGGTGACGGCGATCGTGCTGCGCTGGCCGTGGGGGCGCCACAGGACGGATGCGGATGAGGAATCGGGGCCAGGGTTGCTGGAGAGCCTCGGCAATGCGCGGAGCTGCCTGTCGTTGCGGACGCCGGTTTGCTTGTACGGCCTGCGCATGGCGCTGGCGATCACGGTGGCCACGGAGTTCTTCCGGCACACCGGGGCGCTGAGCGGGTACTGGGTGCCGATGACGACGCTGCTGGTGGTGCGGCCGGACCTGGTTCAGACGCTCACGCGCGGCGTGATGCGGGTGGCGGGGACGATTGTCGGCGCCGGGCTTGCGGGCCTGATTGCCGCGCATCTGCATCCCTCACCGCCGGCGCTGGCGGCGCTGGTGGTGTTCTTCGCGTGGTGGGCGTATTCGCTGCTGAACGTGAACTATGCCCTGTTCACACTGAATCTGACCGCATACATTGTTTTTCTGCTTTCGCTCTCGGGGCTGCCTGCGGCGACGGTGGTGCACCGGCGCGCGGCGTACACGGCGCTGGGCGGGGCGTTCGCGCTGCTGGCTTACCTGGATGTTTTCCGGAAGACACGCCGGTGGATTCGCGCTGAACTGGAGCCAAACGTGAAGGAGAAGGCGGCGTGAAAAAAATCAACGAGGCCACCCGGCCGAAATGCTAGAGGGAGGCCTCGTTGTCCGAGGAGAGTTGCTGTGTGAGAAGCCCGCCGGGGCCCCTCACGCATGATTGGACCCCTCTGCGAAATCAAAGTTGCGGCCGGGGCAAATTTTTTGAATCAGCAGCGGTTAGGGCTTCCGGGGGACGTGGTCCCACTTCAGCCCCATGCGGGGACGCCGAAGTGCTATTCGGCTGGGGCAGCGCGGCGGTCATACTGGTCCCCTCTCCGGAAATGTGCTTTCCCCGGGAAAGATTCGGCCCGTATGCGTGACATTCTCATTGCTGTTTTATTTGTTGCCATGGTTCTGACCCCGGCCGTTGTGGCGGCCCGCAGCGGCCGGGGCCTGCATTCGGACGAGTAAGCGCGCCCCGCCAGTCACCTTCCGCTGCCACCCTTCGTAACACCGCTCCCGCATCGAATTTTCGCCTTCCCGCCACCCCCTGGACTACACTTAGGGTTGGCTAAAGCGAGGACACCACGATGCTTGTCGTGATGAAGGCGCAGGCGACCGGGGAGGAAATCCAGGCGGTCTGCGACCATATCGAGGCGCTGGGGTACCGCGCCCATCCGATGCCAGGGGCGCAGCGCACCGCCATCGGGATCACCGGGAACCAGGGTGAGGTCGACCGCGGCAACATCGAAGAGCTGCCCGGCGTTGCCGAAGTCATCCGGGTCACGAAACCTTACAAACTGGTAAGCCGCGACGTGAAGGAAGAGGACACCGTCATCCGCTTTGCCGGGACCGATGCGACCATCGGCGGCGCGAAAGTGGCGATGATCGCAGGGCCGTGCTCGGTGGAGTCGCGGGAACAGGCGTTCGCCATCGCCGAGAAAGTGGCGGAGACCGGCGCGCAGTTCTACCGGGGCGGCGCTTACAAGCCACGGACCTCGCCGTATGCGTTCCAGGGGCTGGGCGAAGAAGCGCTGAAGATCATGGCGGAGATTCGGGAGCGCTTCGGGCTGCGCATCGTGACGGAAGCGATCGACCACGACGCCCTGGAGCTGGTGGCGGAATACGCCGACGTGATCCAGATTGGCGCGCGCAACATGCAGAATTTTTCGCTGCTGAAGGCGGCGGGGCGCAAGCGGAAGCCGGTGCTGCTGAAGCGCGGGCTGGCGGCGACGCTGGACGAGTTCCTGATGGCCGCCGAGTACATCATGAGCGAGGGCAACTACGAGGTGATCCTGTGCGAGCGGGGGGTGCGGACGTTCGCGGATCATACTCGCAACACGCTCGACCTGAGCATCGTGCCCGCGGTGCAGCGGCTGAGCCATCTGCCGATCCTGGTGGATCCGAGCCACGGAACGGGCCAACGCAACAAGGTGCTGCCCCTGTCGCGGGCGGCGATCGCAGTGGGCGCAGACGGGCTGATCATCGAAGTGCACGACCATCCTGACAAGGCTCTGTCCGACGGCATGCAGTCGATTTTGCCCGAGCAGTTTACGCAGCTGATGGATGAGTGCTCGCAGATTGCTACGGTGCTGCATCGGAGCATTCCCCGAGGAATTCACGTCGAGGAAAGTGCGGGGTTGGCGGCGACGGCGCGATAGGGCGATTCCCTTCTTCGAAAGCCGCGGTATTTCTCCCCGAATTGATCCCCGCGTATTCTGAACCGGACCGTGCCATCCTCGGACCCCAACCACCGTTCACGCCATCGCCGCCTGCTTCGGGCGGGAGTGCTGTTGCCTCTGGTGCTGCTCCTGCTGGTGAGCGGATGCCGGCGCAGGCATTTTCCGCAATACCCCTCCGATTTTCGCGAGTACGCCTGGGTGACGAACGGTGGCGGGAATTCTGTGACCGTCTTCGACCTCGTCCACATGCAGACGGCGGCAACGATTCCGGTGGGCGACGATCCGACGGAAATCGCAGTGAGCCCGACGCGGAACGAGGTGTACGTGGTCAACTCGGGAAGCGCGTCGGTGAGCGTGATCGACGCGGTGACCAATCGGGTGGCGGCGACGATTCCGGTTCACCAGGAGCCGTCGTCAATGAGCGTGGACAGCCTGGGGCAGCGCGGTTACGTCGCCAACTCAGGATCGAACAACGTTTCGGTGCTCGATTTGGGGCAGCGGCGCGAGATTGCAGCCATCGGCGTGGGCGAATCGCCGGTCGTGGTGCGCGTCTCGCCGGACGGCGGCACCCTGGTGGTGACGAACCGCGACGGCGGCAGCGTGAGTGTGATCGATGCGCAACGGCTGCAGGTGCGGACTGTGCTCAGCGGATGTCCTCAGGCGTCGGATGCCGTGATCCTGCCGGATTCATCGAAGGCTTTCGTGGCCTGCACGGGCGGCCACCAGGTGATG
>JBEKIN010000018.1:0-27194 GCA_050011735.1 Acidobacteriaceae bacterium | reverse complement strand
CAGCGCTCCCAGGTTGACGTTGTTTTCCCGCGCAATCTTGCGCACTAACGGCGAAGAGCGCACGTGCTCGGCTTCGCCCGCCGCAACCGGCTCGGGTTCTGGAGCACTAACGGCCGGTGCGGGTGCTTTGGTTGGCGCAACCACAGGAGCCGCAGCCGCTGGCGCCGCCTCACCCGCGCCGCCAATCACAGCGACGACCGTATTGATCTGTACAGTCTGTCCAGCGGGAACCTTGATCTCCGTCAGCACTCCGGCAGCTGGCGATGGGATTTCCGCATCGACCTTGTCGGTTGAGATTTCAAACAGCGGCTCATCGCGCTGGACTGTATCACCGACCTGCTTCAGCCATTTCGTAATCGTGCCTTCAAAGATGGACTCACCCATCTGCGGCATGATGACGTCCTGCCCTGGACTCGATGCAGCGGGTTTTTGCTCCGCTGCCGGCTTCGGTTCCTTTGCCGGCGCCGCCGGAGTCGGTGGAGTTTCAGCCTTTGCTGGAGCGGGTTTCGCCGTCGGCGCGCTGGCTGCCGCCGACGCTCCATCGCCGATCACGCCGACGACGGTATTCACCTGGACGGTTGATCCTTCCGCCGCCTTGATCTCCGTCAGCACCCCGGCCGCCGGCGACGGAATCTCCGCGTCAACCTTGTCGGTGGAGATTTCAAACAGCGGTTCGTCGCGCTGGACTGTGTCGCCCGGCTTCTTGAGCCACTTTGTGATGGTGCCCTCGAAGATCGACTCGCCCATCTGGGGCATCAGGACATCGGTTGGCATGAATTCTTCTCTCCGCTCGGGACACGAGGTGCAGATCGAATGAGACAGCAGCTTCGCCGCAAGTTCTGTGCAACGTCCGATTATAAATCCGCGTTCGCGGCCACTGGCCTGCCTGCCGCCTCTTTGTTCGGCAGCAGATCCGCCAGCGATTCGACCCACAGCACCTGATGATCGAAGACGTGGCCGAACTGCCGCGCCACAGCGTTGCACACCGCCTCCATCGCCGGCGGTGGATCCGCCTCGCGTTCGAGGCTCGTCACCTCGCGATCGGCAATGCCGCAAGGCACGATCAGGTCGAAGTCGCGCAGGTCCGGGTTCACGTTGAACGCAAATCCATGCGAGGTGATGCCGCGCGCTATGTGAACGCCGATGGCTGCGATCTTCTTCTCCCGGATGGAACCGCCAGCCACGGTCCAAACCCCGGTTCGGCCCGCAACCCGCGTCGTCGGCACGCCGAAATCGCCGCACGCGCGGATCAGCGCTTCTTCGATCAGCCGCACATATTCGACGGCGCCAAGCCGCGGCGTGAAACTGCGCAGATCGAAGATGGGATAGCCCACCAGCTGCCCTGGTCCGTGATAGGTTACGTCGCCGCCGCGGTTGATCTCGTGCACTTCAACGCCGCGATACGCCAGAAACTGGTCGCTGGCAAGAATGTTCGCGCGGCTGGCATTGCGCCCGAGCGTCAGCACCGGCGGATGCTCCAGCAACACCAGCGTATTGCCGATGCGGCCCTCATACCGGGCCTCAATCAGCCGCTGTTGCAGCTCAAGACCGTCGCCGTAAGGAACACGGCCGAGCTGGAGAAGGTTCAGGATCATGGAGCGGTGTATTCGTAACAGACTTCGTTACTAAACGTTGATGGCCATGCCTTCCACACTGCCAAAACCATCGAGCATCGCCTCGGCCAGCGTCGGATGCGCGTGAATCGTAAACATCATCTCGTCGACGGTGGCTTCCAGCTCCATTGCCGTAACCGCTTCCGCGATTAGCTCCGTCGCCTGCGGACCGATGATATGAACACCCAGAATCTCGCCGTACTTCGCGTCAGCGACCACCTTCACGAAACCCTCGTGGGCATTGACGATCGATGCCTTGGAGTTCGCCGAGAACGGGAACTTGCCGACCTTGGCCGTAAAGCCTTTCTCCTTCGCCTGCGCTTCGGTCAAACCCACACTGCCGATCTGCGGCTCGGTATACGTGCAGGCCGGAACGCGATCGCGCCGGATCGGCCGCGCATATTTGCCGGCTATTTTTGCAGCAACCACCATGCCGGCCATCGCTCCGACGTGGGCCAGCTGTGGAAGGCCGGCCACGATGTCACCGATGGCATAGATCCCCGGCTCCTCTGTCTGCATCCACTCGTTCACTTTGATGAACCCGCGCTCCGGCTTGATCTTCGTCTTTTCCAGTCCGATGTTTTCCGTGCGCGGCGCGCGGCCCACAGCCACCAGAACCTTCTCCGCTTCCTTCTCGACTTTCTTTCCGTCCGAAGCGGTGAAGCTCACTTTAGCGCCGGTCTTCGTTTTCTCGACCTTCTCGACTTTCGCGCCCACATTGATGTCAATGCCGCGCTTCCTGAAGACCCGCGATAACTCCTTGCTGACATCCTCGTCTTCGTTGGGCACGACGCGCGGTAAGAACTCGATGATGCTGATCTCCGAGCCGAAGCTGCGGAAGATCGAGCCGAACTCCACGCCCACCGCGCCCGCGCCGATGATCGCGAGCGACTTTGGAATCTGCTTGAGCGAGAGGATCTCGATGTTGGTCAGAATCGTCTCGTCGGCGGTCAGTCCCGGCAGCAGTTTCGCATCCGATCCAGTCGCGAGGATCACACTCTTTGCCTGGATGTCGCTCGCCCCTTTGCTGCTGTCAACCGCGATCGTCAGCACGCCGTTCTTTGCCGGACCCGTCAGCTTGCCGAATCCCGAAATCACGGCGACCTTGTTCTTCCGCATCAGGAAGTCGAGACCCTTCACGTGCCTGGTGACGATCTGGTTTTTGCGGTCGAGCACCGCCTGCCAGTTCACCCGGCCCTCGCCCAGACCCTCGATCCCATATTCCTTCGCGTGCTTCAGGTAGTCGTAGATCTCAGCATTGAAGAGCAGCGACTTGGTAGGAATGCAGCCTACGTGCAGGCACGTTCCGCCCAACTTTTCGGACTTCTCGATCAGCGCGACCTTCAGCCCGTACTGCCCGGCGCGAATCGCGGCCGTGTATCCGGCTGGCCCGCCGCCGAGAATTGCAACGTCATAAGTCGTATCTGCCAAGAAAAGCTCCGTTCAAAATTTGGCTCGCGGCTGGGGCGCATTCACCGCTCACCAGGGACATCGAGTGCACCCGCCCCAAACTGTTTATTGTACGCACCGGAGTCCTGGGTGAAAGATGCACTCGAAGCGCTGGAGGATTCGCGCGCTTGTTCCGCGATCTGCCGCGCCAAACTCGGTCACCCGAGGGTAAGATCTCCATAATTCATCCCGATTGACGGGGTACCAGGTTAACCACTGTCATGGATCCGGATTTCCATCCCTCGCCGCCAACTGAGCCGTACTTCGACACGGAGCGTGACCTGTGGGTTCTGAGCCGTTTTGCGGACGTGAGCGCCGCGCTCAGGGAAAGGGCGCTCTATCAGGCAACACCGGAAGGCGAGGAAATTCAGACCGGCGCGGACGAAGCATCGCACTCGGTGGTTTTCTCTCAGGTGCGCGCTGAGATCGCCGAGGTGAGCAGCGGTGGCTGGCGAGAAAAGATGCAAGCGGCCGGTGAAACCGTCATTCGGGAAGCCACTGGCAAAGCGCAGGTGGACATTATGGGAGATGTGACGCACCCGTGGTCGATAGCGCTGCTGTTGAGTTTGAGCCCAACGCCGCAATCCTCGGCTAAAGACGTTGCAGACATTGTGGCGTCGTTGCTTTATGAAAAAGAATGGCAAAGCGGCGGCAGTGATTCGCAAACCGGCAATCCTGCCCTGAAACGAAGGGCGCGTTGGAGTCCGGAAGAAGCGGAAGAGCGGCTCGACCAGATGCTGGAAAGCAAGGAAGTGACCGTCAGCAAGGCGATGTTCATGGCCGTATCGCGAACGCTGCCGAGCTTTCTGGCAAAATCCTGGCTTGCCTTGCTGAGAAACCCTGACCAATGGCGCCAGCTGCAGGCGAACCCGCAGCTCATGCCGAATGCCGTTGAGGAACTTCTGCGCTACGCGGGCATTGTTCACACTCTCCAGCGCAAAGCTCACAGAGAGGTTGTGGTTGGCGGCGTCCGCATCCCGCAAGGCGCAAAGGTTGCCCTCAAGGTGATGTCGGCCAATTTCGATCCGGTTAGGTTCAGCGAACCCTATCGACTGGACATGACCAGAAAGCCGAGTGGGCAATTTGGATTGGGTGCTGGATTGCACGCGTGCGTGGGAGCCTTGCTGGTTCGGGAAGCATTCACCGTGCTGACGCCGATCTTCTTCGCTTCCAACCCCGTGCTGGAAAGCGGCCAGCCCATTACATGGATGGGCAAAAAGACTCTTCATTGGCCGCTCGCCGTCTTTGTCAGATTCGAGGACAATGCCGCGAATACCGCTGGCACTGAAGCCCTGACAAGCCAGCCCAATCCTGCTGCTTAAGTTTCCAGACCTGCGTGGAACTGTTCGCGGAGCTGGACCGAAACTCAGGCCAGCGCCTTCGCCGCTTCCTGCGCGAAGTAGGTCACGATAAAGCCTGCGCCGGCACGACGAATCGACAGCAGCGTTTCCATCATGGCCCGCTGCGGTTCCAGCCAGCCACGCGCAAAGGCAGCCTGCAGCATCGAGTATTCGCCAGAGACCTGATAGGCGCCGATCGGAACATCGAAACGTTCCCGCGCCGCACGGATCACGTCGAGATACGGCATCGCGGGCTTCATCAGGATCATGTCGGCGCCTTCGCCCAGATCCAGATCGATTTCCCGCATGGCTTCGCGCAGATTCGCGCCATCCATCTGATAGCTGCGGCGATCGCCGAACTGCGGAGCTGAGTCCGCTGCCTCGCGAAAGGGCCCATAAAACGCCGAGGCAAACTTGGCTGCGTACGACAGGATCGGTATCTGCTCGAAACCCTCCTCGTCCAGCTCGTCGCGAATCGCAGCGACGCGCCCATCCATCATGTCACTGGGCGCAACGATATCGGCTCCAGCGCGCGCCAGCGAGACGCCGGTTTTGGCCAGTAGCTCGAGGGTCGAGTCGTTCTCAATCTCGTAGTCGTCGCCGTCCCGCTTCACGATGCCACAGTGGCCATGCGATGTGTACTCGCAGAGGCAAACGTCGGCCATCAGCACCAGCTTTTTTGCCGCGCCCGATTGTTTCAGCGCCCGCAGCCCGCGCTGCACGACGCCGTCTTCGGCCCAGGCTCCGGTCGCCTGCTCGTCTTTTGTCTCTGGCAATCCGAAGAGCAGAACGCCTCCGATGCCCAGCGACGCGGCAGCCTCGACTTCTTTCACTGCCTGGTCGATCGAGAAGTTGAAGACTCCAGGCATGGAATCCAGCGGCCGGCGAACGCCTTCACCTGGACACAAAAACAGCGGCAAAATCAGCGCACCCGGCTCGAGACGCGTTTCCCGCACCAGGGCGCGCAGCGGCTCGTTGCGCCGCAGGCGCCGCATCCGGGTTATCGGGAATTCCATCCTGTCATTGTAGGCTGGGCGTCGCGATCTGGTCGTACTCCTGACCTGATGCGCTCGGCAGCAACACCCACAGCGTGTAGATGGCCAGCGCGGTTCCAGTGATGGGACGAATCAGGGTCAGAAATGCGGTGACCAGCGCCAGCGCGCGAGCCCACGGTGAGCGGCGCAACAGCGCGATGCCCGTCACCACACACAGCACGGCGCGTACCAGCAGAATCGTGGTGATGATCGGAATCAGCCACGGCAGATTCGCGAACGGAAAGCTGTAGAACCCGTCGACTCCATGCTCAAACGGAAATCCCCAGTTGTGGAACAAACCGGCCAGGATTCCCACGGCGACAAACCAGTGCAGCAGCGTCCAGCCTGCATACGCAATCCAGAGAATTCCCAGGGTGTGCACGTGACGATGGACACGCGTCCAGATCCACGGTGGCGGCGTCGCCGTCGGAATCGGAGTTACCTGGCGACCACACCGCGGACAAAACGGCTGCCAGGCATCGATCGGCTGACCACACGCGCTGCAGAACATGGTTCGCACCTCCAACTGAGGGACAATGTTGAGTACGCAGCCGGACAGCGTCCGGTTCCGGACGTTGAATCGGAATCTTTCGAGGGACTTCCCCGAAAAGCGCTTCCTGATACTCTGTTTTGAGCAGATTGCGGGCCTTTGCGGCCCTGGTCTGCCGGACTTTTGGCCAGTTGGAGCACGCATGTCCTGGTTCAGGCGCGAAGACAACAAGATCGAATCCGGCGAAAACCGGGTGCGCACCGAAGGCCTGTGGACCAAGTGCGACGGATGCGGTCAGGCGCTGTGGAAGGCCGATCTCGACGCCAACTTACAGGTTTGCCCGAAGTGCGGCCGACATGGCCGGATCAGCGCGCAAGCCCGCATCGCCAGCCTGATGGAACCCGGTTTCGAGTGGCTGAACGGCGATCTGAAGTCGACCGATCCGCTGCAGTTCTTCGATCTGAAGCCCTACAAGGAACGGTTGGCCAAAGCGCGGTCGGAAACCGGCCTGAACGACGCCATCGTCAACGTGAGGGGTTTTCTGGGTCCTCATCGCGTGGTTCTGAGCGTGATCGAATACAACTTCATCGGCGGCAGCATGGGCGCTGTGGTCGGCGAAACCATTGCCAGAGCCATCGACCGCGCATGCGACGATCGGCAGCCGCTGATCACCGTGGCCGCTTCTGGCGGCGCGCGCATGATGGAAGGCATCGTGAGCCTGATGCAGCTGGCCAAGGTTTCGACGGCGCTGGCGCGGCTCGACGATGCCGGCGTTCCGTACATTTCGGTGCTCACCGATCCGACAACTGGCGGCGTGACGGCGAGCTTCGCCATGTTGGGCGATCTGAACATCGCCGAACCTGGCGCGCTGATCGGTTTTGCCGGCCCTCGCGTAATCGAGCAGACGATCCGGCAAAAGCTGCCGGAAGGTTTCCAGCGATCGGAGTTCCTGCTGCAGCACGGGTTCCTCGACGCCATTGTTCCGCGGCACGAGATGAAGGCGTACCTGATTCGAGCGTTCGACTTCATGGGTCTGCCGAAAGTGGCGCTGGTCAGCAGCGATCTGCGAGTCGAGACCGAGCAGAAGGCGAGCTGACGGTGAGCGAAAAGCGAGTCAACTGCGAGCGAACGGCGAGAAGCGATTAGCGAAGAACGAAAGCGAAACACGATCTTCACCCTTCCCTGGTTAAGTTCTGGACATCTGTTGGGTTTTCAATGACTTGCATTTTTGCTTTGAGGCCCTGTAGCGCTAACTAACAGAAACTAAGTTAGTTGACAGAGGCCCTCAAAACAGCCAATAACGGATAGCCTTGAGCCAAACAGCTAGTTGAAAAGCGAGCGGTTGAGGTCCCCCCCTACCCCTCACGTTTTTGTTAAGTATATGAAAACAGGCGATTTCGGGTTTGCCTGCAACGTTAAGTACTTGAAACTGAGTCAGTTGCTTCACGAGCTCAAATGCATCATTCGCGCGCGTGAAGGGCTAGATGATTGAATCGGGTGCGGTTGCGAATCGCCGAGGTTGACGCGCTATCGGCCGCGGTGGACCGAGAACCGTGAAGCGCGATCCGCAATCGCCTCCCGGAGCTGCGCTCAGCGCAAAAGGGAAAGCCTGCCGACTGGCAGGCTTTTTCCTTTTTCTATCCTAAGTTCAGAATACCAGATCCAGAGAATAAACGCGCCAAAATCCTTGGCGTGGAAGGCCTTTTGTATCAGCATTTATTACTTTGGTGAAGCGGTGGAAACTTGACAAAAACGGCGAGTCACGGCCAGTCGAGAAAAGCGGAGCTTTCAGCTGCCAGGATCGCGGAGACGGCGACCTATTGACTGTCTATAAGAGAAATGCTAGCGTCTTATAGACGCTCGATAGGAGAATCATGCCGACCCCGCAATCCGATCTCGTCCAGGGGACGCTCGATGTCCTGATTTTGAAGTCTCTTGCGCTCGAAGACCTGCACGGCATGGGTGTCTCCCGCAGAATCGGACAAATGACCCATGGCGCTTTCGAGGTGAAGGCAGGTTCTCTGTTCCCTGCTCTCCACCGCATGGAGGAGGCCGGTTGGCTCACCTCCAGATGGGGAGAGTCGGAAACCAACCGTCGTGCAAAGTTCTATTCCCTGACGAAAACGGGCAGAAAGCATCTCCAGACCGAGACCGAACGGTGGGCGCGAATCTCCCTCGCCATGGGGGCAGCGCTGGGTCTCAGGCAGGAGGCTCTATGATCAGTCGGCTTCGTGCGCTTTGGAACAATGTCTTTCGCAGGAACCAGCTCGACGATGATCTGGGCGAGGAGCTGAGCGCTTATCTGGAGCTGATTTCGGCGGAGAACGTGCGATCTGGCATGTCACCGGAGGAGGCACGGCGCCATGCCCGTCGAGAAATGGGAGGGGTCGACCAGATCCGGCAAGGCGTTCGGGACATCCGAGCCGGGGCCCTGCTCGACAGGCTCGCGCAGGACATTTCCTACGGCATCCGGACGCTGGCAAAAAATCCGGCTTTCTCCCTGGTCGCCATAGCAACGCTGGCGCTGGGCATCGGCGCGAACACGGCGATGTTCAGCCTGCTGGAGCAGGTTGTGCTGAGCCTGCTGCCGGTCCGTCATCCTGAGCAGCTCGTGATTGTGGCAGAACGCGGGAACAGTTACGGCAACAGTTACGGCGCGAACACCGTTTCCTGGCCGATGTTTGAAGATTTGCGCGACAACAATCAGGTCTTCTCGGGGATGTTCTGCCGGTTCCCAACCAGCGTCACCTTCGGCTATGGGGATCACGCGGCGCAAATCCAGGCGGAGCTGGTCTCCGGCTCCTATTTCCCAGTCCTGGGCGTTGGGCCGGCACTGGGCCGCATGATCGCTCCGGACGACGACACGGTTCCCGACAGCCGGCCGGTCGTGGTCCTCAGCTACAACTTCTGGCGGAGCTACTTCAACGGTGACCGCACCATCGTGGGCCGAACCATTGCTCTCAACAGCTACAAGATGACGGTGATCGGGGTTGCGCAACCCGGATTCGACGGAGTGGAGATCGGCAGACCCGCAAAAATGTTCGTTCCCATCATGATGAAGACGGAGATGACGCCTCAGTCGGACGGCCTCAATGATCGGCCCCGCCGCCTCAGTTGGGTCACGGTGTACGGCCGCCTGAAACCAGGCATCAGCCTCGAGCAGGCCCAGGCCTCACTCCAGCCTCTGCTGCACAGCATTCTCGAAATGGAGGTTCAGCAGCCCTTCTTCCGCGCCTACTCCGCCGCGGACCGCCTCGAGTTCCTTCGCAATCGCATCGAACTCGTCCCCGGCTCCGACAGCTCGCTGCGCGACCAGATGCGGAAGCCGCTATGGCTCCTGGTCGCGCTCACCGCAGCCGTGCTTCTGCTGGCCTGCGCCAATCTTGCCAATCTGATGCTGGCGCGGGCCACGGCTCGGGAACGCGAAATCGCGGTTCGGCTGGCCATCGGCGCGGCGCGCGGCCGCATCGTTCGTCAGCTGATGGTGGAAACTCTTCTGCTCTCCGGCGTCGGCGCGTTGTTAGCGCTGGGCCTCGCATTCCTGGCAGACTACCTTCTGCTCAGGATGTATATGCCTGCCGGCCAGGCGGGCGAGTTTGCCATCTCCGCTTTACCGGATTGGCGGGTGCTTATCTTTGCTCTCGGAATGCTGCTTCTCACCTCGGTCGCGTTTGGACTCATGCCGGCACTGCGTGGTTCGCGCACGGAGATTGCACCCTCGCTCCAGGAAAGGGCTGGAACCGGATCGGTCGGCAGCGTTCCGCTGCGCCGTCTGTTCGTTGTCATCCAGGTGTCCCTGTCGCTCCTCCTGCTGGTGGGCGCGGGCCTTTTCGTTCGTACGTTGCGCAATCTCCAGAACCAGGGGCCAGGATTTCCAACCGGCCACCTTCTCACCTTCACCGTTGACCCCTCACTCAGCGGGTATTCCCGCGACCAGGCAGAATCCTTCGATGAACGGATGGCGGTCAATCTTCGATCCATGCCCGGAGTCGCCTCGGTGGGCCTTTCCGCCATGCCGCTGCTCAAGGGCTATGCCTGGCAAAACGCGGTTGTCGGCAAGGATTTCGAAGGAGCGCCGATCGCGGAACAGCCCGTCCTCAGCATGGTCAGCCCGGGTTATTTCTCCACCCTCGGCATTCCCATCCTTGAGGGACGCGAGTTTACCGACCAGGATCGCGGCCCGGTGAAATACGCCGTCATCAATCAGAGCTTCGCCAAGCGCTACCTTCCCGGCGGCGATCCCATCGGTCGCCGCTTCGGCCTGGTTAACGACCATGATGCTGACGATCCCGCCGGTTCCCAACCCGACATTCAGGTGGTCGGAGTGATCCCGGACACCAAATATCGGGATCTGCGTGAGACGCCTCCGCCGCAGGCATTTTTCCCCTATTACCAGGACATAAAGTTCCGCTTCATGAATGTGTATCTGCTGACGCACGGCGACCCGCGGGAGCTCGAAAATCAGCTTCGGGAACGGATGCGCCAGTTTGACCCGCACGTTCCGGTAGTGGAGCTCGAGACCATGAACGATCAGATCGGCTGGTCGTTGCGAACCGAGCGTCTGGTTGCCAGCCTCTCTGCGGTCTTCGGCGGGCTGGCCATGCTTCTTGCTGTCATCGGACTCTACGGGGTTATGGCGTACACCGTGACGCGGCGAACCCGGGAGATGGGCATCCGCATTGCGCTGGGTGCGACACGGCCGACGATCATCGGGATGATGATGCGTGAGGCCTCGGTGATGGTTTTGGCGGGTCTTTCGGCAGGAGCCGTGCTGGCCCTCGCCCTGGCGAACCTGATCCGCAACCAGCTCTTCGGATTGAACCCGCATGATCCATGGACGCTCCTTGGCGCGGCGTTCTCGCTCGCCATCGCCGCTGGCTTTGCCGGGTTCATTCCCGCCTGGCGCGCAAGCTCCGTGGATCCGACAACGGCTCTTCGGCGGGAATGAGAGCTGCGCTGCTTCAGTCGAGGCCGCGGAGGCGGCGGGTGACGTCCTGGTTGTCGCGGGTGAGGCGGAGGGTTTCGTCGACTTTGCCGGCGCGCTCGGCCTGGTCGATGGCGGCGCGGAGGCGGCGCTGCTCCTGCTCGAGCACGGTGCGGCGGATGGCGAGGACGGCTTCTTCGACGGCGTCGGCCTCGGGCTCGGAATCGTGGACGGAGAGGAAGAGCTCGGCGAGCAGGCGGCGGTGCTCCTCGGCGGCGAGGGCGGTGAGAGGATCGGCGCCGTCGGGGCGGTTGCGGAGCTGCTCGACCATCTCGCGCACATCGGAACGCATGGCGGAGAATTCGCGCTCGTGCTGGTGGAGGCTGCCTTCGGCGACGAGGTAGGCCTCGCTCGAACGCGGCGCGGAAAAAGCCTGGAGAAGTACGCGCTCGGCGTGGGTGAGAGGGTGGGCGTGCGGGGCGATGGAGTCGCGGCGTTTGGCGGCGGCGTCTTTGAGCTCGGCGCGGACCAGAGCGGAATCGATGCCGAGGGCCTGGGCGGCGTCGTTGGCAAAAGCGTCGCGGGCGATGCGGCTGGGGATGCGGCGGATGTGAGGCAGGAGGAAGTTGAGAGCTTCGGTTTTGGATTTCGGATCGCGAGAAGGAAAGAGGCGGCGGGCGCGCTCGACGAGGTAGTCCTGATACTGAGGTGCGGCGCGGAGGGCTTCAGCGTAGGCGCGCGCGCCGCGTTCGCGGACATAGCGGTCGGGATCGAGGCCGCCTTCGAGGGTGAGGACGCGGACCTCGAAGCCCTCTTCGGTGAGGAGGGCGATGGATTTTTCGGCGGCGTTGGCTCCGGCCGTATCGGGATCGAAGTTGACGATGACGCGGGTGGCGTAGCGGCGCAGCAGGCGCGACTGCGCTTCAGTGAATGCGGTGCCGCTGGTGGCGATGACGTTGGGGATGCCGGCGAGGAAAACGGAGATGCAGTCCATCTGGCCCTCGACGAGGACTGCGCCGCCGTCGCTGCGGATGGCCTGGCGGGCCCTATCGAGATTGAAGAGGGTGTGACTTTTTGAATACAGCGGGGTCTCCGGGGAGTTGAGGTACTTGGGGCCGGCTTTTTCGCCGGTGGCCGTGTCTCCGAACTGAAGCGTGCGGGCGGTGAAGGCGATGACGCGGCCGGACTCATTGGCGATGGGGAACATGATGCGCTTGCGGAAGCGCGCGTAGATGGGGCCGGGCGAGCCGTCTTCCTGCTCCTTCCAGGAGAAGAGGCCGGAGTTGCGCAGGGTTTCCTGGTCGGCGAGGGATTGCAGGCGCTCGCGGAGGGCGTGGAAGGAGTCGGGGGCGAAGCCGATGCGGAATCGGGCGATGCCGTCGGCGGTGAGGCCGCGGCCGGTGAGGTATTCGCGCGCGGCGGCGCCTTCGGGAGAGCGGAGCTGCTCTTCAAACCAGGCGGTGGCGGCTTCGTGGAGCTCGAGGAGCTTGCCGCGCTGACGGTGCTCGGCGGCTTCTTCGGGCGAGGCGAATTCGCGTTTGGGGAGGGGGATGCCGCATTTTTGGGCGACGGTGCGGACCGCTTCAGAGAAGCCGACGTTCTCGATTTTCTGGATGAAGGTGAAGACGTCGCCGTGCTCGTGGCAGCCGAAGCAGTTGAAGAACTGGCGGCCGGCGTGGACGCTGAAGGAGGGGGTTTTTTCTTTGTGGAAGGGGCAGAGGCCGGTGAAGTTCTGCGCGCCTGCTTTTTTGAGGCGGACGTAGTCCCCGATGATTTTGACGATGTCGGCCTGTTCTTTGACGTGCTGGGCGAAATCGGAGGCCATGGGGCGCGGGGTTCCGGATACAGGGTACAGCGATCAGCGATGGAGCGGTCCGCGGTCAGCTAAGAGCCGGTTAGCTAAAAAGCGGTTAGCGGGGAAGCGGTCGGGGAGAGCCCTGGCGCTCAGAGGCTGAAGCCGGGTTTCATCGTTTGCTTCGGGACAGTTGAACAGGTTGGGGTCGAGAGGGGTTGGATGGGGCCGGGTTGGGACGGTGTTTTCCCGAAATGGCTCAGAGGCGGTACTGACGGTGTGAGGCGACAATCAATTGCATTGACGGCTGGATGGACGTGGGACTTAGCTTCTTGCTATGGGGTGAACCTGGCGGGTTTTTTCGGGTGGTGGTGGGTGCTGCGGGGCGCGGTTACCGGTCACGTTGCTGAGGGCTGCGGGTGCCTGGAGGGGCTGGAGGGGCTTGTGGTTGAAACAAATTGGGGATTTCCACATCTGTGGGGTGAACCTGGCTGGGGAATCGGGAGGTGGTGGGAGCTGCGGGGTTACGCGCGGTTACCTGGTGGGGGCTGGAGGTACTTCTGGATGAAACAATTTGGCGATTTCCACATCTAAATGAATGAGGATCTGCCCAAAAGCACCGGCGATTGCAGACGGAAACGGCCCGAAATGGCAGAAATTGCCGGAGTTAGGCTGTTTTTATGCTATTCTGAATTTCCCGGGGAGACGTGCGCCCTATGCCTGCCGGCCATTGAGCCGGACCGGCTATTGCCTCTTATGGCCCTGACCGCACCTCGTCCACTCCAGGTGAAACAGATCCGAAATTCACGCGAGGGGACCCATCCGCTTGGCGATTGACGATAAATACGACGCAGACATTCAGAAGCTGATCGATGCGGGCAAAGAGAAGGGATACCTGACCTACAACGAGGTCAACGACCTTCTTCCGGGCGATGTGAACTCGCCCGACGACCTCGACGATCTGATAACAACCATCGGCACGCAGGGAATCGACATTCTCGAGGGCGGGCCGAAGATCGGCGGCCCCGAGCGCGACGACTTTGAGCCTGAAGAGGGCGAAGACGTCGAACTCGACCTGACGCCGGGAACGCTGGAAAAGACAAACGACCCCGTCCGCATGTATCTGCGCGAGATGGGCACGGTTCCGCTGCTGACGCGCGAAGGCGAGGTTGAAATTGCGCGGAGGATCGAGCGCGGGCAGATGCGCGTGCTGAAGGCAATTTCGCGTTCGCCGGTGGTGATTCGCGAGATTATCGCGCTCGGCGAGGATCTGAAGCGCGGCGTGCGGAACATCAAGGAAATCGTCATCTTCGACGATGAGGAGTTGACCGAAGAAGTGGTGCAGGCGCGGGTGCGGCAGACGGTCACGCGCACCGACACGCTGGTAAAGCACCAGAAGAAGGCGCAGCTGCTCGAGGAGAAGCTGGCGACGATCACGCAGAAGGCGAAGCCGCGCGAGCACCGCCGGCTGCGCTGGAGCATTGCGCGCGAGAAGGTGCTGGTGTCGCGGATTGTGCGCGAGCTGAAGTACACCAACCAGGAGCGGAAGCGGCTCCTCGACAAGGTGAACAAGACTGTCGAGGCGATGCGCACGCTGGAGCGGCAGATTCGTTCGCTCGATGGGAAGTATGAACAGTCACGCAGCGAAGAGCTGAGGAAGGAATACCGCCGCCAGCAGAAAAACTGCAAGATCGACCTCGAAAAGCTGGAGGAAGAGGCGGGCGTCATCATCGCCGAGCTCAAGCGCACACAGCGCGAGATGATCCAGGGCGATATGGACGCGGAGCAGGCGAAGCGGGAGCTGATTGAAGCGAACCTGCGCCTGGTGGTCTCGATCGCGAAGAAGTACACGAATCGCGGGCTGCAGTTCCTCGACCTGATTCAGGAAGGCAACATCGGCCTGATGAAGGCGGTGGACAAATTTGAGTACCGCCGCGGTTACAAATTCTCGACGTACGCGACGTGGTGGATCCGGCAGGCGATTACGCGCGCCATTGCGGACCAGGCGAGGACGATCCGCATCCCGGTGCACATGATCGAAACGATCAACAAATTGATCCGGACTTCGCGGCAGCTGGTGCAGGAGCTGGGACGCGAGCCGACTTCAGAAGAGATCGCGAAGCGGATGGATATTCCTGTGGCGAAAGTGCGCAAGGTGCTGAAGATCGCGCAGGAGCCGATTTCGCTGGAAACGCCGATCGGCGAGGAAGAGGATTCGCATCTTGGCGACTTCATCGAGGATCGCCAGGCGGTTTCGCCTTCCGATGCTGTGATCAGCGTCAACCTGAAGGAGTACACGTCGCAGGTGCTGCGCACGCTGACGCCGCGCGAAGAGCGCGTGGTGAAGATGCGCTTCGGGCTGGAGGATGGGTCGGAGCACACGCTGGAAGAAGTGGGGCAGAGCTTCCAGGTGACGCGCGAACGCATCCGGCAGATCGAGGCGAAGGCACTGCGCAAGCTGCGGCACCCATCGCGCTCGCGGAAACTGCGGGCGTTTGTGGACACCGTGCACGAGTAATTGCGTTTCTCTCAGGGAAAAGGCCGCTCCGTTCGGAGCGGCCTTTTTGTTTGCACAAGTCACTGAACGGTAAGAGTGACCGGCACACTGTGGGTGATGTTGGACATCGTGCCCGTGATGGTGATGGTGTAGGTCCCGGACGGGGTTTGATTCTGGGTCCCACCTCCTCCGCCCCCGCCGCTTCCTCCGCTTCCTCCGCTTCCTCCACCACCGTCGCTGCCTGAGCCGGAACTGGCGGTGACGCCGCAGCCGGCGAGGGTGAGCGCGATGATGGCGAGCAGGAGCATGGTCTGAACCGATTTTCCGCGGCGCAGTCCGGCGAAACCCAGAGGTAACGCCAGGGCCAGGACGGGAAACAGCGACTTCCAGGGTGGATTGTGCCTCAGGGCGGATGAAGCGGAGGTCGAGACTCCGGTGGCGATTGAGGCTGTGACGCTGGAGCTGTTGAGGGCGGTGATGGCGATGCTGGCCGGATTCAGAGAGCACGTCGCATACTGCGGAGCGCCGGTGCAGGACAGGGCCACGGTGCCTGAGGTTCCGCCGAGTCCCTGCAGCTGGAGGGCAAAGGTCGCGGTTTGGCCGCTGGTGACGATGGCCGAAGAGGATCCGGTGACGGCGATGCTGTAGTCGTCGCCCTGCCCGGAGAGCGCGACGGTGAGCGATTGGGTGAGGTTGGCCGCGGAGATGGTGAGGGTTCCGGTGGCTGCCCCAGCTGCGACGGCCGAAAAGGTGACCCCTAGCTGGCAGGTTGCTGCGACGGCCAGCGTGGCGGGGCAATTGTTGGTGGCCAGAGCGAAGCCCGATGTGACGACGGCGGCAAGGCTGGTGAGAGCGTAGCCGCCACTGTTGGTGACCGTGACGGTCTGAGCGGTGCTGGTGGTCCCGACCGCGAAGCCTCCGAAATTAATCGACGCGGGAAGCGCGGAGGCGCCGGGCGGGGCGACTCCGATGCCGGTCAAGGCGACGGTTTGCTTGCGAAACTCGTCGGTCACGGCGAGGGAACCGGACTCAGCGCCGGCGACGTTGGGGACATAGGAGACGGCGATGGAGCACGTTCCGTGGCCCTGCAGCGTGGTTCCACAGTTGTTGACTGCCGTAAAGTCGCCGGTCGCAGCTACCACGATGCCGGTCAACAGCTGATCGCCGCTGTTGCTGAGGGTGACCTGCTGGGAGGCGCTGACCGTTCCCACCTGCTGCGCGGCGAAGGTTAGCGAGGACGGCGAAAGCGCATCGGTGGCGGGAGCCTGGCCCGTGCCGGTGAGCGGGGCGGTTTGGGTGCCCACCGAATCTGTAACCGTGAGCGTTCCATTTCTTGTGCCGGAGGCGGTCGGGGTAAAGGCGATCCCGAGGGTGCAGCTGTAATTCGGCGCCAGCGTTTTGGCGCAGGTGTTGGCGGACACGGAAAAGTCGCCGGTCACCGTCTCGCTGGTCAACGTCGAGGGTTCGCCTCCGGTATTGGCGATGGTGACGTATTGCGGCGACGACTGGGATCCGACGGTGGTTGCGGTGAAGGTGAGCGAGGCCGGCGTGAGCACCATCGAAGCCGGCGCCAGACCTGTCCCGGCAAGCGAGACAGTCAGTTGGCCTCCCTTCACGTTGCCGAAGACGGTGAGCTGCCCGGGGCGCGCGCCGCTCTGCGAGGGATCGAAGGTCACGGAAATCTGGCAGGTTCCCTGGGGCGCAAGCGGCTGACCGCTGCAGTTGTCGGTTTCGAGGAAGTCGCCGGTGATGGTGAGGCTGGTGACGTTCAGGTTTAGATTGCCCGCGTTGGTGAGGGTCAATGTTTGCGCCGCGCTGACGGTCTGGAGTGGCTGGCCGGGGAAAGTGAGCGACGCGGGGAGAATCGTCGCAGCGGTGGGAGCGATCCCGGCCGTCGCGAGATTGACTTGCCAGATGCCGCGACCCCAGGTGGCGGCGCGCAGTGTCTGGGTGGCGCCCTGGTTGTAGCTCATCAGGCTCATGACCGGCGCGTTGGGCAGGCCGCTGCCGTCAATGTTCCAACAGGCTCCGGTGAAGGACGCGCAATTGGCGACGTTCTGCGTGACGTAGACTCCGGTATCGAGCGCCACATAGACGATATTGGCGTTGTTGGGATCGACGAGCACGCTGTTGGCAGGAGCAGGTGGAAGATTGGAGCTGATGTCGGTCCAGTGCGCGCCCGCGTCGGTGGAGCGATAGAGGATGGGGGTGTAGGCGGAGATGGCGGAAATCCCCTGGATCGTGACGTAGATGGTCTGGCCGGCTGGATCGTGCGGATCGGGAAAGATGCTGGATATTCCGAATCCTCCCGAATTGAACTTCTCAGCGGTGATGCCCGAGTTGGTCACCGGAGAAGAGTAGAGATCGACCCATTGGGTGTTCGAGGTCTGCGATGCGTTGTTGACGGCCGCGGTGAAAATGTGGCCGGGGATGAGCCCTCCGCCGTCGAACACGCCCGCCATGCCCGCATAGAGTTGTTCCGATCCGGCAGCGGGCGAGCCAGAGGTGATGGGAGCGGCGGCCAGGACGCGGATTTCGGCATTTCCATCGCAGGACGATCCCTGGTCTTTGTCGAGCATGGTGCTGAGGAGATTGAGCTGGCTCCAGCCGACGCCTGTGGCCGGCCCGCGCCAGACGCGGCAGGTGCCGAGAATCACGTCCGACGTGTTTTGCGGATCGAGAATCCAGGGAGCGGGAATGGTCTGGAAATCGTTGTCGACCTGGGCTTCGCCGATGGCCACCTTGCCGAACCCGGCGGTGTTGCAGGAGGTTCCTTCGGTGCAGCGGTTGATGCCCACACCGAACTCGGAGGTGGCGTACCAGTTGTCCGCGTTGGCCGGATCAATGGCCACACCATCGCCCTCGCCGTTGAGAACCTGATTCCAGGCGGTCGCGCCTGAGACCGGAGCGGCTGTGCCCAGACCTCCGAGCGCGGCTAACCACGTGGAGGGTTCATTCAAATCTTCGGCGAAGTTCTCCACTTGAGCCAGAGAGCCAAGCCCGGCGTTGAGGTTCTGAAAATGCCTTGCGTCGTCACTGGAGCAGGCAGGCGCCTGCTGGTTGACGGCGTCGGTGGAGCGCCACAGGCCCGCGTCGTTGCCGAAGTAGAGGAGGCCGGTGGCGCCGAAGGTGGCATCGATGGCGTGCTGCGCGGGAGCGACCTGGGCGGCGGCACAGGTCTGCGTGTTGGTGGCGTTGCGCCAGGCGCAGCTGTTCGCGAGGCTGCATCGCCAGATGTCCTGGGTGCCGGCAAAGAGCAGCGTGTCCTGCTGCGAGGGCACGGCGGCCAGCCAGAAGTCGTAATCCGCCTGGGCAATGGTTCCGCTGCCGGCGGGGGTCTGGAGTGATTGATCGGAAATGCGCGTGCCGAACTGCACGGTGGGGGAGGAGCACGCAGCGGAGCCGAGATGGCAAACGTCCTGCCACATGCCCTGGTCGAGGTTGTTCTGGTCCACGGTCAGGGCGAACATGTCACCCGTGGCGGGCTGAACCGCGAGCACTCCAGCGAAGATGGGACAAGCTCGCGAGCCCGTCCCTCCCGGATTGGTGGGACACATGGTGGTGGTGAGATTCGTGCCGGGCTGGTTCGCGAGCCTCGTCCAGGTGATGCCGTCGGTGGACTCGTAGTATCCGTGAAAGCGAATGGCGGCGTAGAAGCGCTTGCGGATTGGGTTCCACACCACGGACGTCGCCGGATTGCTGATGGTGTTTGAGAACTGATCGGACTGAATGACCTGGTTGCCGTCTTCAATGGTCGCCAGTTGCCAGCTCACGCCCGCGTCGGGGGAGTAATACAGGCCAAAGGGGCTGGTGTTGCTCCAGGTCCCGACGTACGCCGCGCTTCCCGATTCGGTTACCGCTGCAACGACGAGATCCGGGCTGGTGGCGCTCCAGGCGAACCCGGCAAAGGCGCTTCCGAGGAAGTTGTAGGGCAATCCAGGTGAATTCAGAGCGGTGGAGGTTTCATCGATGAGGCTCCAGGTTTTTCCTCCGTCGGCGGAGCGAAGGACGCCTGCGCCATACCAGGAGCCGGTGCCGGTGCTGGGGTCGCCGGTTCCGGCGAGGATCACGTTGGTGCCGCCGGGCTGCACCGTGACCGCGCCGATACTGAGCGAGGTGAGCGCGGCCGATGACCATGCGCTTAGAGCGTCAGTGAGCGGAGTGAAGCTGACACCCGCCGCGCTGCCAGCGGCGTTGGTGGATTTCCATACGCCGCCGCCATCGGTGCCTGCGTAGACGGTGTTTCCGGAAGTGTCGGAGGGATCGGCCGCCAGGCTGGTGACCGGCCCGGTGACGAGATTCCATGCGGAGGTGCTGACCTGGGAGGGTCCGACGGGTTGCCATGTCGTCGAGGGCGTTACTGTGGCCTGAGCCCGGACCATGGCCGCATGAGCGGCGCGCGCCCGCACCAGGACGATGGCGGGGACCGCATTCCGGGGTGGCCGACGAGCTAAAGAGAGGGCCGCGGGCCGATCCGCGTCGGTATTGACCGAGGCCCGACGGTGGAAGCGGGGCGCGGGCTGCTGGGCCCACGCGGCCACCCCGCCGGCAGCATCAATGCCGACGAGGCCCGCATGAAAGAGGATGATCGCTGTCAGCGTGCCACCGCGGAACATTCGACGACCGGTTGGCTTCCCGGCGGTCCACCGTTTCTCTGGGCCCAAAGTGACGCCTCTCCGCAATCCCGGCACCCGAAGTCGTCACTCCACAGACTTCCAGCGTGCGATTGCCGTCGCTTTCCCGCACCGGTGGACCCGCAGAAGGGGCTCGATGCCGCAGGCTGCGCCGACGGGATGTGCCCATTATTCAGACGATGTGAGGCAACGCGGACGTTACGTTCGTCAGCGACAGGTTCCCCAGGTACCGTGAGAAACCGAGATGGGAATGCGCGAAGTGAGCGCGGCGGTTCGGGAAGGGGGTCAGAGGCGTGGCAGGCGCGGGGCGCGCGTGGGCGCCCGCGGGAGGTCACAACGAGAGGATTGGCTGTTTACAGTTCCGAATTCAGGCCCGGCGCATACACGCCCTGGGGCAACACGGGGTGGCTCTCGGAGGTTTGCCAGTATTTTCCGAACATCACCCGCGCGGTCGCTTCATACTGGGTGATCGTCTCGGCGGATTCTGCCTGGGAATCCTCCGTAGCAAACAGGCACGCGCTTGCGGTGCGCCAAAGGACCTTCAGGTCGCTCGCCAGGGTCGCCGTGCGCATGTATTCCAGGTCCAGCTGCGCTTTGGCCGGCTTGACGAACATCTCGTAGAAAGTCTCCAGCTGATCTTCAGGAATCTCGGAGAGAAATTCCTCTTCCTTACGAAAGGCCAGCGTGGCCACACCTGTAATACCGGGACGGCAGGCCATGTGCAGCGCCTCATGGTGCGGGAGCTTAGGGCGCGGGCCCACGAGCGACATATCACCACGCAGAACGTTAAAGAACTGGGGCAGTTCGTCGAGCTTATAGCGGCGCAACAAGGCCCCCATGGGGGTAATGCGGACGTCGCCACTCACAGTAATGGAGGAGTTGCTCCCCTTTTTGGGGCACATGGAGCGAAACTTGTAGAGAATGAACTCCCGGCCATTCCGGCCCATGCGCTTTTGACGGAAGAGTATCGGACCCTTTGAGCCCAGACGAACAAGGATGGCGGCGCAGGCCATCAGCGGCAGGAATCCGAGAATAGCGAGGGAGGCGAGGAGGACCTCCAAAGCGCGGCGCAGCGAAGAAAGCGCCCAGGGGCTCGCATCCCCAGCTGTTCGTGCGCGTGCAGTCCCAGCACGCGCGGAATCGCCGACGTGAGCGGCCGATCGCGGAGTCCGCCCGGTTGAAGGAAGATGCGCAACCGCTTCTGCTCTGTCAGCGGAGTCCGGAGTAAGAATATTATCGAAAGAAAGCGAGCTCATTCCACCCATCACAACGAACGCGGTATTCTTGACCTTCGCAAACCTAAGGGAAGCAGATCAGATTCCGGCGGGCTGATTTTGCTGGTGTGTTGTTACTAAACTGTAACCAACGGTGTTGCGTGTTTCTATGCTTGCAGTATACCAGGGATGCAAGTGGTTCGATCATGCTTTTTGGACTCGGGTGCACTATTGTCACGCCCGTGTCATTACGACAATAACCTTCCCAAAAGGGGCATCTCAATCCCCCAAAGGTATACGTAGGTACTGACCCTCCGGCAGCATGCTAGACTGTCCCCACAGGGATTACCCCGCACGAATCAATGAGACAAACCGCTTCGCGGCGCCATCCGTGCACCCTCTCCGCTTCGCACATCAGCCCCGTATGATGAACCGACTCGCTTCGTTTGTGGCGGCCTCGTGTCTTGCCGTTGTCCTGCACGCTGGGGCACAGGACACCCTCCCCGGCACTCCGCAAAGCTCGTCGGGCACGCCGGATTGCTCCGATCCCCTCCTGGCGAACTCGTCACAGTGCGCCGCTCAGAATCAGAACCCGATTTCGCTGTCTCCGGGGAATCCGTCGGGGCAGAATGGCGGTCAGGCGCCCCTCAATTTCAACTACACCGACAACGAGAATGTTGGCCGGCAACCGGCGATCCGGCCTCAACAGCAACCCCCGCTTCCCCCCGAGCCGCTGACCGAGTTTCAGAAATTCGTGGCCTCCACCACCGGTCAGGTCCTGCCAATTTATGGAGAGAGCCTGTTTCGCCAGGTTCCGACCACATTCGCGCCACTCGACATGGTTCCCGTGCCCCCCGATTACGTGATCGGCCCGGGGGATGAACTGCGCATTCGGGTGTGGGGACAGGTGAATTTCCGCGCCGACGTGCGCGTCGATCGCTCCGGCGAGATTTACCTGCCGCAGATTGGGGGGGTGCAGGTCGCGGGGCTGCCATCCTCGGCCCTTGACGCGCACCTTCGCGCCGCGATTGGACGAGTTTATCGAAACTTCGATCTCACGGCGGATGTCGGCCAGATTCGCGCGATTCAGGTGTATCTCGCCGGCGAAGCACGCCGCCCCGGCCTGTACACGGTGAGTTCGCTCAGCACTCTGGTCGACGCACTCTTTGCCGGCGGCGGTCCGTCGACGGCGGGATCGTTCCGCCACATCGAGCTGCGCCGGGCGGGCACTGTGGTCACCGACTTCGACCTGTATTCGCTGCTGGTGCACGGCGACAAATCGAAGGACGTGACGCTGCAGAACGGCGATGTGCTGTTCATTCCTCCGGTTGGCCCGCAGGTGGCCCTGACCGGCAGCGTGAAACACCCGGCGATCTATGAGCTGCGCGCCAGCGACGCGCTGGCCGAGGCGCTCGCCGATGCGGGAGGCGCCTCTGTCGTGGCCGCCCAGGCGCGTATTTCCATCGAGCGCACCGATGAGCATCGCGACCGCTTTGCGATGGAGGTTGCCTGGGATCAGGCCGGCCTCGCGACGGAGCTCGCCGACGGCGACCTGGTTCGCGTTTTCTCCATCGTCCCGATGTATCAGAAGACGGTCACCCTGCGCGGCAATACCGCGAATCAGGGCCATTTCGCCTGGCACTCGGGCATGCACATCAGCGATCTGATTCCGGATAAGGATTCCCTGATTACGCGCAATTACTGGTGGAGACGCGCGCAGCTCGGGCTTCCCTCTCCTGAATTTGAGCCGCTGCAGAGTTTTCCGGATCTGCGCCAGCCCTCTTCTCCGACAGAATTGCCGCGACGGCAGCTGATCCAATCGCCTGCCAGTGGCGGGGCGACCTCCGGAGCGAACACGGGCCAGCCTTCGTCGGGGTCCAACGAACAATACCCCGGCGAGAATCCCCCGATGTCCAGTCAGGATCAAACCGGCGCTTCCAGCACGATCACGGGGTCTTCGAGAAGCCTTTCGGCTGCTCAGCGAGCGGGCAGCGCGAGCCTGGCGGTTGAACAACCCACCTACTCGCAGGCTCCCGCCGCGATGCGCACCGAGGTAGGCCCGTTCGCGCCGGAGATCGACTGGGACTACGCCGTGATCGAACGGCTGGATCCGGCCACTCTGAAGACAATCCTGATCCCGTTCGACCTGGGCAAGCTGGTGCTCCAGCACGATGCTTCCCAGGACCTCGCGCTGCAACCCGGCGATGTTGTTTCCATTTTCTCGCAGGGCGACATTCGCGTTCCCATCGCGCAGCAGACCAAGTATGTGCGGCTGGACGGGGAGTTCGGGCACGCCGGCGTGTACACGGTGCAGCCAGGCGAGACCCTGCGCGATCTGGTGCAGCGCGCCGGCGGGTTTACGACCGCAGCCTATCTGTACGGCTCGGAATTCACGCGCGAATCCACGCGCGCGGTGCAACAGCGGCGGATGGACGAATATGTCCAGACGCTGGAGATGCAGATGCAGCGGGGCAATCTGGCGCTCGCAGCATCGCCGGCGACTTCGGCGCAGGATCTGGCCAGCGGCGCCGCCGCTCAGAACAGCGAGCAGGAGCTGCTTGGACGGCTGCGCCAGATGCGCGCCACTGGCCGCATCGTGCTGGAATTCAAGGCCGGCAGCAGCGGCCTCGATGTCCTGCCGGATATCTCCCTCGAAGACGGGGATCGTTTTGTGGTTCCTCCCGTGCCCGCGAGCGTGAATGTCGTCGGTGCGGTTTACGATCAGAACTCCTTCCTCTACGAGAGCATCCGGCGGGCGGGCACCTATCTGCATCTCGCGGGCGGCCCGAATCGCGACGCCGACCGGAAACATATCTTTATTATTCGCGCCGATGGATCGGTGATCAGCCGCGAGGCCGAAAAAGGCATCTGGGGCAACGAGTTCGACAACCTGCGAATGAACCCGGGCGATACGATCGTTGTTCCTGAGAAGACTTTTAAGCCTTCAGCTCTGCGAGGCATTCTTGACATGTCGCAGCTCTTCTCACAGTTTGCTTTGGGCGCTGCGTCGCTCAGCGTGATCCAGTAATCGGAACGGCGCGCCTTCTGACCCTGTAAGATACGGTTAAAAGGCGCCGCCCTTCCCGGGCCTTCGCACAATTCATGGCAACAGAAACACGCTATCCCGATCTGAAAGAATCATCCGGCGCTCCCCCGACGTCGCAGGCGCCGGACCCACCCCGCAGTCATGAAGAAGAGATTTCGCTGCTCGATCTGCTGATCGTTTTGGCGGAACGCAAATGGACGATCGTGCTGGTCACGGCAACGTGCGCGATCCTGGCGCTGATCGTCTCCCTTCTCCTGCCGAAGCGGTACACCGCTACGGTCATCCTGCTGCCGCCGCAGCAGAGTTCGTCTCTGGGCGCCGCGCTGAGTTCGCAGATCAGCAGCCTGGGCTCGATGGCTGCTCTGGCCGGGGGCAGTCTCGGCATCAAGAATCCCAACGACATGTATGTGGCCATGCTGACGAGCCAGACCGTGGAAGACGGCTTGGTGCATGACTACGAGCTGCAGAAGGAGTACCACAAGCGGCTGGTGTCAGACGCCCGCAAAGCGTTCGAACAGCACGCAGCAGTCGATGGGAGCAGTAAAGACGGCTTGATTCACATCTCGGTCGAGGACCATGATCCCAACCGAGCGGCGCAACTCGCCAACGGATATGTAGATGAATTTCGCGACCTGTCGAAGCATCTTGCCTTCACCGAGGCGCAGCAGCGGGCTCTCTTCTTTGAACAGCAGCTGGAGCAGTCCAAAGACAATCTGGCCAACGCCGAAGAAGCTCTGAAGCGCACCGAGCAGACCACCGGGCTGATACAGCTTGACAGCCAGGCGAGAGCTCTCATCGAATCGGCAGCCGGCCTGCGTGCGCAGATCGCCGCCAAAGAAGTGCAGATTCAGGGCATGCAGACCTACGCGACCGGAGAAAACGCCCAGCTGGTCGAGGCTCAACAGGAGCTCGAGAGCATGCGCGGCCAACTGGCGAAACTGGGCGGCTCAGATGAATCCGGGGACTCTCTGATGGTCACCAAGGGGAAGGTACCGGAGGCGGGCCTGGAATATGTGCGCAAGCTGCGGGACGTGAAATATTACGAGACCATCTTCGATATTCTGGCGAAGCAGTTCGAGATCGCCAAGCTCGACGAAGCAAGAGAAGGAGCGATGGTTCAGGTTGTCGATCCCGCGATTCCTCCGGATCGCAAGTCCTTCCCAAAACGAGGTCTCATTACGATCATCGCCGCGGTTGCGGGACTTTTCCTCGGCGTGGTGGCGGCGTTTTGCCAGGCAGGCTGGACCCATTTGAAAGAGGATCCTGAAGCCGGCGCGAAACTGGCCCTCTTCCGCCGCGCTCTTCGCAGCAAACAAACCTCGGGAGCTTGAACCTCCGGTGCGGGTAACTCCTATTCCGGTAAATCCTTCGAGCCTGTGACGGCGAGTTTCGCCGAGACTCCTCCTGCAGCCGCGCCCGGCGAACTTCCTCCGACGAATATCTCGTATTCGCCGGCGCGAACCGCGCGATGGCCGCTGTCGTCCACTTCGCTCAACTTCCGCGCATCGAGGTTGAAATGGACAACCGCACTGGCATGGGGTGCAAGCTGCGCGCGCACGAAACCCTCCAGGCTGCGCAACGGGTAGCCCTTCCCTGTCGGCGGGATCAGGTATAGTTCGGCTACTTCTTCTCCCGGGCGGCTCCCTGTGTTCGTCACAGTTACTGCGGCACTTAATGGGTCGCCTGCTTTCAGCGACGATGAGGATAACTTCAGCCCGACATATCGAAACGTCGTATAACTCATCCCGTAGCCGAAGTGATACAGCGGCTCGCCGTCAAAGTAACGGTAAGTCCGGCCCTTCATGCTGTAGTCAGTGAACGGCGGAAGCTGGCCGTCGGAGGCATAGAAGGTGATCGGTAGCCGCCCCGAGGGATTTGCTTTACCGGTCAGGATGTCGGCGATGGCCTCGCCACCGGCCTCGCCCGGATACCAGGCTTCCACGAGCGCGGCCGCGTGATCCTTCGCCCAGTTCATGGCCATGGCGCTGCCGCTCATCAGGACCGCGACGACCGGCTTGCCAGTCGCGGCAACAGCCTCGAGCAAATCCTGCTGGACTTTCGGCAAATCGATGTCCGAGCGGTCGCCGCCGGCAAATCCGTCAACGTGCACGGGCATCTCTTCGCCTTCAAGATTGGGGGAGATGCCGACGAAGGCCAGGACCACGTCGGAATCCTGCGCCGCGCGCACCGCCTCGTCGCGCAGTGCTGCTGCCGGGGCCTGCCATTCCAGCGCGACGCCCGCGCCAAGAAGCGGAGCCTTGAAGACGTAATCGACGCGGAGGGTGTGCTCCTGGTTATCGCTGAGTTCGACTTCGACCGCCGCTTCACGCTCTCCGCGCCGGTTGGGCGCGGGATGCTTCGTGCTGTCATACACTTCTTTGCCGTCGAACCAAAGGGCGTACGTCTCCTGATCCCCGCACCGATAGCAACCGCTTCGCCGCAGCGCCAGCGTATATTTTCCAGGCGCGGGCGGCGCGAACACTCCCGTCCAGCGAACGCTGTAGCCGGTCTCCGGCACCTTCGGTCCCGGGCTCGCCCCGTTCCAGTCGAAGTCGATCTGCTTGTCCACACGCTCGAGAACCGGGGAACCGGAGAAGTCGGGATTGTCGAAGTAGTCGCCTTTGAGGCCTGGCTCTTTCGATCCGGCTTCAGGATGCAGCGCGGTGCGCGGGATCACGATGGGCAACCCCGCAACATAGTTCGATCCCTGCGCGTAGGCGACGGTGGCCTTCCCACGGAGCGCGTCCTCGATGCCGTCGACCGGCAAGGACGGGTGCGAGGGGATCGCGTTGTAGTTTCCCTCGATGGCGGCGAGGGAGGCAGCATTGGGTCCGATGACCGCGACGCGCTTCAAGCCAGGCTTCAGCGGCAGCGTGCCGTCGTTCTTGAGCAGCACGATGGATTCCTCCGCGGTCTTCAGCGCCAGGGCGCGATGCTCCGGCGAATCGACGGCGGAGAAGGGAATCTGCGCGTACTTCACTGCGGCGGGCGGATCGAACATGCCCAGCTTGAAGCGGGCGGTGAAGAGGCGGCGCACCGCCTGATCGATGCCGGATTCGGGAATGAGGCCCTGGTGAACCGCATCGACCAGCGCTTTGTATTCCTGGCCGCAGCTGGTTTCGGTTCCCGCCTCGACGGCGACAGCGCTGGCGTGGGCTGCG
>JBEKIN010000017.1:0-27218 GCA_050011735.1 Acidobacteriaceae bacterium | reverse complement strand
TTCCAGGACGTAGTGATGAATTTCCAGGAGATCATTGCCGGGACGGTGGGCAAGGAGAACACGTTTGGGACGTGCTACGGGCGGGTGAAAGCGGGGGCGATGAGCTACGTGCGCTTTTCGACGGACGATTATCGCGGGAAAATCCGCGGGTACATCGGCGAGGGCGAGTTCACGAACGATCCGCTGGAGACATTTGGAGGCGCGGGCGTGGCGAAGATCCCGCAGATGCAGAAGCTGCTGCACGAAATTTGCGAGCAGGGATTTGAGCATCACGTAGCGGCGAACTTCTCCACGGTGGCCGCGCCGGTGTATGAAGCCGCGGTGCGGTATCTGGGGTGGGAAATGCACTGGCACGAGCGAGACAGGGAGTAGCCAGTAGGGAGTAGGGAGTAGGAGCGGCCGGGGGAATCCGGCCGCTTTTCTATTGGGATTTGGATGGGGGGAATTGCGTTTACAAGGATCCGCGATAGAACGAAAACTCCGAACTCGTTCCTGATACATGGAACAGCTGAAAGCCGGCCGCTCTGAGGCGGTTGACGGAGTTCACCGTTTCCTTCAGGGGCGCGACCCCGATGCGGTGATGAAATTCAATGAGAAGCTGTCCGATGCTCTCGGCGTTCTCGATGATGGAGTCGATCTGGGAATATTCCGCGCCTTCGATGTCCATCTTGAGAACATCGATAAAGCCGGTATCGAGGGTGTCAAGGATGGTCGCCAGACGCTTTACCGGCAACGAGACCCGGCTTGCGTCGCTCTGTTCGCCAGCCGCTTTGAGGGAATACATCGTCCCCTGTACCGGCCGAAAAAAATCGGCGCTGCCATCGACGAGACCTAAGCCATACGGGTAAAAGTGATACCGGGACGGCAAATCGATCTGGCTGGCGACGAATCGAATCGCATCGGGCGAGGGATCGAAGCCGTGCACCGTCGCGCCGAATTGCTGAATCATGGCGATGTCGAACGAGATGTCGTTACCCACGCCGAAGGAGCAGACGACGCTGTTCGCGCTCAGCAATTCGGGGATGATCATCCAGCCGCCATAGACCGTGCCCAGCTGCTGTTTTTTGGGCCTTATGTCGTAGCGATAGAGCGTATCCCGACCGGTTACGAGCCGCCCAATCCGCCGCACCTGCCGCACGTATCGATGCAGAGCAGGTGACGAGGAGATGAGGTTCTTGATTGCGGGACCGATCCCGATGCTGAAACGTGACGCCATTCGATTGAAGTGCTCAGTAGCTGGTACCAGCGAATTCTCTCAGACTTTCTGCGCGGATGGTGACGATCCTCCGCTACTCGGGTGCGCTGTGCGCTTTTGCGGTCAGGGCCAGGCCGATCAGGGTCTTCTGCTCCATCTCATGCGCTTTGGCGGAGCCGGTGGCGGGGCTGGCGGCGGCGGATCGCTTGACGCTAAGCACCTGGCGATCAGCGGCGATGCGGCGCAGTCGAGGCATGACGAAGGAAAACGCGCCCATGTTGGCCGGCTCCTCCTGGACCCAGACGATTTCGCGTGCGGCAGGATGCGCTTCGATCGCGGCTCTGAGCTCGTCTTCCGGCCACGGGTAGAGCTGGTCGAGAAACAGGATGCCGGTGGTTGTGTCTTTGCGTTTCGTGCGCTCGACGCGCAGCTCGTGGCCGATTTTGCCGGTGGCGATGAGGAGGCGATCGGCATTTTCGATGGCCGTCTCGGGCAGAACGGACCGGAAGCGCGGCAGTGAGAAGTCTTCAATCGGGGACAGTGCGTCGGGATGGCGCAGCATGCTTTTGGGCGTGAAGACCACGAGCGGCTTGCGCCAGGAGCGCATGGCCTGGCGGCGCAGCAGGTGGAAATACTGGGCCGCAGTGGAGGGCTGGCAAATCTGAATATTGTCCCGCGCGGCAAGCTGGAGGTAGCGTTCGATGCGCGCGCTGGAGTGCTCGGGGCCCTGGCCTTCGTATCCGTGGGGCAGCAGCAGGGTGAGACCGCTGAGCAGGCCCCACTTGTCTTCCGCGGCGGCAATGAACTGATCGATGACGATTTGCGCGCCGTTGGCGAAGTCGCCGAACTGCGCTTCCCACAGCACCAGCGCCTCGGGGTAATCCCGGCTGTAGCCGTACTCGAAGCCCATCACGCCGGCCTCAGAGAGGATCGAGTTGTAGACGCTGAAGCGCGCCTGGTTCGGATCGATGTGGTTCAGCGGGATCCAGCGCTGCTCGTTTTCGATGTCGATGAGGACGCTGTGGCGCTGGTTGAAGGTGCCGCGCTGGCTGTCCTGGCCGCTGAGGCGCACGGGCGTGCCGTTGAGAACCAGCGAGCCGAACGCGACGGCTTCGGCCATCCCGTAATCGAAGGGTTGCTGGCCGCGTCCCATGCCGGCGCGTTGTTCGAGTAGCTTCTTAATCTTGGGGTGGATGTGGAAGTCTGCGGGGTACAACGCCAGTTTGTCGGCGATGGTTTGGATCGTGTCGCGATCTAAACCGGTATCAATTTCGAGGTCGGCGCGATACGGGCCACCCTGGTAGCGGCTCCAGTATTCGGGCATCTCGACCAGCACGGGCTTTTTGCGGACGGCGGTGGCCTTCTTCTGCGCCTCGGCGAATTCGGTCTGCAGTTCGTTCACCGTCGTTGAGACGTCGACGCCGAGCTGCTTCGCGTAAAGCTCGTAGAGGGGCGGATGGCTTTTGATCTTCGCGTAGCGCAGCGGCTGGGTGACGGTGGGGTCGTCGACCTCGCTGTGGCCGTGACGCCGGTAACCGATGAGGTCAATAACGACGTCGGTGTGGAATTTGTAGCGGTATTCGGCGGCGAGGGTGGCGATGCGCACGACGGCCACGGGGTCCTCGGCATTGACGTGGAAGATGGGGACGGGGAGGCGTTTGGCGAGGTCGGTGGAGAAGCGGGTGGAGTTGGTTTCCTCGGGCTCGGCGGTAAATCCGATGAGATTGTTGACGACGATATGAATGCCGCCGCCGACCGAGTAGCCGTCGATGGAGCCGAGGTTCATGGTTTCGGCCCAGATTCCCTGGCCGGCGAAAGCCGCATCGCCGTGGATGACGACGGGCAGGACGCGGTCGATGCCGTCACCGGCGTAGCGGTCCTGACGAGCGCGAGCGCGGCCCATGGCCACCGGATCGACAGCCTCGAGGTGGCTCGGGTTCGAGACGAGGTGCAGCGCGACTGTGCTGCCATTGCGGGCAGGGAATTCGCCGGTCGCGCCAATGTGGTACTTGACGTCGCCGCCGCCGAGGATGCTGCGGGGATCGACATCCTCAAAGCGGGCGAAGATGTCCACCGGCGATTTGCCGAAAATGTTCACCATGACGCTGAGGCGGCCGCGGTGGCTCATGCCCAAAATGGCGCGCTCCGCGCCGAGCTCGGCTGAGCGGTTCAACAATTCGTCGAGGAAGGGAATGAGGGCGGTGACGCCTTCGAGGGAGAAGCGCTTGGTCCCGAGATAACGCGACTGGATCACATGCTCGAAGATGTCGGCGCGGGTGAGGAGCTGGAGGATGTGGTTCTGGTCTACAGCTGAGGCTTGGCCTTCGAGACGCTGCGCGATCCATTCGCGGCGTTCGCGGGAGGGAATGTGCATGAATTCGGCGCCGATGGTCGCGCAGTAGATGCGGCGGGCTTCGGTGACGAATTGGTTGTCGAGGTCGAGTTCAGGCAAGGGCAGCGGAGCGAGGTATTGGTCGAGGGGATCGAGATGGGCCTGCAGATAGCCCCAGCGACGGAAGGCGTCGAGGGTCTGTTCGCGTAGTGGCGCGGGCGAAATTTCGCTGCGAGTATCGACGGGCGTTGCAGTCATGAGCGGTACAAGCGCTATTTTACGCAGTAAACCCGGGTCTCAAAGTCGAGACCCGGGGGCACCCATCGCGCTGCTAGCGGAGCAACGCGCCCCAGATGGTATCGACGGTGGCGTGAGTGATGGCGGAAGCCCCGACGCGGCGATCTTGCCGCCATGCGCGCCCGTAGAAGATGCCCGCCAGGGCGGCGAGGACGACGTAGCGCCAGTTGAAAGACAGCGTGCGCTTATTGAAGTGGGAGAGTCCGAAAACACAGGCGGTGACGATCAGCGAGGCTATGCGGCCGATGCGCCGCTCGAGCAGGTTCTGGATCCAGCCCCGGAAGAAGACCTCCTCCGGCAGCGCTACGCCGACGAAAGTCGCTATCCAGGCAGGCAGGATCAGCCACGGATGGTCGACGCGGTGGTGCAGGTGGAGAAAGCCGAGCGCGAGGCCGAGCGGAATGGCAAGAGGGACGTAGAAAGCGAACTCGCGGAGGCCGATGCGCCAGTCGCGCGCGCGCTGGCGCAGGTCGAATCCGACGCCGGAAAGACAACGCACGGCGAGGAACGCATAGAGACCGGAATCGAGCAGGGTGAGCTTGCCGAGGAGGGCGAGTTTGTGGGGCCATGCCGCCTCCAGCCAGCGCAGATCGACCGCGAGGCCGAGCGGGATGAGAACCAGAAAGTCGATGAGGTGGCCGCGCTGGCCGGGGTCGAGCGTCGCGGCCAGCCACTCAAGCGTGGCAATGATGACCGGAGCGAAAAGATAGAACAGCAGCCACCGGACGGCAAAGTCGTGTAACCCGATGGTGACGACGAGCCAGGGAACAGCCAGCACCGCCGGCAGCGCCAGGCGCAGAGCCGTGGGCAGCGATTGCGCCGCGCGAACGCAGCGCTCGCCCGCGAATGCAAAAGCAAACAACGGAACGAGCAGGAGCGCCAGGGCGATCGCGGGCGGAACGACGGGGAAGGGGAACGGCACGCTTTTATCGTAAATTGAGGGGATCACCAGAGCTGCAGCGCGGGGCGCGACAGCGGAGCGGCGGACTATAATCGGGCCGAGGTGCGGCGATGCAAAACAGGTGGATGAATCGCTTCCAGACGATCCGGGTGGTGGTAATCGCCGGGGTGCTGGTTCTGATCGGGATTATGTGGCTGATGCGGAGGTAAGGCGCGCAGGATCGGCCGGCTCCCTGATTTCGAAGCAAAGTTGTTATCCCGAACATGACACCGCCGGTGTTCCGCGGTGATTGACCCGCACCCAGGCGGGTTGTAACGTTAGAGGTTCGTGTTCTACCAGAATCCCGCCTTCATCTGAGGTCCTTGTGTCCGCAACCATTGAGCTGCGCAAAACTCCACTGAATAGCCTGCATCGCCGGCTTGGCGCGAAGATGGTCGACTTCGGCGGATGGGATATGCCCGTCGAGTACTCCGGCCTGATCGCCGAACACATGGCGGTGCGGACGGGCGTGGGCGTCTTCGACGTGAGCCACATGGGCGACATTCAGTTGCGCGGGCCGGGCTCTCTGAAGGCTGTACAACACATTTCGATGAACGATGCGTCGCGACTGCAAGTGGGCCAGGCGCAGTATTCGGCGATGCTGTACCCCGAGGGCACGTTTGTCGACGACATCATCGTTCACAAGCTGAGCGACAACGATTATTTGTTCGTGATCAACGCGGGCACGCGCGAGAAGGATTACAACTGGGTGCGCAGCCAGGCGCACGCGTTTGGATGCCACGTGAGCGACTACAGCGACTACTACACGCAGCTGGCGATCCAGGGGCCGCGCGCGCAGGAGACGCTGCAGAAGCTGACGAACGCCGATCTGGCTGCGGTGAAATTCTACTGGTTCACCTGGGGAACGGTGTGCGGCCTGGAGAACACGCTGATCGCGCGGACGGGCTACACGGGGGAAGACGGGTTTGAGATTTATATCCCCTCCGACGAGGCGACGAGCGAACGGGTGTGGAACGAGGTAATAGCGGCGGGAGAGGAGTTCGGGATTTTGCCGTGCGGGCTGGGGGCGAGGAACACGCTGCGGCTGGAGGCGGCGCTCTCGCTGTATGGGCACGAGATTTCGGATTCCATCAACGTGTTCGAAGCAGGACTCGATCGGTTTTGCAAGCTGGAGAAGGGGCCGTTCCTGGGGTCGGATGCTTTGAACAAGGTGCAGGTGGCCGGCGGACCGGAGCGCAAGCTGGTGGGGCTTGAAGTTGTGGAGCGGGGCATCGCGCGGGATGGGTATCGCGTGCTCGATTTGAGCGGCAACGCGATCGGGTACGTCACCAGCGGGTCGCCGGCGCCGTTTCTGAAGAAAAACATCGCGCTGGCGTATGTTCCGCGGAGTTTCGCCGGGGTGGGCACGGAAGTTGCCGTCGAGATTCGCAACAATCCGGTGAAGGCGCTGGTGGTGCCGTTACCGTTCTACAAGAAGCCGAAGCGAGCGAGCAGCCAGAGTTAACGCAGCCCGTACAATAAGAGGGAGAATTTCATCGCAATGGCGTACCCCACGAACTACCGCTACACGCGCGAGCACGAATGGATCGAGGCCAGCGGCAAAACGGCGTCGGTCGGGATCACCGACCACGCACAGGACTCGCTGGGCGACATTGTTTTCGTCGAGTTGCCCAAGGTTGGCGACAAGGTTGAGAAGAGCAAGGTCTTTGGCAGCGTCGAGTCGGTGAAGGCGGTGTCGGATTTGTATTCGCCGGCGACCGGAACCGTGACCGCGATCAATGAAGAGCTGACCACGGCGCCGGAGAAGATCAACGCCGACGCGCACTCGGCGTGGATTATGAAGATTGAGCTGGCGGATCCGGCCGAAGTCGATTCGCTGCTGAGCTCACAGGATTACGAGACGTACGTGAAGGAAGAGACCGGGCATTGAGGTTGAGCTGCAGAGAGGTTCGGCAAGCCTTCCCTCGGCGGCTAAAGCCGCATTCAATTTGCGGGGTTATTGGCACGGCTGAAGCCGGGCCCCTTCAAAACAAGGGCAGTCGCGAGATGTGATGTTGTGCCCCGGCACAAGGAAGTTCTGAAGTTAGGGAACCCATGCGTTATTTGCCAAAATCCGATGCTGAACGCGCTGCGATGCTGCGCGAGATCGGTGCGTCGTCGATCGAGGATCTCTTCGCCATCATTCCCGAGGAGTATCGCCTCACGCGCGATCTTGAGATTCCGCGGCAGATGGGCGAGTCGGAGATCGTCGACCACTTCAAAGCCGCGGCGGCGAAGAACGCCAACGGCTACGCGAGCTTTTTGGGAGCGGGGGTTTACCGGCACTACCGGCCCGTCCTGATCGACGCCATCGTGCAGCGCGGCGAGTTCCTGACCTCCTACACGCCCTATCAGGCGGAGATCACGCAGGGGACGCTGCAGGCCATCTTCGAATTCCAGACGATGATCTGCGAACTGACCGGGATGGATATCGCCAATGCGTCGATGTACGACGGCTCGACGGCAGCGCCGGAGGCCGCGATGATGGCGATGCGCGTGACGGGGCGTGATGGCGTGGTTGTCGCCCGCACCGTGCACCCGGAGTATCGCGAGGTGATGCGCACCTACGCACAGCATCGCGAGGCCAGCTCCGGCCATGCGACGCGGGAAATCGGCTTCGGCGAGGACGGGCGCATCGATCTGACCGCGCTCGACGCGGCCGTCGATGACCAGACGGCGTGCGTGCTGGTGCAGTCGCCGAATTTCTTCGGCGTGATTGAGGACGTTCCGGCGATTGCGGCGATCGCGCAGAAGAAGGGCGCGCTGCTGGTGGTGTCGATCGCCGAGGCGGTCTCGCTGGGGATTGTCAGGCCGCCGGTCGAAGCCGACGTCGTGATCATGGAGGCGCAGTCGTTTGGGGTTGCGCCGAGTTATGGCGGGCCGTTCTGCGGGGTGGTCGCGGCGAAGGAGAAATATGTTCGCCAGATGCCGGGGCGGCTGGTCGGCGAGACGAAGGATACGAAGGGGCGGCGCGGCTTCGTGCTGACGCTTTCGACGCGCGAGCAGCATATCCGGCGCGAGAAAGCGACCTCGAACATCTGTACCAATCAAGCATTAGTCGCGCTGATGGCGACGGTCTTCATGACGGTCTACGGCAAAGAGGGAATCAGGGAGCTGGCGCTGCAGAACCTGGCCAAGGCCGACTATGCGGCGAAGAAGCTGGGAGCGAGCGGGAGTTTGCTGTTTGGGCGGTCGCCGCGGTTTAACGAATTTGTTCTGCAGACTGAGGAAGCGCCGGAGCAGCTGAACGCGCGGCTGCTGGAGAACAAGATTATCGGCGGAGTGGCGTTGAAGCGGTGGTATCCGGAACTGGGCAACGCGAGCTTGTGGTGCGCGACGGAGCTGACCACGCGGGAGCAGATTGATCGGGCTGCGTCGGTGCTGGCGCAGGCGCCAACAGCAGCGGTGGTTCGGTAACAGGATCAAGATGGCGACAGAAGAAAAATTCGTGGGCACGACGCGCAAAGTTACCGCACACCTGACGCAGAATGAGGGGCTGAGCTTCGAGAAGTCGTCGCCGGGGAAGAAGGCGTATCGGCTGGCGCTGCTCGACGTGCCGGTGGCGGATGCGAAGGCGCTGCTGGGCGAGGCTGCGCGCGAAGACGCCGCGGAGCTCCCGGAACTGAGCGAGATTGAGATCATCCGGCACTTTACGCGGCTCTCGACGTGGAATTACGCGATCGATCTGGGGATGTATCCGCTGGGCAGCTGCACGATGAAGTACAACCCGCGGGTGAACGAATTTGTGTCGCGGCTGGAGGGGATTGCGGAGGCGCATCCGTATCAGCCGGAATCGCTTTCGCAGGGGTCGCTGGGGATTATTCGGCTGCTGCAGACGTGCCTGTTGGAAATCACGGGCATGGAGGCGATCACGCTGCAGCCGGCTGCCGGCGCGCATGGCGAGTTCACCGGCATTCTGCTGGCGCGCGCGTATCACACGGCGAAGGGCAATCCGCGGCGCAACGTCATCATTCCGGATTCGGCGCACGGGACGAACCCGGCCACCGCGGCCATCTGCGGATACGAGGTCGTCAATTTCAAGTCGAACGCGAATGGCGGCATCGATGTCGATGCGCTCGCGCAGGCGGTGAACGAAGATACAGCCGCGCTGATGCTGACCAATCCGTCGACGATTGGGGTTTTCGAAAACGAGATTCATCGCATCGCCGATATTCTGCATGCGAAAGGCGCGCTGCTCTACATGGACGGCGCCAATATGAACGCGCTGTGTGGGAAGACGCGGCCCGGCGATTTCGGCGTGGACGTGATGCACCTGAACCTGCACAAAACTTTTTCGACGCCGCATGGAGGCGGCGGTCCTGGATCCGGTCCGGTGGCGTGCAAAAAGATTCTGGAGCCGTTTCTGCCGGTGCCTGTTGTTGAAGAGGACAAGGACGGGCAGCTCCATCTGAACTACGATCGGCCGCAGTCGGTGGGGCGTGTTCGCGCTTTCTACGGGAACTTCGGGATGTTCGTGCGCGCGCTGGCTTACATCCTGGCCAACGGGCCCGATGGGCTGCGGCAGACCACCGAAGACGCTGTGCTCAATGCGAACTACATCCGCAAAAAGCTCGAAGACCTCTACGAGCTGCCGTATAACACGCCTTCGATGCACGAGGTGGTCTTCAGCGATCGCCGGCAGACGCGGAACGGCGTGAAGACCGGCGACATTGCCAAGCGCCTGATTGACTACGGCTTCCACCCGTACACGGTTTCGTTTCCGCTGATCGTGCATGGCGCGCTGATGATTGAGCCGACCGAGAGCGAGTCGCGCGAGGAACTGGACCTGTTTGTCGACGCGATGCGGCAGATCGCGCGCGAGGTCGAGGAGAATCCGCAGATTGTGCTGGACGCTCCGCACTCGACGCGGGTTTCGCGGCTCGACGAGACGACCGCGGCGCGCAAGCCGGTGCTGCGGTGGAAGAAGGCTTAGCAGGTTTTGAGCCCTGCGCGTTTTCCTTCCGCTAAGATCAGAGTATCTATGCAAGCTACACGCACCTTTGCTCACGCCATGTTGCGGGAGATTTACGAGCAGCCGGAGGCGCTTGCGGCCACCATGGCCCGCTACGCGCCGAACGGAACGCTCGATGGCGGCGTTTTTGCCGCTGTGGCCGATGCGCTGCGCGGACGCCAGCGCGTGGTGATCGCGGCCAGCGGATCGAGCCGGCATGCCGGACTCGCGGGCGAAATTATGCTCGAGGACTACGCGGGCCTCGCGGTCGACGTCGAGTACTCCAGCGAATACATGTACCGATCGACGCACACGCTGCACGATCCGGGCGTCGTGGTCATCTCGCAGTCCGGTGAGACGGCGGACACGCTGGCGTCGCTGCGCGAGGCGAAGGTGCGCGGACTGGCGACGGTGGCGATCGTCAACGACCCTGACTCGACGATGGCGCGCGAAGCCGATGCGGCTTTGCCGACGATGGCGGGCAGAGAAGTGGCGGTGCCCGCGACGAAAAGCTTCACCACCCAGCTGACGGTGCTGTATCTGCTGTCGCTGTTTTTGGCGCGGATAGGCGGACGCATGACAGCGGGAGCAGTGGCGGCTCATTGCGAGCAGATGGAGCGTTTGCCACATCTTCTTGAGGAAAGACTTGAAGGGTGGGAAAAGCAGGTTTCTGCCATCGCGCAGAAGCTGAGCGAGGCGCGGACGTTCCTCTATCTGGGGCGCGCGATTCATTACGCGATTGCGCGCGAAGGCGCGCTCAAGCTGAAGGAGTCAGCGTATGTGCAGGCCGAAGGACTGCCGGCTGGCGAGCTGAAGCACGGGCCGAATGCGCTGGTGAGTCCCGAAGCGCCGCTGGTGATGCTGGCGACACGCGACCGCAACGATCCCGATTCGACGCTGCGCTACGAAAAGACTTTGCAGCTGATGCGCGACATGCATACGCAGGGCGCGGATGTTTTTGCGGTTCACGTTGACGGCGACGATGAAGCTGCGCAGCTCAGCCGGTATTCGGTTGCGGTTCCGGCGGTCGACGAATTTCTGCTGCCGATGCTCGAAGTGGTTCCGCTGCAGATGCTCGCGTACTTCATCGCGGTGCAGCGCGGCGTGAATGTGGATGCGCCACGGAATCTGGTGAAGGCGGTCGTCAGAGAGTAAGAAGCCTGCAGCCTGCAGGCAGCAGCTGGAAGCCGAGAGCCCAAAACCTGGAGCCGGTAGCAAAGCCGGGAGCTGAGAGCCCGTATGTACCCCCCTGTTTTTGGCAACTGTTGATTATGCGGCACTTACAGAGGGCCTCAAAGGGCAAGTAATAGAAAACAAGTTAGTTACGAGAAGGCCTCGAGCCCAGGTAATAGAAAAGAATGGGCTTGCGCGCAAGCCGGGAACTGGGAGCCTGGAGCTGGGAGCCTGGAGCTGGGAGCCTGTGGGGTACCCCCCCTCCCCCTAGGGGGTGTGGCAAGTAGTTCATTCTGCGGGGGCGTTTGGGTACCGTGAATCAGGTATTACCCTTTCGGAGCAGCCAGCAGCCAGCAGTCAGCAGCCAGCAGCCAGCAGTCAGCAGTCAGTAGACGGTAGCCTGTAGCCGGCAGAAACGCAGATCGCAGGGCGCTGCGGGGTCGTTGGCAATGTCAAAGAGCGCGTGATCTTCGATGCCGGCCTGGGCCGGAAAAGGGAAAAGCTCTGTTTGCCCGGTGTGGTGCGGGGCTGGACAGAGCTTTCCGTGTATTCAGGATTGCTTTTTTGCGCGATGGGATCAAGGGAAATCGGCAGGGCGGACGGTACGGAGGTACTGAGGAGCAACCGCGCCGGTAGCGGCCTCTACTCCAGCAAGCAGACCCTGGATCTGATCCGCCCCCAGCTGATTTAGGGCCTTCCCAACTCTTCATTAATGGATCCAAGCCGACATTTCGATACTTATCGGAGCGTGCTGACGTGCGTCCGATGACGGCAAACGCAAGTGGTACCCATCCCGGATGGTCAAGGAATTTGGAGAAGGGTGCAGTATTTCCCTTTTCTTCGCCAGCATCGGTCTGTAAATCTTGCGGTGTAATCTTGTGCTGTCGCCAAACGAACAAATGCCGGAGGACCAGCGCAAACCGACTGGGCCGACTATGCCTGAAGCACCTGTAAAGCATGACCTCGGAGGGCTGCGCATCGAGGCTCACAAGCGCGGCTCCCGAAACACCGGAAAGGTCATCGCGATTGTTTTTTCCGTCCTGGTCGTCTCGCTCCTGATCGTGGGCGGCGTCTACGCGTACGTGCATCAGACGCCGTCGGTGCAAGTCGCCACGGCGGACGCTCCGGACACTGGGCCACAGGCGCTGCTCAACGCCAGCGGATATGTCACGCCGCAGCGGCGCGCCACGGTAGCGGCGAAGATCACCGGGCGCGTGACGAGTGTGTTTTTTACCGAAGGCATGCACGTGCACAAGGGATTTGTGCTGGCCACCCTGGACGATTCCGATGCGCAGAGGGCGCTGGCTTCCGCGCAAGCCGATCGAAATGCCGCGCAGGCCAACATTCTGGACCTGCAGGTGCAATTGAAGAACGCGCAGATCGAGCTGCATCGCGCTCAGGAATTGAGGACGGCAGGTATCCAAACGCAGGAACAGCTCGACAATGCGACGATGACCGAGAACAGCCTGCGGGCGAAGATCGACTACGCGCAGGCACAGGTGTTGGCGGCGGACGCGCGCACGAGAGAGGCGCAGCAGGCGGTGGATAATTGCGTCATCGGCGCTCCGTTCGATGGAATTATTGTTTCCAAGGACGCGCAGGTGGGAGAAATGGTGTCGCCGATTTCGGCCGGTGGCGGGTTTACGCGCACCGGAATCGCAACGATCGTCGATATGGCCTCGAATGAAATCGAAGTGGACGTCAACGAAAATTACATCGCACGGGTTAAGCCTGGCCAAGAGGTGACCGCCGTTCTGGATGCGTATCCGGACTGGCAGATTCCGTGCCGCGTACGCACCATCATTCCCACGGCCGATCGCCAAAAGGCGACGGTCGAAGTGCGAATTGCCTTCGACAAGCTGGACGCACGCATTCTGCCCGACATGGGCGTGAAGGTCACATTCCTCGGGGAAGAGAAGCCGGCGACAAAAACGCAGGCGGCCCTGATGGTGCCGCAGAACGCGGTTCGTGACGATGGGGGGCAGAAGATCGTTTTTCTGGTGAAAGGCGATCACATCGAGCGCCATGCCGTGAAGGTCGGCACAACCAATGGCGCGCAAACGCAGATTCTGGCGGGTCTCACGTCCGGGGATACAGTGGTAGTCGCGGGGCCAGCCAACTTGAAAGATGGTGAAGCAGTAGCGATCAAGCGCTAGTGCAGCGATCCAATTCAGGTGGCGGAGATCAAGGAGCGTTGATCATGGTACGCGTGGAGGGTAATGGCGTAGCCGGCAGTTTGATTCAGGTGCGCGGCCTGGACAAAACCTACCGCCGCGGCAGCGAGGACATCGACGTCCTGCAGGGCTTGAATCTTGACGTCGATAAGGGCGATTTCGTGGCCTTCATGGGGCCGAGCGGCTCGGGCAAGACCACTTTGCTCAACCTGCTGGGGGGCCTCGACGTTCCCACGCGCGGCACCATCAGCGTGGCCGGCGACGAGATCACGCATATGTCGCGCGGCAAGCTGACCGACTGGCGGGCACGCCACGTCGGTCTTATTTTCCAGATGTACAACCTCATCCCAGTGCTCACCGCGTTCCAGAACGTCGAATTGCCCTTGCTGCTGACCAAGCTTTCCAGGGCCGAACGCCGCAAGCACGTTGAAACCGCCCTTTCCGTCGTCGGTTTGGACGACCGCATGGGCCACTTTCCGCGCCAGCTTTCCGGCGGGCAGGAACAGCGTGTGGCCATTGCCCGGGCCATCGTCGCCGACCCCACCTTCCTGCTGTGCGACGAGCCCACTGGCGACCTGGACCGAAAAAGCGCCGATGACGTGATGAACCTGATCAAGCGGCTGGTGCAGGAGTATGGGAAGACCGTGCTGATGGTGACGCACGACCCGCTTGTCGCGCGCCAGGCCAATACCACGCTGCATCTGGACAAGGGCGTGCTGGTTGAAGCCGGAGGGCGGCAAGGTGTGGTCGCGGGAGGCGCCTCATGAAATTCGGCAGACTGATCCTGGCCAATCTGTTGCGCAAAAAGGCTCGGCTCGTTCTCACCATCGGTTCGTTCGCTGTGGCACTGTTTCTGTTTGCGCTGCTGGGAGTGGTGAACGATGCGTTCAGCCGCGGAGCGGACGTGGTGAGTGCGAATCGCCTCGTCACCATCAATCGCACCTCCATCATCAACACCATTCCGTTGTCCTACCGGGATGAAATTGTGCGCATCCCGGGTGTCAAGTACATCACGCACGATAACTGGTTCGGTGGCGTATATCAGGATCCCAAGAACTTTTTCCCGCAATTCGTGATCGACCCGGAAAACCAGCGGCAGGTTTACCCCGAGCTCATTGTTCCCGACGATCAATGGAATACATTTCTGAAAGACCGGCAGGGCGCGGTTGTTGGGGCGGACACCATGAAGCGTTTCGGCTGGAAGATCGGCGATCGCATTCCCATTAGTACGACCATTTACGGGCTGGCGGGGAAGCCATTCGAGTTCAATATCGACGGCGTTTACCACGGCGCCAAACAGGAAGATGATCAAACCCAGTTCTGGTTCCAGTGGGAATACTTCAAAGAGAGCGTACCCGACAGCATCAAGGGCCAGGTTGGCTGGTATACGGTTCGTATCGCCAACCCCGACGATGCCCCGCGTATCGCCAGGACCATCGATAACATGTACCTGAATTCGCCCTACGAAACGAAGACTGAGACGGAATCCGCCTTTGCGCAGGGATGGGTGAAGCAATTCGGAAACATCAAATTCCTGATTACGTCGATCGGGACCGTTGTCTTCTTCACGCTCCTGCTGGTCACCGGAAACACGATGGCCATCTCCGTTCGCGAGCGAACCAATGAGCTGGGTGTGCTCAAGGCCATCGGTTTCCCGGATCGCGCGGTTCTCGGATTCATCCTGGGCGAGTCGATGGCGATTGCGCTTGCCGGGTGTGTGGGCTTGCTGCTCGCGCTGGTCGCTATTCCGCAACTGAGCCGCGCGATGGCGGGCCTGTTGCCTCCACTCCTGGTGACAGCTAAAACACTGGCGTATGGTGTGATCGCAGCTCTGGTGGTAGGCTTCGCCGGCGGCATTCTTCCCGCCTGGGGCGCCATGCGCATGCGCGTTGTGACTGCCCTCCGGAGAGTCTGAGCATGGCGGCAAAGCTCATTTTCGGTGTCGTGATCACTGCGGCGGCCATTGCTGCCCTGCTCCTCGTCCTGATCATCGTGGGCGGGATCCTTGCCGGATTGCTGGCGCCGCTGATCGGAAACGTGCCGATTTCCTATAACTTCCGTAGTATTCGAGCGCGCTGGACCTCCACCATCGTGGCCATCCTGGGGATCGCCGGAACGGTCGGCGTTTTCGTGGCCATGCTTTCGCTGGCCCACGGCTTCCGGGCCACACTGGTGAGCTCAGGCTCGCCTGACGATGCGCTGGTGATGCGTGCCGGCTCGACCTCGGAAATGATGGGCGGCATCACTCTCGATTCCGTGAAGCTGGTCCAGGATAAACCGGGCGTGGCGCGCGACGCGGCGGGGCAACCCCTGGTTACACAGGAAGTCGTCGGCGTCATTCCCATACCGCTGATCAGCACAGGCACGGACGCAAATGTCGAGGTTCGGGGCGTTTCGCCCAACGTGCTCGAAATCCGCAAATTCGTGAAGGTCGTTCAGGGGCGGATGTTCCATTCCGGCCTCGACGAGCTCGTCGTCGGCAGGAACGCGTCGAAGACCTACGAGGGCCTCACCGTCGGCAACACGGTCGACTTCGGCGGTGGGCACTGGAAGGTGGTGGGTGTGTTCGACGCGGGGGGATCGTCATTCGATTCCGAAGTGTGGTGCGACTCGCGCATCCTGAACGAGGTGCTCAAGCGCCCGGAAAACATCTTTCAATCGGCCACCGTTCACCTCACCTCTGCCGCGGCCTTTGACCAATTCAAGGATTCCATTACTTCTGATCCGCAATTGAATCTGGAAGTCGAGCGCGAAGTGGATTACTACGCGAAGCAATCCTCGGCCATGACATCGCTGATCACCATCCTGGGCGGCCTGGTCGCTGCCGTCATGGCGATCGGCGCGGTATTCGGCGCCCTCAACACGATGTACTCGGCGGTGGCCGAACGGGGACGGGAGATTGCCACCATGCGCGCGCTCGGCTTTTCCAGCTGGAACATCATCCTCTCCTTCCTGTTCGAGGCGCTGCTGATCTCGTTCATCGCCGGCATTCTCGGCTGCTTGGTCGTGCTTCCGCTGAACGGCATGACCACGCAGACCATGAATTTCTCGACCTTCTCGAGCATAGCCTTCGCCTTCAGGATCACCTTCAACCTGCTCGTGATGGGTGTGGTTTTCGCGTTGGCCATGGGCGTTCTCGGCGGCTTGTTACCCGCCATGCGCGCGGCGCTGCGACCTGTGGCCGTCTCCCTGCGCGAGTTGTAGGAGGTCTGTCGCTCGCGACCATTCGACCCGGAGTGGGAATGCGCGCAATCTATGGGCGCGGAGTTGCCGGAGTCGACTATCGCGTTCAAGTGGCAGAGAGACTGAAGGGCTGGCAGTGTTAGCTGCCAGGCTACCTCCCGGTCTGTTGGATCAGATGAATCGCACCGAAAGGTACCGAAAAACGGGCTTGTCGTACCCAATTACCGCTGACCGAAGTGCGCCGAGTACCACTATGGCCCGCCTTGCCAGAGCAAAAAATAGAAGACCCCTCACCCGTTTGTGATCGAGGCGCTCGCCCCTCAACCCCGTTCACGTCCCGATGGGAGACGATCAGAAGCTGAAGCGGCCCCCTACTGTCGGAGCAAAGTTGCTGTTGTGGAGATAGGGGACGCCGGGACCATGAGGAATGGCGATGGCCAGGCCGCCGGTCACGAAGGAATACGCGAGTCCGGCAAAACCGTCGAAGCGCTTGGTGAAGTGATGATCGGTATAGAGCGACCCCTCGTCGAGGGTGCCCGCGCAGGAACTGCGGAAACCGGCTGCGGCCGAGCAGGTTGACGGAAGACGGAAGTCGTTCTGCAACTGCCCATACCAGGAAAAGGTGATGTCGGTTTTGCTGTCGTATGCGTATTTCAGGCCCGTCCACCAGATCTGCACCCGCTTTTCAGAATCAAGATTGTTGTCTTCGACGCCGCTCATGAGATAACCGCCCTGGTCGGTGGCGCCGACGCCCAATGGGTTCGCCGGGTTGTTTTGCCAGATGTGTTCGTAGCCGCCAAAAAACTTGAACGGGTCCCACGTATATTTGGCAGCGACCATCACTGCGTTGTTGTCGGTGACGATGCCATAGACGGTGTTGGTGGTTGCGATCAGATTGGCGCCGGTGATTTGGTCTGTATTGATGCTGTCGGTGGTCGACTGCCAGGGCGCCGCCGGACTCTGGGGCCCCAGCAGGGGGTTCAATACGCTGATTGCCTGGTTGTAATGCTGGTAGACGACGTCGGCGGATAACCTGTGGTAGCCTGCGCCAAAGTTGAATCCATAAGCGTTGTTATGCGCCTGTTCCGGCGTACAGCTGGCGGCAGTCCAGGTTGCGGAGGCCGAGTAGCAGCCGCCCGTGCCGTCGACGAATTTATATATTGCGCCGAAATGGACCGGACCCCAGGTGAGGCGGTACTTCACGGCGTCGTCCCAACGTGTGTCCTCGGTGTCGCCGCCGCCGGCCATGGTGCCGTTATACCCGATGTAGGAAAAGGCATAGCCGCCGGCGACCGGATCGTAGAGGAGCATGGTGTCGGTACCGAGAGCGCGCTGACGACCGAAGGTCAGCGTGCCGAGATTCGCGGACGATATGCCGCCGTAGTATTCGTCATTGAGGGGTTGACCCGCACGCGCACCGTCAATGTCTTCTGAATAGCCGCTTCTGGGAAGGCCATTGTTTTCGGTCATGGTGGCGGACGCGTTGGAGAGCTGGCCGGACTGCGGATTGATGCCGGTCGAAGCGTTGAACACAACCGACCAGCCATGCGCAAACTCTTCCTTGCCCCTGATGCCCAGACCGGTCTGCTGCAGGTTATCCGGCTCGACGAGGAATCGAGAATGATTGGCGTTGCGGTTCACCAGAGATGAGCCTTCGTAGTTGTACGGGTTTTGCGGCAGGCCGTGGCTGACCCAGCCGAAGCCGACGTCGTATGCACCGTACAGCGTGATGCCGTGCCAGGTGAGCGCGTCGGGGTTGGGTGGAGTTGCCGGAGCCGGTTCGCTGGCCTTGACCTGGTTGAGACCTGCCGTGCCGGCGACGTTGATGGTGGCGGGATCGATGCCGGCGGTCTTGAAGCCGGCCGCGGTCAACCAGTTCGAGAAATATCCATCCTGCCCGAATGCGAGGGTCGATGAGAAGAAGACAGACACTGCCACAAGAACCCACTTCACCTTGGTCACAGTTCCTCCAGAAGAAAGGGGGCTGCACGAAAGTATTCGAATGAAAGCGTTACTTCGTGATTATATGAGACGATTCCGCGAAGATGGGCACAGAGACTGAAGACTGTTGCCAAGTTCTGCCGGTGCAGATTTAGTGGGTGGACCAGCCCACGTTGCGCCAGCCGATCCAGGCGAGAGCGAACATCACGAGCAGCACTGCTTCGACCAGAGCGACGCAGGCGGGCCAGCCTCCGATGCTCCACAAATAGCTGGGCGCGACCCCGGCGATGGTGCCGCCAACGTAGTAGCAGGCGAGGTAGAGCCCCGCGGCGGATATGCGGCCTCCGGCGGGGGCGGCCATGCGCAGAAAGCTGGTGGCTGTGGATTGCGCGATGAAGACGCCGCTGCAGAGCAGGCCGAGTCCGGGGAAAATCACGACCCAGAGGTTGTGGCTGAGGGTGAGCGCTTCGCCGGTGAGGCAGATGGCGATCGCCACTGCGATGCCGCGCCGCATGCCGATGCGGGTGACGAGGTATCCGCCAAAGGGTGTGACTACCAGGCCGACCAGATAAATGGCGAACAGATAGCTGAGAGCCAGGGTGGAGAGACGGAAAGGCGGATCGGCGAGGTAGAAGGTGCTGTAGGTAAATGTGGCGACCAGCGTGAACAAGATTCCGAAGCCGACGCCGAAAGTGGCGAGCAGGCGCGGGTTGCGCAGGTGGCGGAGCGCGATCCAGAAGCTGGTGACGGATTCGTCGCTGTGGTGGGGCCGCGGCGTCTCCAGCGGAAGCCAGCGCGCGATGAACCAGGCGCCGAGCAGCGTGAGGGCGCCGAGAGCGACGAAGCTCCAGCGCCAGCCGAGGGTTTCGGCGATGAGCCCGGTGAGAAAGCGGCCGAGGAAGCCGCCGCACGCTGTGGCGCTGACGTAGAGGCTCATGATGAGGGCGATGGATTCGCGACGCCACTCCTCGCCGATGTAGGTGATGACGGTGGCGAAGATGCCCGGCATGGCGAGCCCCTGCGCGAAGCGCCAGAAGAGCAGCGTGCGGAGGCCGGGCGAAGTGGCGGCGAGCACGGTGGGAGCGGCCAGCACAACGATCGAGAGAACGATGACGCGCTTGCGGCTGACGCGCTCGGTGAGGGCGCCAAAAATGGGAGCGGCCAGCGCGACTCCCAGCGTGGAGACGCTGATCGTGAGGCTGACAGCTGCCTTTGAGGCGTGAAACAACGCGGTGAGCATGGGCAGGAGCGGTTGGGTGGCGTAGAGATTCAGGAACGCGACGACGCCGCAGAGGCAGATCGCGGCGACGGGACGAATCGGGTGCAGTCCCATGTGCCGTTGCGGCTGCGGCACAACGATGGCTACGGCCGGATTCGCGGCGGCCAGTTTCGACGAGGGCAGGGAGGACTCCACCTGGCAAGACTAACCGGCGCGGGCCTCGGCGAGGGAACGAAGTGGTTTCCGGAGCGGCGCTGGTAACGGGCCAGCGATGGCCGGTATAACAAGGACAGGCATGGCCCAGCCCGCAGCCGCGTTTCTCTCCCGCGACTTCCTCCGTTATCAGCTCGCACGCGTCGTCGTGATCATCGGCGCGGAGGCGCAGGCGCTGGCGGTGGCGTGGCAGGTTTATCAGATCACGCATCGGGCCATCGATCTGGGCTACACGGGGCTGATGCTGTTTTTGCCGGGGCTGATCTTTATTCTCCCCGCCGGCCATGTCGCGGACCGCTTCGACCGCCGTCATGTGATCCTGGTTTGTTATGTGTTGCAGGCAATCTGCACGGCGGTGCTCCTCCGCTTTGCGTGGACGGGCATCGACGACGTGCGGCCCATTTTTGCGATTCTCTTTGTCGTCGGAACGGGACGCGCATTCAGTGGACCCGCCAGCTCCGCGCTGGTGCCGCACCTTGTGCCGCGAGAGCACTTCGTGAACGCGATTACCTGGGGTTCGGCTATCTTTCAGTTGGCGAATATCGTCGGACCGGCGGTGGGCGGCATCCTGTTCACGCTGCCGCTGGGCAGATTTCAGTTTGGGCGTCTGCATGGAGCGAGCCTTGTGTATCTTTTCTCGCTCGCCGGGGTCATTTGGTTTCTGGTGCTGGTTGGATCGCTGAACGTGCGCCCAGGGCGCATGGAGCATCGCGCCATCTCGAAGGACGTGATTCTTGCCGGATTCCGCTATGTTGCGGGGACCCAGGTGCTGCTGGGGTCGATTTCGCTCGATCTTTTCGCGGTGCTTCTGGGCGGAGCGGTGGCACTGATGCCGATCTTCGCGCAGGACATTCTTCATGCTGGTCCGCGGGGCCTCGGCTTGCTGCGCGCCGCGCCGGCGCTGGGTGCGCTCGCCGTCTCGCTGTGGCTGATGGTGCGGCCAATTCGACGTCGGGCCGGGGAAAAAATGCTGACCTGCGTTGCGATTTTCGGGGCTTCCACTGTGCTCTTCGGGCTTTCGCGCAGCCTGCCGCTTTCGCTGGCTGCGCTGTTCATCGTGGGCGCGTCGGATATGGTGAGCGTCGTCATCCGCTCCTCGATTCTGCAGTTGGCCACGCCTGCGGAGATGCGGGGGCGGGTGAGCGCGGTTAATTCACTCTTCGTTGGCGCGTCGAATGAGCTGGGTGAATTCGAGAGCGGGCTGACCGCGCAATGGTGGGGAGCGGTACGCGCTGTGGTGATCGGGGGCATCGGATCGCTGATGGTTACGGGCCTGTGGAGTGTGTTCTTTCCCAGCCTGCGCCGTGCGGATGCGCTGACCCCCGAGGCTCTGATGAACGCGGAACTGGAACAGACGGGGCAGGAGGCCAGGAAGCTGTGAGCGCGCCTGATTCCGCTGCTCGTTCAATGGACGCGAAGTCCTCGCCGGACACGAAGGCCCCGTGGACGATTTTCTGGGTCGCGCTGCTGGTCCGCATCGCTTACATGACGTTCGCGCACATGTGGCACATGCGCCCCTATGAAGGACAGTTCGCGTTCGGGTACGAGATGGGCCGCATCGCGCGCGCGCTCGTCACCGGGTATGGATTCGCGGATCCTTTTAACGGCCATACCGGACCCACCGCCTGGGTTGCGCCGCTGTATCCGTGGATTCTCGCTCTTGACTTCCGTCTGTTCGGGGTTTACACGGCGCTGGCCGCCTGGATGATCCTTGCCTTCGACTGCGTGTTGAACGCCCTGATGGTCTGCACCACCTGGGAGATTGCCGCGCGTTGCTTCAATCGCAAAGTAGCGCTGTGGTCGGCGTGGCTGTGGGCGCTTTATCCAGCGACGATGCAATATGCCGTGAAATGGGTCTGGGAGATGACGCTGACGGCGTATCTTTTTTCCTGGATTCTCGTACTCGCGCTGCGCATGCGGAGAATCGGCGAGGCGGGCGACGAGACGCCCGCGCCTGGAGCAGGGAAGTGGGCTGTGTTTGGATTGCTGTGGGGGCTGCTGGCACTTACGAGCCCGTCACTGTTACTTTTTCTGCCGGTTTGCGGTCTCTGGATTCTTGCCGGCGTGCCGCGCCGCGAATGGTGGCCGCGGCAGATCGCGGCGGTGGCTTTGGCTGCGGCGATTTTTGTCGCCTGCCTCGCGCCGTGGACGTATCGCAACTGGCGCGTCTTTCACGAATTCGTGCCGATTCGGGCGAATCTCGGCGCGGAACTCTATCTCGGCAATGGTCCTGGGGCTACAGGGTTGCTGATGGAATACAACCACCCCTTTCAGGCGCCCGATCAACTGCGGCTGTACCGGCAGATGGGCGAGATTGCGTATGTGAAGATGCGCGGGGTGATGGCGAAACGCATCATTCGCGCCGAGCCGGGACGTTTTGCGAATCTCAGTCTGCGGCGCTTCTACTACTTCTGGTTCAGCGTGCCGCATCCCAGCGACGAGGGCTTTCTAAACGAGTACGGGCGCAATCTGAACTTCCAGTTCACGAGCATTGTCGGCTTGCTCGGACTCACACTGGCGCTGCGGCGGCATGTTCCGGGGGCGTGGCTGTTCTTCTGGGCATTTCTGCTGCTGCCGTTGACCTACTATTTCGTCACCGTGCACGCGCGCTTTCGCCATCCGCTGGAACCGCTGATCGCGATCCTCGGCGTCTATCTCTTCCAGTCAGCGGAGAAGAGCTGGCAGGTGAGGTGGTTCGGTCAGCGGCACACGCACAAGTAGCAAGAGGAAGCACAAATCTGACCCTTAACCCAGCGGGAGGAAATACTGGGTGCCGTGGATGGGCTCCGCGAGCCGCTTGAGTAACAGTTGCAGATCGCGGTTGTTGTTCACGAAGTCGATGTCGCTGGTATTCACGACGAGCAGATCGCTGGCCGAGTAGTGGAAGAAGAAGTGCTCGTACGCGGCGGCCACCTGCTCGATATAGCGGTCGCTGATGGCGCGCTCGCCGGGTACGCCTTTGCGCCGAATCCGCTGCTTGAGCGCGTCGGGCGAGGCCTGCAGGTAGATCACCAGCTCCGGCGTCGGCACGTCGGCGCGAAACATCTGGTAGTAGCGGTTATAGAGGTCCAGCTCCGCGTCGCTGAGATTGATGTAGGCGAAAAGCTTGTCCTTCTCGAAGAGATAGTCCGAGACCAGGGGCGTGCTGAAATCCTCAAGCTCGCGCTGCTGCTCGAAGCGCTCCATGAGGAACCACATCTGGGTGGCGAAGGCCATGCCCGCCTGCCCCAGATAGAAGCGGTCGAGGAAGGGATTGTTTTCCGGTTCGGCGATGCGGCGGGCGTGCAGCGTATCCGCCAGGACCTGCGCCAGCGTCGATTTGCCGGCGCGGATGGGACCCTCGACGGCGATAAAGCGCGGTTGTTCGAAGAGCTTGGCCACAGGTCAGGAAAGGTCAGCGAAGGAAATACGAAGATACCACGGGCAGGCCGCGAAGCATACCCGCTTACACTGGAATCCGCATGCTCGCCGCTCTTGCCACCGTTGGCGCCGCAGGGATTCTGGCAGCGGGCGGCTGCGCCTATGCCGCGATCGCGCCGGAGTCGCGGCTGTTCGGCCGGACGATTGTGGCGGGGCGCGATCCGAGGGAATTTGCGCTGACGTATGACGACGGTCCCAACGATCCCTGGACCTCGCATCTGCTCGATCTGCTGGCGCAGCACAATCTGCGCGCGACGTTTTTCCTGATTGGCCGGTTTGTGCGGCAGCGTCCGGACCTTGTGCGGGAGATTCGCGGCGCAGGTCATCTGATCGGCAACCACACCGTGAGCCATCCGTGGCTGGCGGTGCAGAGCCCGCGGCGCGTCCGCGAAGAACTCGCGGGGTGCAACGCGGCGCTGGAAGAGATCCTGGGCGAGCCCGTGCGCTTTTTTCGCCCGCCGCACGGGTCGCGGCGTCCCGATGTGCTGCGAGCGGCGCGCGAGCTGGGACTCACGCCGGTGATGTGGAATGCGATGGGCTATGACTGGCGGACGAACACCACGGCGGGGCAGGTTGCCGCACATCTTGAGCGCGGGATCGCGAGGAACCAGCGCCGTGGGCGTGGATCGAATCTGCTGCTGCACGACGGCGGTCATCTCGCCATGGGCGCGGACCGTTCCCAGTCTGTCGAAGCCACGCGCCTTATCCTGGAGCGCTACCCGCCTGCGAAGATCCGCTACGTCACGGCGGATGCGTGGGCCTGACCCGCTTGGTCCCTGCCACGATGCTGTTCATCCCGAAACTCGCAGGAACACAGCGGCCTGCGATACCGTATCGTTAAGCTGGAACTCTCAACCCAGGAGCCTCCGCGTCCCGATGCTTGAAGACATTCGCTACGCCCTGCGGCAATTTCTCAAGACGCCCGGCTTTACCATTACCGCCATCCTGACGCTGGCGTTGGGCATTGGCGCCACCACGGCCATCTTCACGCTGATCCACGCCGTGCTGCTCAAGTCGCTTCCCGTCGCGCGTCCCAGCGAGCTGATCCGCATCGGTGACAACGAAAACTGCTGCATCAACGGCGGCATGCAGGACAACTGGTCGCTCTTCTCGACCGAGCAGTACCGGGAGTTCCGCGACCATACGCCGGGTTTCGCGAGCCTCGCCGCGTTCCAGGCGGGCCGGTACCAGATCGGCGTGCGCCGCCAGGGCAGCGAGCACGCTTCCGAGCCATTTGGCGCCGAATTTGTTTCCGGCAATGCCTTCGACACCTTTGGCATCAGCGCATGGATGGGGCGTCTGCTGCGGCCTTCCGACGACGTGAAGGGCGCGCCCCCGGTTGCCGTCATCAGTTACCGGACCTGGCAGCAGAAATTCGGCAGCGATCCCAGCGTGGTGGGCGCCTCGTTCTTGATCAATGGCCAGTCGTTCACGGTGGTGGGTATCAGTCCGCCGGGATTCTTCGGCGAACGCCTGACCAGCGATCCAGCCTCATTCTGGATACCGCTCGACGATTCTCCTCTCATTGAATCGGGGAGCTTCAATGTGCTGGACAGTCCCGAGCTGGACTGGCTCAACCTCATCGGGCGCCTGCAGCCGGGGGCGAACACGAAGCAGATGGAGGCCCAGCTCCAGGTGGAGCTGCGCCAGTTCCTGCTGAGCCCCGCCAGCAAGCTGGAGAAGCGCGATGCGAGCCTGATTCCCAAGCAGACGCTGCACCTGTCACCTGGCGGCGGCGGCGTGCAGCAACTGCAGGACAACGCGAAAGACGGCCTGCACCTGCTGATGTGGATCTCAGCGTTTGTCCTGCTCATCGCCTGCGCCAACCTCGCCAACCTGATGCTGGTCAGGGCCACGGCGCGTAAGGCGCAGACTTCGGTCCGCTCCGCTCTGGGCGCGCCGCGCAGCCGGCTGGTGCGCCAGGCGCTGACGGAAAGCGTGGTTCTCGCGGTGTTCGGGGGCCTCGCTGGCCTGGTCGTTGCCTATGCGGGAGCGCGGCTGCTGGTGCACATGGTAGCGGGGAAGAGCTATCTGCCCATCGACGCCGCACCCTCGCTGCCTGTACTTGCCTTTGCTTTCGGTGTTTCGCTGGTCACCGGCGTCCTGTTTGGCACGGCCCCTGCGTGGATGACCGCGCACGCCGACCCCATCGACGCCCTGCGCGGCGCGAATCGCTCCACCAAACACAGCGGACTGTGGACACAGAAAATCCTCGTCGTGCTGCAGGCGGCCGTCTCCCTGGTGCTGCTCTGTGCCGCGGGACTGCTCATCCGCAGCCTCACGAATCTGCAACATCAGCACTTCGGCTTCGAGACGCGCAACCGATACATCCTCCACATCGATCCGCAGATGGCCGGCTACCAGGCGGAACAGGCCGACGCGTTCTTCCGCCAGCTCCACGACACGCTGGGGGCGATTCCGGGAGTGAAGGCCGTGACCTGGGCGCTATATAGTCCGATGGAGGGCGACAACTGGGGCAACGGCGTGTACATCGAAGGCCAGCCGCCGCCGCCACCCGGCAGCAACTTCAACAGTTCCTCATGGGACCGCGTGAGCGCAGGGTATTTCGAAAATATTGGAACGAAAATCGTCGCGGGGCGCGGCATCACCGAGCAGGACACCGCCTCGACGCAGCCGGTCGCCGTGGTCAACCAGACCTTTGCCCGCCATTTCTTCAAAAATGGCGATGCTCTCGGCCATCACTTTGGCGACCTCGATCAGAAATATGCCGGCAACTTCGAGATTGTCGGGGTCACCGAGGACACGCAGTACTGGGATCCCAACAGCAAGATTCGCCCCATTTTTTTCCTGGCGTCGCCGCAATGGGCGAAATACGACGACAAGTCCGAGGTGATGTTTGAAAATGTTTCGCACCTTGAGATGAGCGCCATTGAGATCCAGACGGCGGGGTATGTGCCAGGCCTGGAAGCGCAGGTGCGGCGCGCGCTCAACCAGATCAATCCCAACCTGACCATGATTCAGTTCCAGAGCTTCGCTGAACAGATCAAAGATGAATTTCTGCAGCAGGAGATCCTGGTTCAGCTCACCTCAGTCTTCGGATTCCTCGCCCTCACCCTGGCCGCCATTGGACTGTACGGCGTGACCGCCTACGCTGTAGCACAGCGCACCAGCGAGATCGGCATTCGGATGGCGCTGGGGGCCGACCGCGGCGGCATTCTGCAGATGGTGCTGCGCAGCGCCTTTCTGCAGGCGGCCATCGGGCTTGCCATTGGTATGCCGGCAGCCATTCTCGGCGGCCGCTACATGGCGAGCCTACTGTATAACGTGCGCACCTGGGACCCAGTGGTGCTGGTGGCGACCACGGTCATCCTGGCGATTGCCGCGTTTCTGGCTGCGGTCATCCCCGCTCAGCGCGCGGCCAGCGTGGAGCCGATGACGGCGTTACGTATCGAGTAGAGCAGGCCGATTGCAGCGCTTAGGGCGCGTTACGGCGCCTTTGCGGCCTGCTGGGCCTGGATGAATTGATCGACGTTGCTCGCATCGACCAGAGCTGAGCCGGTATCGATAAACGCGGGAATCGGCGCGAAGGGATCCACTTCATAGTCCTTCGTCAGCGAAGCCAGCGGATAGTGATGCAGGTCGTCGAGCATCTTCACGCCCACGTAGGCCATGGTGAACGGCTTCTGCGCAATGGTCGCGACGATCACGCCCGCCTTCACGAGATCCAGCGTGTCCTTGTCGTCGTCCATGGCGATGACCACGCGGTCCTTTATATTTCCGCGGCGCAGGACCTCGCCGACCTCCTTGCCTGCCGAAGCTTCCAGGCAGACGAAAGCATCCACGCGATCCTTGCCGGTCTTCGGCACATACGCCTCCGTCTTGTCGAACGCGATCGTGCTCTGGCCGCGAATATCGACCACCTCCGCGAGGCTGATGCCCGGCGATTGCGCCAGCACATCCTTATATCCTGCGAGCCGCTCGTCCAGGTTTGGCTGTCCAGGCATGGTGTAGAAAACCACATTGCCCTTGCCGTTCAGCTTCTGCACCAGCGCTCGGCCTCCCAGGCGTCCTGCCTGGCGATTGTTGGTGCCGATGAAGTAGAGGCGCCGGCTGTTGGGCGCGTCGGAGTCGATGGTGATGACGGGAATGCCGGCGTCGATGGCCGCGTCGATCTCCGGCTGCATCAGCTTCGAGTCGACGACCGAGACCAGAATGCCGG